>NZ_JBFOEY010000003.1:0-347825 GCF_040886985.1 Enterococcus sp. C76 | reverse complement strand
GCGCAATTTCGTGAGCAAGCGTTTTCAATGTCATTTCATGACCTAAACCTTCTTGAATGATAATCTCTTTTTCTTCCACACGATAGAATCCATTTGCCTCAGAATCTATTGCTTCAATTTTCACTGGCACAGGGGATAATTCACTTAATCCTTTAAATAATTGTGAGAAACGTTTTGGGTCTTTTAAATTATCTTCTAAATGATAAACAGGTTTTGGTATTTCTTTTTCTCCTTGTGTTTGACTAACATCAAACACAGGAACCAAAAAAAATCGCTGTTCTTTGATGATATTTCCATTTTCATCTTTAACAGGATTCCCGTCTTTATCTTTTTTTATAACTGTACTTGGCGCATAGACATAAATTGCTTTTGAACCTTTTTTTACCTTTCGCTCCATTTCATTCCATTTTTTAAAACTTGCAACATAACGTGCATCTGGCTTCTGTTCCAAAATCAAGCGAACATTTTTTGAAGAATATTTATGAAATTGAGAAATAAAATTCAGATAGTTTTTAAAAGTATCACTTTCAAGATAAGCACTTATGCCTTCTTTTAAATGCATAGACAATCCCTTATAGTTTTTTGATTTTATTAATTCTTGAATTGTTGGCTGTTCATTTTTTTTCGTAAGTTGCTGCATTTCAAAAAGTTGCTCCTCTCTATGTTTTTATTTTTTTCTAGTAGAGCCTTTTTTAACTTCAGGTGTTTCTTTTGAAAGAGTTGCTTGTTCTTTCTCTATGATTGCTTGTTTTGCTCTAGCTCGTTCAACACGCTCTTCAAATTTATTTTTTGGTCTGTTCTTTTTAGTGTTAGTCAAATGAATAGTAGTTTTATGCTCTTTACCATCAATTGTTTTGTTCTGTTCCTCAGAAGTAATTGCTGATTCACTTTTGTTCGTACTCCATTGTTGATATTTTTCATTTGGATGTACCCGATGAATTTTTTCTTCAATCGCAAATTTACGTTCTATTTTTTCCGCAAATTGTTTAATCAAGTCATTAATCCGAAGCATACGTTTATTAATGCCATTCTTTATAAACAAACGAAAATCGTCTACATGTTCTTGTAAGTTATAAACCACATCATTTTTCTTCATAATTAGAGCGGTTCTTAATGTATCAGTAAAACGTTCATTTTGATGTTTCAATTCTTGGGAGAGTTTTTCTGTGACTTCTACTGCTTGTTCAATCGTTGGCTCTTTTATTTCATCTACACTATTTATATATTTTGATAGTAGTTGTTCAATTTTTGAAAAATGTTCATCAAGCATTTTTTGAACTTCATCTTTTGACAGATAGTGATTTGCTGGTTGTCCTAATTCTGAAACAGTCTCTTCTAAACTTTTTTCAACTTCCCGAACAATTGCCTTATTTGCTTCTTCGATTTTCGATGAGGTAAAATTTTCTAAAACGGTTCCTTCTTGTGAATGTTTTTTTATTACGTTTTTTGATTCCATAGAAAGACCCTCCTTTTCTAATTGCTTTTTTTCTTGGTTTGATTTTTTTCGAACTAACACATCATTCCAATCGCTTTTCTTTTGTCCTGGCTCTAGTGGTGGTAAGGGAGTATCAACGGAAAAAGGCACATTCTGGAATTGATGAATAAATTCCTTGCCTGCTGAGTCATTATCTGTAGCCAAAACAAGTTGAATCAAATCATTCCTTTTCATTCTTTTTGATAGCGTATCAATAAACTCAGGCTTTTCTTCTTCAGATAAATCGACATTCATCTGATTAGCCAAAAGCTTGGCTATCGTGCTTTTTTTCAATCCATCCATCGCAAGTAGTATCACATCGCCTAATTTTTCCTTATACAGTTCGTAATAACTCATCAAATCGATAGGTGCTTCAAAGGCAATAATTCGTAACGGGCGCGCTTTTGAAATTTCTGCCCCTTCAGGAGGATTTCCTACTTTTAAAGTTAGTCCTGTGTATCCGTCTCCTAATACACGACGAAGATACCCATTCCCTTCATGCTTCTCTTGCTTCCAAAGACCACGCAATGAAACACTGGTAATTTTATTTTTACGATCTCTAGATTTAAACACCATTACTGGTTCCGTTTTACCGTCTCGTGGATCTCGATAGGTTGCTTGTGATAACAACCCTTGACGAATAAAGAAATCAACAGTTTCTTGACTGATTTTCCGTTCTTTCACCAAATAATCTTTTGTAAGAGTCATTTTTGTATGATCTTTCATAAAATAGTTGAATTCTTTTGTTTCATCTTTTCTAACTACTGCTTGACCTATCTCATAGGTAGGATCATTCAAAAACTGAATCGCTTCTTTCACACTGCACTCTTTCATTAATTGCACTAACTCAATTGGACCACCCCCTACTTGCCGAGAATTCCAATAAAAATAATTTTTTTTCAAATAAAAACGAAAGCTATCATGTTCAGCCCAATACAAGTGAGAGCCTCTACCTCCAATAGCCATACCAAGTGATTCTGCAACTGCAATAATGTCTTTTTGTCGTGCTTCTTTTAACTGCTTTTCGCGCTCATCATGCGTTCGAGTCATTTTATTTCCTCCTTATTTAACTTGCTTCAGATTCAACTGTGCCGTAGTCAATGACTTCAGGTTCCTTCGTTTGATCAAATAGTTTTTCAACCTCATTTCGATAACGTTTGTAGCGATACCAATTCGAATCTTTTGGACTATTTGCAAGTTGATCAGCCATCGGATGATTTTCCAATGAGTATTTACGATCTTTGAATACATTTTCTTTTGATATAAAAACCAAACATTCGTCACCTCCGATTCGGCTAATTTCATCTGGTGTAAGTAAATCCCTGCCTTGTCTTTGACGATTTTCCGAACCTCCAGATCGACTTCCTATACTATGATTACGAACAGAAATCGTTTGTTTTCCAGCTCTTTGAGAAAGATATTTCATAGTAGCTTCTTCCTCGCCGCCTAAAAAAAGTAAGCTAGCACAAGTAGTTACCATGGAAGCCCAAGTGTTCCTGTACATTCCTTTCAGCTGATCCAGTGCTTGTAAAACCATTACAATCGACATATTCCGACTCCTAAACGTTGATAAAAATTTCTCGATGTTCGGAATACGACCGATATTCGCAAATTCATCAAGTAAAAAACGAAAAGGGAGCAACTTCATATTATCGGGTAGTTTTGTTTCTCCAGTGAGAACTTTATCAATTTTAGAACGTAGAACTTCTGCCACTGTCGCAACAAAAATAGCTGATAAAAAGTTATAGGCTGCGGACGTTTCAGGAATGATCACAAAAACAGCTGTTTTCTTCTCTATCCAACTTTCAATATCCATCGTGTCCTCTTTGACCATATCGACAACTTGCTCATGATCGAAAACAGAATAGCGACCTGATGCTATTGCGAGTACACTTGCACGTGTTTCAGCTTCAAATAAATCGTTGAATAATGTCCACTGTTTATAAGCGTAATTATTTGGCCGAATCTGATTCTGTTCTTCAAACCACTCTTCAACTGGACTTGGTACCTTAGGATCTTTTCGTTTCGTAAACCGCAACATTTCCCCAATCATGGAAAGATTTGGCGTATAGTCATTGTCTTGACCGTCAAACCATAAAAAAGCAATGAAGGCACGAATTAAAAGGGCTTCTGCTTGAATCCAGAAGTCCTCTCCTTGTTGTTCAGTTTTTTTAGTCCCTTCTGTTATTGCTTCTAACACACGATCAATATCCAATTCATCATGGATATAATTAAATACATTGAAATGATCACTAGTGGTTAATCTCGAAAGATCAAATATTTTGATTTGATAATCATGATCTTTTAACATTTGCCCAGTTTCTCCAACTAATAAGCCTTTGGGATCTGTCACAAAAAAGCTAGCATTCATTTGCATAATATTCGGTTTAATATAATAACGTGTCTTCCCCGAACCTGGATCTCCGATAAGACAAGTGTTTTTATTCCGTTGTACAGAATAAGGTAACCGCTCATTTAACAATCCCATTGAAACCCGCTCAGATAAAATCATATTGTATGATTTATCTTTGTCCGAATACTTCTGCATTTCAGCTTCCGTTGCATAGCGCGCAGAACCATGTTCCTCATTCGGTCGATAAATTCCTTTATCGTTCCGATAAGAATAAGCCATCATACCAAGTAAGAACCCTGTCATACTGGCTATAATCGTTAATGGTTGAACCATTAATAAATAGGTTACAAACCCATGGATAAAGTGTTGTAAGCCCTTCGTAGAAAGAACAAAATTCATTTTTTCATAGAAATCTGAGAATGGAAGAGTCAGAATCCAATTACTCCCTGCCCAAAAGATAATTGCTAACACAATAGAAAAATAAAAATACGGTTTAAAAGGTTTCTTATAATGTTGCATGATTTCCTCCTATTTCGCTATTTTAGGGGCTTTTAAATTTGGTGCCTTTGAAAGAACACCCGTGTATTTTGCTTGGTGTTTTCGTGCATAAGCAATTCGTTCTTCAAAACTCATTGTTCCAGGGCGTTTTAATACTTTACGAGAAAAACTATCCAAATCTTTCGTAATATCCTTTAAAATCGGCTTTAAAGCTTCTGTAAGTAACTGCTGATCTTTCGTTTTAAAATACATTTTTACCCCATTCTCATCCTGTTTAAACGCAAATGAAATATCATGTTGATTTAAATACGAGCGTATTTTGTCTAAATCTACTTTTTGAGAAAGAAATTGGACACTCACTGGATCAGATTGATTTAGCAATTTATATAGCTTAGTTTCACCAGTAGAATAACGATTCAATACTTTTTCAGCCAATAATTCAGCTTTATCATTCATAATCAATAAAGACTGAAAAAATGCCTTCAGAGTGACAACTCCTTTCACATAAATTTCATGTATCGTTTCTTTTTGATCCACTCATAATCCCCTCTTTCAACTAAAAAAGACGCCAGTTGCTAAAATCGCAACTGTCGCCTCTTTTAATTCCATAGACTTTGAATTGTAAACGAAGTTAAATATCAAACTAAACGCCATTACATCAATACTTGCCGCTCTTCCATACTCTCAGTTTGTAGGGGTGGACTATTTTTTATTTGCTTCAAATGCTCCGAATCTTCTTCAGATACTTGATTTCCTTGTCGAACCGTACTAAGAATTGTATTTAATTTTTTTTCAAAGTTTTCTCCTAATTTTTCGCGTCTTTCTTGCAACATAGATATCCGAAGTTGAACAATCTGCTCTATTTCTTCCGTTTGACGTTGATATTCTTCAATAATCCGTTTTTTCGCTTCTTTTTCATATTGTCTTATTGTATCCATACGTTGCTTCTGTGTTTCCTGTTCAAAACATGCATTAATCGCTTCTAATTCCTTCTGATGCCTTAAATTTTCTTCTTCAATTGCCTTTACACGTTGATTTGTAAGCGTCTGATCAATCAGTTCCAACATACGTTCTTCCTCTTGACGAACAGTCGAGGAAACTTCTGTCTCAATTAAGTCTCGTTTATCGATCAACTGGATTTCATTCTGAATATTCTTCAACTCTTGATCAATAAAGGCATTTAACCGCTGTTCAAAACTCTTGGCTGTAAAAGTAGTCGGTTGCTTAATTACTTCTCGCTCAATGATTGTTAGTTTGCTCATTTCTTCAGACATTGATTCTTTAGTTAAAGGTTCAGAAACCAAATTTGAATGCTTAATTTCTGAAATAACTTCTGTTACAGGTAATTTTGATTCAAAATCTGTATTCGAATGTTCAATCGCTTCCACTTGCCAGTTCATATCCTTCTCGAGAGAAGATTTTTCATGAATTAATCTTTCTTCTTCAGATTCTTCTAAGGGACTATCTAGAATTTCAGGTACTGGGGCATAATCTCCTACTTCTTTTTGAGCAGAAAAAACAGAAGTAGACTCTTGTTCTGTTTTTTCTTCCACATTCAAGATAGATTGATCAAACGGTACTGGTTTCTTTGTATAAAATTCATACAAATGCTCATCAAAATCTGTTTCAAGAGATATAGGTAAGTCGATTTTAGTTGCAAATAAAGTTTTTCCTTTATGATTTTTTTTCACTGCTACAACAGAACCACATTCCCCTCGTTCAAAAAGGCGTGCATTTTCTTGTTCTACCCAAGAAATAAGTTCAGACACACTCGTAATTTCTTCTAATTCTAAGTTTTTTACAGAAATAAATTCGAAAATCTCTTTCTTACGATTCATTAGTAGTGATAATAGTTTCATGAACAAATTCCTCCTGAACCATACTTTCTTTTGAATCTATTCGGCCATTATTTTCTGAGAACATAGCGGTTAATTCTGACATAGTCATATCATTTTCAACCAAAAGACTAGAGATAAGATCTGCGTTTAAAAACTTCAACTCTTCTTCTTTTTTCTTTACCAGTTTTTTTGCCTTTTCTAAACCTATTTTGGCTTTTTCTAGTTCTTGTTCGACTTTTTGTTGCTTCTTTTCAAGATCTTTCAACTTAGCCATTTACTGTACACTCCCTTCTAACTGTTCGTTCCTTTCAACGGATTCCTTCGTTGATTGATTTTCTGTCGAATCAGATGTCTTTTTATCTGTTTGTTTTTCATCTGTGAATGTTGATTCTTCTGGGTACTCAACTTCCTCATACGTATTACTTGAACTTCTGACACCAGTAGAAGTCAATAGGACACTTTCAATCGCATTAACTAAATATTTGTCACCTTGCTTCGTGAAGGTAATTTTTAATGTTTCCTCTTCTTTATTATCGATCAAAGCTCCTTTTGTCGTGCCTTTTTCTAAAAGTTGTGTGTTATGATATTGTACTTGAGCAATTGCTACGGATTCTAATGGGTCAATGTAGATAGTTGCATTATCAAACACTTGATTGATCACATACCCCTTATAGGCTTGATTAATCGGTAAATCTTCGTTGCTTGTTTCTTGCTTGTACATTGCTTCAGTCATAAGCAGTTTATATCGATTACGGTTCTCGCCAAGATCCCGCTTAGTAAAATAGGCAATCAAGAAGGTTTCAACATCTTCAGTTTCCAATAATTTTTCGTCTGACATTTCTTGAATTTGTTGCTCAATTTTTTCCGCCTTTTTCGTCTCTTCCGAATTTTCTTTCATATTCGGACTCGCTTGTCCTAATACAAAACCAAACACAATTGAAATCGCAGCAACTCCGATTAAAATCGCTTTTTTTAATATCTGTATTCTCTTTTCGTTATACATAAAAAAGTCAAGGCCCTCTCTTTCAAGCATGGTCCTTAACCGTTTTTCCCTCCTAATCCATTATTTTTTTATGCCCAAAATTACAGCTGGATCCATCAAACTATTAACGGATAAATCCGTGGAAGTAGAATACTCAAGGTGCAAGTGAGCACCAAAACTATTTCCTGTATTCCCTACAAGACTTACGATATCTCCTTGCTTCACTTGATCACCAACTTTAACTTTCAGTTGAGAATTATGAGCATACAAACTACAATGACCATTTTTATGTTTTATTCGAACGTAATTCCCCCAAGAATAGTGATACTCAGCAGCAATAACTTCTCCATCGGCAATCGCTTTAACAGGAGTCCCTTGAGTAGATGCAAAATCAAGTCCTCTATGAAAATCTACAGATCCGCCTAAATATCGATTCCCATACCAAGAACTAATTTTCGGTGGATCAATCGGTAAAATATAATTTCCATCACCTGCAGTACGAGTGAAATATTGATACCAATTTTCAGCTGCTTGAATGCGTTCTTGAAGTTTATCTCCAGGGTTGCCTTCCCACCTCATCAAAAAATATCTAGTAAGCTCGGCAACGGTATCCCCTGCTTTAGCACTTAACGTGTTTTTCAATATTGTTCGATACCCTGGCGTATCTCCATTCAACATAAAATCTAGTTGTAATGGTAATGTATACCACTTCTTTTTCTTTTGCTTGGCAAAGTCCAGTAACAATGTATGGCGTGTGCTACCATCCGTTGTATCGGTCCATTGGCCTAATCCTAACCCTCGATGTAAAATATTAGGGTACTTCCCATAAATATCCATTCCGCCCATAGACAACCAAGCTGAATTATCCCAAGAATCTTTTGAGGCCCCAACTGGTGGAGAAAGATAGTCTCCCTCTGCTCGCTTAGGATTAATAGAACTTTCGACATCAAGATTCCCTAACATTGCCGCAATTCCTTTGTCGTCATAGCCTAGCTTTTTCAGTTGAGTACGAATATATTTCGCATTCTTTAAACGATCTCCTTCTGGTTCAAAATTTTCCGTTATAACTGTAGTTTGCAGATAAGTCACTTTAGGAAAATAAAAAGCAGGATTTACACGTCGCCACTTATTCTGTTCCGTATCATATTTTTCATATGATATGGTTATTACGTCACCAGAGGCACGACCAATCGTTTCCTCTGACTCAACAGTCTGATTGTTTTCATGTCGTGGAGCAGTAACTCCTGTAAGAAAAATTCTTTGATCCTCTTCACTTTCTATAATTACCTGCTTTTGATCCTGAGTCCATCGAATTTTTCCACTCATGGGTGCTAAAATATCTTTATTAGATTCTACCTTCACCTGTATGTTTTTATGAAGAACCAGTTGCTCTCCAGCTACTTCATACCCATATCTTCTAGCAATTGGTAAACTGTCGGTTTCATACGGAAAGCTTAATGAACTACTCATCAAATAACCAAATTCATTGACTAGCTCTCGAAGTTCCTCATATTCCTCTGGTTTTAAATAATAGGGCGAATCTTTATCCTTCATTAGGTCATCCATAGAGGTAAACGTATAGTCCCCCTCTAAATTATTCATATCTTTCCATAGATCAGATAAATATTCTTGAAATGTTTTGAAACGATACCAAGCAATTCGGTCTGTCAGTTTATAATCCTCATACTTATAATTCATATAAAACATAACATCATCAAAGTTCGTATAAAACAAATACGTATCATCACTATGTTCAGCATCTTCTTTTGTCATATAAGTCCAAGAGTCAGTTAAATCAAACTCATCTTGATAAATTGTACTTGGCATTGAAGAGCCGAAAATCGCAAACAAGAACATTAAGAAAAGAAGAACACTACCTATTATTGCTGCGTTTTTTAATTTTAATGGCGCATTGAGCACACGGACAATACTTCCAGTAATCCTTGAAGTACTCGAAGCCGTACGTCCCAATCGACTCATTTTCAAACGATGTCTGAAATTTCTTAGTTTTTTTGCTGTTTGACGTACTTTTGAATACTCGACTGGCGTTTTTTGAAATCCTTTTCCTCTAACAAAATTATAGGAACGATTAGCCACCCCATAAGTACCTTTCCCTGCTTTTATAGTAACTCTATGAGAACCTTTAACTAAATATTTTGTTGATTGGTAAATATGTGTGCGTTGCCGGCTTCCTTGGCGAATCTTTACTCCCTCGCCCAAAATATCATCTTGCCCAGCAGATTTTTCTACTTTTCGGCGAACTGCTGCAACCGTTGTTGTTTTTACTACATTGTTTAATCTTGTTGGATCAGCTTTTTTTGTGCGCATGTAGATGTTTTTAGCAACTTTACGATCAATTTTACTGCCTTTAGCAGTCGCTGCTGATTCTTCTGCTTTCTTTTCCAGTTTTTCTTTCGAATAATCAAATGCTTTTCGTATACTACTTGACTCATCTGGAGCAGATTTTGAAAAAGCATGAACTAACTTCCGATCCGCTTGTGCCTCTTTTTTCTTTAACTTATAATGTCTCTTTGCTTGTTTATAGCTTTTCCGACTATTTCTCGTTGCTTTTCTAGGATTTATGGTCATGTTCGCTTTTACTCCGAGCTTTACTCTTTCACGAACACTTTTAAAGTCACTTGGATGAATTTTTACTCTATTACGCGTTCCTTGGTATTTGTTAGAAACTTTATTGTTGGTAGATTTTTTCTTTTTTCTGCTAGATGAATAACTAGAAAAAGCAGAGGAATACTTCTTTCCTTCTGCTTTTTCCTTTTCAAAATAATCGAATTTATCTTTTTTACTCATAAGAAATTCCTCAATTAGCGTCCGTATTCATCAACTCAAACAATTCTGTATTTTCAGGAATAGGATTTTGGAATGGCACAACAACGCCTCCAGCTGAGATTAAACCTGTTCCTTTCGGGACTTTTTCCCCAATATATTTCATCAGATTTGGCGGAAGCTTGATTGCTCTTTGTAAATGCTCTTGATCAACTAATTTTTGTCGCAATAGAACAATAAATTCAGTATTCGAAATCATTTTTTGTCCTTCCGACGTTTCTAAAAGTGTAGAAATATTTTGAGTGATTCCAGTAGGAATTGCTCCATATTTCCTTACACGTGACCATAATTTCATGAACCATGACGCATTTGCTTCCGTATCAAAATTCAACTGCAATTCATCAAAATACAAGTATGTCGTTAACTTTCCTTGATTCATAACGACTTGCTTCCAAATTTGATCCAAAATAACTTTCATAGCGAATGGTTTCATGTGTTCATCTAAATGTTTGATATTAAAAATAATGAAAGGAGCATTCAAATCAATATTTGTTTGATGAGCAAATATATCTTGTGAACCAATTGCATAAGGCTCAACTTTGAGCGCTAGCTGCCTAGCTTCAGCTTCTGGTTGTTTTTTCAAAATTTCATACCAATCTACAAGTGTAGGTGTGTATTGGTTATCTGAAAATACCTTATATGTCTCACGAGTAACACGGTCAACAATACTCGCATCTAAATCAGAAAAGTCTTTTAGAACAGATTCAAATAAGCTAACAAGTAAATTCGCTTTTTCTTTTACTAAATCGTCCTTTTTATCTTCTTGATCTAGAAATCGCTGATCAGCCATATCTAAAATATTTAAATAGTGTTCTGTGCCTGTTGAAATTTCCAATATCTGCGCACCAAATGCTTTTCCGATTGGCAAATACTCACTTTCAGGATCTACAATGATCACATTTTCACGTCGATTATTTCTATTTTTCAATAAACCAAAAATCATCGACCATTTGACTGTCATTCCTTTGCCTGAACCTGAAGATCCTAAAATCAGACCAGACGGTGTGATTAAATCTTTTTTTCGATCAATAGTAATCATGTTATTACTCATTTGATTCTGTCCATAATATTGACCAGTAGGACTTTGCAATTCTATATTGGTAAATGGTATTTGCGTGACCACATTGCTTGTCGTCATATCTCGCATGTAATTTCTTTCCACATCTAAATACGGTTTTCCAATTGGTAAAATCGTATTTAATGCTTCTTCTTGCATCTTATAGACATCGTCAAATTCAACATGCCATGTATCTGCTATATCTTTGATTTCTTTTGCTGCTAGCCTCAACTCTTCCAAAGTATCCTCTAGTAATAACACAGCAAAAATACCTGAAAAAGTTTTTTGCCCATTTTCTCTTAATTCATTCGTAATTTCTTCTGTAGTGGACTGAATTTCAGCTGCTAGACCAGAAACCATGTCTTCCGATAATCCATCTTTGAAATTCTTACGTTGCTGATTAACGATGTCTTTTTTGTTCAACGCAGCTTTGTTTCTTAAATCTTTCTTGAATTTTGTCATGTCATAAGGCTTAGCATGAATTGAAATAGCTATTTCCCTTCCTGACTTACATAGTTCATGAATAAGTTTATCTTCTAAGTGCTTAGGATATTCTCGAATATATAGAATCTTTCCAAACTTGTTATCCATTTTGAAATGTTCATCAAAGAAATGGAATCGATTCGGCGCAATAAAAGCTTTACTTGATAACCCAGATAAAGCAATGTCCTTATAATCAATAGTAAAATGTTTATTAGGACACAAAATACCAGCCATCAGCTCTAATCTCTCAAGGCCATCCAATTTTTTCATAGTTAGATCAACATCTGTTTCGTTAAAACGTTTTTCAAAGTTCTGGAACATCGTTGAAAGTCTCTTACTAGCTTGTTTTGGATCTTTTGCTTCTGTAGAAAAGATCGCAAATTTTTTAATCTCAAAGTTCTTTTGATCATGCTCGAATCGGTCAGCAATAATTGTGTTGATTTCAGAACGATACAAATCAAATCCGTCTGATTCATAAGACAAAAGAATATCATCCAAAACAGACGATTGAATTCGTTTGTTTAAAACTAATAATTGATAGCGGGAGTTTTTATCAAGTGAATTTAAAGCTTCCGCATAGCTGACAACAATTTCTAATTGATCGTCTTCACTTGCTACTTCATAATCTAAGTTACCTAACTCATACATTTGTGAATATTCATTACCAACAATGTGCATGAGTCCTGACTGAAAATTACTAGTATAATTAATCGTATTTTGTGTAGTAGCTGCTTGTTTGATTAAACGTTCTTTTTTTCTTTTCTCAAAATTCGTCAGTTTCTTTGATTTCTTGTTTTGGAATAAATTCATGCTTTTCATACCTCCGTATTTGTCCTGATTGATAGAAACGTTCTTGATATTTGACAGAAAATTCTAATCCCCTTTGAATTTCAGTCCATTTTCCAAGACCAACTAAAACTGGATAACTTAAAAAGAGAATTGCCGTAATAATTGATAAAATCCAAAACGAAATTCCTTTAATAAATATTGCTTCAGCAATGATCAAAGCAATTCCTGGAATCATTCCTATTCCCATTTTTAATTGTCTTTTTGTGAAACTTCCTATAAAAGGCGGTTCATATTTTGACATATCTTTATGAAATTGTGATTGTATTGCCATGCTTTAAACTCCCATCCAGCGTTTAGCCATTTGTTGCGAACCAATTAATACAAATATCAGTACACCTGATTTTAATAATGTTAAGAAACATGTAGCTAAATTCTTCAAAAAGCTCCCTTCCGCAGCAATCTTAAACATATCGTTCGTCATTAGTGCGGGATAGAGTTTTAAAATGATTATCAATAAAAATCCTTGAATACATAGTGCTGAAAATTGTTTGATATAGCCAATTGCAATAGATCGCCATTCTTCACTTATATAACCGGCAACCATTATTGGAGCTGCAGCTTTATACAGAAATAGTTGGAAGAATCGTAGAAAAATCAATACTTTTACGACAATATCAGCAAACCATAATGTCATAGTAGAAATCCCCATCATAGCATTAATAAAAAGTCGCTCCATCATGCTTAGTTTTCCTTGAATCTTTGGAATGACTAATTCTACATTTGCATTATCAACCATTACTTTATCGATAATTGTGGCAATTGCGCCATTTAACCACATGATTGTGTCAATTAAATAGCCACTAGTCATCACTAATACATAGGCAACAACATATTTCCACATTACAGACATAAGCATGTCTACATTGACTTGCCCATGTTCTACTGCAACTCTTTTATTGTTTTCTGTTAATTCTACATACATCAATATAGATAAAATGACCAAACCAACAGGGACAAGCGCTGTAGCAACTTGTCCCATCAATTCGTATGCAGTTGGGTTATAGTCTTTTAGCCCTGAAACAAGAGTTTTTAATGTACTTTGATCGAGCTGCATACTTCCCATCCTTCTTTCTTAAAAATTGATTGCATTCATAGCGGCAATAACTGCAGCTGCAACCCCACCTGAAATTGCGGCCATTGTTCCACCAGTAATCATTGCTTCCATTCCGCTATCCATCTTTGTAGGATTATCATTTTTACGCCCACTAAAGAAATCCATTGCTCCTGTCATAACAGAAAACAACCCTCTTACTGCAAAAACTGCTCCTAAAATTCCTACCATTTTCACTGCAATATCCATATTCTTTTATCCTTCTTTCTTTTTATTCGTTTTCTTCTTCAGCATCTAAAATCGTGTCAAGTTCTTCTTGACTCAAAAATGTTTTTACTGAAGAACACAGTTCATCTTTGAATAATGATTCTTCGACTTTGATATAGACTTTTTTATTTTTCAAAAAATCAGCTGTTTCTTTGTTATACCCAAAATCAATTGACGGTATTTCTATGCCATTATCTTCAATACTCGCTATAAGAAAAGTAAGCGTTGTATCTGTAAAATCTGTCCCAAATGTTAAACAAAAAACGCCTGACTCGTCACCGCCAGCGTTTTCTAAAATAATTACAAACATATCTTTATCTTTTTTTGATTTTTTCATAATTACTCCAGTGATCATTGCTTCATGAACACCTGGAGAAAATGGAATCCTCACTTCTCTATTTTTTATTGGTCTTTGATATCTCATGTTCATTCTGACTCCTTGTCTTTGGTATTAAATTGTGATTTTGAATCCCAATTCATTTGTTGATCTGCTCGTCCTGCTACTACACAACATGCATATACAGCAATCAAAATGAGCCCCAACATAATAAGCAAACTAGCTATTAAAATAAATTTGCTCAAATCGTTTCACCTCCTCATAAACAATCAATAAGGTATAAAATTCTTAAATATTAAAAAAAGCACTCTTATTCTAAAAAAGACTGCTTATAGATTAACTAATTGTATTTAATTTAAATAAAATTTTTATCTTTTACAGTAAAGGGACAGGATCTATAAAACAATTCTTGTGCCAAAAATTGATATTCTGGTTTAATGTTTCTTCTAATTTTATCAAAAAGTTCTGGAATACTTTTATCAGAATCAAAAAAATCTCTATCCACAATTTCAAAGAACGGATCAACAATTATTCCTCTGTAAATAAAAAAAGTAGATTGATTTATCTTTTTTAAATATCGAAGCATTAAGTCTTTTTCATAAAAGAAAAGATGATCTTTAACATATTCATTTCTATAAAATTTTTGAACAATATACAATCGCATTTATTTTATTCCTCCTGTCAATAACCATCTTTTTAACAAAAAAATAAGATCGTTAACAAACCTCATTTTGATTCATGGGGAGCGAATCCTCATAACATTCCTTCCTTTCTATAGAAATTATTTTCTTGATATTTTGATTTATTACAAAAAAGAGCTATAATAAAGAAAAAATGAGAGGGAGCATTGCAATGTACGCTGATAAAGAGAAAATCGAATGGTTACTATTTGAAACTGGCAAGACAGCATATGAAATTAGCAAACATTCTTCAGTCGCAGAATCAACGATTGCGGATTTAATAAAGAAAAAAAGTGCGATTGAAAAAATGCGATTTGATAATGCTGCCAAACTAACCAAATACGCCGAATCCATTTCTTCATAGCATATAAACAGCCATCCTTACACTTTTCATAGGACGGCTTTTTTATTTCAAAATTTCCACGGTATACCGTTGACCACCTCGGCATACCGTGGTATATTATGAATGTAAACAAAATATTTAATCATTAAATAGGAGTTGAAAACATGAAATTATTAAACCCCAAAATTGTTATAGCTATTGGAACATTTGCTGCCACACTTGCACTTGCTGGATCTGTTGACGCTGCTTCAACTAACGTCATGTATCGCCTTTATAATCCAAATAACCATGAACATTTTTACACCTCTAGCACAAAAGAACGTGATCACCTGGTGAAGATTAAGTGGGGTAATTATGAAGGCCCCGCTTGGGAAGCACCGACTAGCGGTGGCCATCTTGTCTATCGCTTATACAATAAAGGCCTTCGTGATCACCATTACACAGCTAGTTGGGATGAAGTGAAATGGTTGACAAAAAATTACGGTTGGACTTATGAAGGGCCTGCATGGCGTTCTGCCGAAAAAAATAATAAACCGATCTACCGCCTTTTCCTTCCAGGTGTCACCTCTGGTTCGCATCACTACACTGCAAGTTGGAAAGAAGTACAATGGTTAACCAAAGACTATGGCTGGAAATACGAAGGTATTGGTTGGTATGGCGCTGACACCTCTAAACCCAAAGTGAATAAATCAGCTTTAGAAGCTCTTTATACAAGCGTTAAGGGAACGAAAAAAGGTGACTATACCGACAATACATGGAACGCATTTCAAACCGCTTTAAACAATGCTAAGAAAGTGTTAAATGACGCAAAAGCGACTCAAAAACAAGTGGATACTGCCAAAAACACATTAGATTCTGCTTACAAGGAATTAAAGAAAAAACCAGTACCTACTGTGAACAAAACGGAATTACAAGCCTTGTACAACCAAGTAAAATCGACTGCTAAAGGAGATTTTACAGAAGGATCTTGGAATAATTTTCAGATTGCTTTATCCAATGCTAAAAAAGTACTAGACGATTCTAAAGCTTCTCAAACCCAAGTAAATAATGCTAAAAATAGTCTTGATTCTGCATTTAAAGAGTTACAACACAAACCTAAACCTTCAGAATATGCGGTAACCGTCCGTCATATGAATCGACAAACTAGAACGCTGCTAAAAGAAGAACATATCTCAGTAAAAGCTGGTACAAGTTACACTGCAAAAGCTAAAACCGACTTGACTAACTTTGAAGCACCACAGTACCAAGTAAACGGGAATGAAACACAAACACAAACGATTAACACAAATACCACATTTACTTTTTACTACGATGAAGTCTTTCTAGTTGAAGTGAAAGCTCGTCCAAATAAAGTGTCGGATACTGATCCGAATATCCAAGAGCTCTATAATTATAGTAAGAGTTATCCTGTCGTTTATGGACAAAGCATCACAATTGAAGCACCTACGTTCACTAATTTTGTTCTTGACCCTAGAGAAAGCTCTAGCAACACTGTGACTTTAAACAACGTTACAAGCAATCAAGGAATCAATTTTGCCTATACTCATCAATACAACGTCACTGTGAACCATATAAACGTTGACACAAGCGCTGTTTTATCTACTGAAACACAAACAGTTTACGAGGGAGATAGTTTCTCTACTTCTTGGAAAAATATGACCGATCAAAACTACTTCTTGTGTAGAAATGACGATTCATCTGTTACCGTTGATAAAAATGGACAACGTATAATCAATAATGTTGACCAAAATCGAACGATCACTTTCAAATACAAAAATATCTCATTAAGTGATTTAAACAACTATGTGCGTCAAAAAGAACTTGCTTGGTTAAATAGCTACCGTCAACAAAATGGCGTTGCTCCAATGCAATTTAACGACGTCGTACAAAAAGCTGCCGATATACGTGCAAAAGAATTGCAAGTAAGCTTCAGTCACTATCGACCTGGTGGTGGTACATTCCAAGATCTCTTAGAAAGTTTAGGCTGCTACGGCGCTAAGGGAGAAAATATCAATAGTTTCTACCTTTACGTTGACGAGATCCTTTCAGATACAGGAGCAGTAAATGCTATGGTTATGTGGAAAGATAGCGCTGCTCATAACGCAAACTTGCTTTACAACAATCAAAGCATCGTTGGTTTATCCCATGCTTATGAAGTTTCTGCAGACGGATCACTTTCTTCAGATAATGTATTTATTAGCGCCAACCCAATTTTCAAATAGAAAAACAAGGCTGATTTTCAGCCTTGTTTTTTTGCTTAATTAAACTTAAGAACCACATAACTTAAAGTAGCTAACACAAGTAATAGTAAGCTGACCACTAAAGTTGTTACTAAATGTATAGAACCTGTTTTAGGAACAATAACTTGTGGCAAGTTAGGATCAACCCCAATTGTCACAACATTTGTTTTATTAGAAACATTATCTACTGCTACTACGGCTTGGTTATCAATATTTTTTTCTGATTGTAATGGAGTTTTAGCTGTGAATATCAGCTGGATTTCTCGTCCATCTAAAAGATTGTTACTTAAGAAATCAGCGGAAGCTTCCCACTTCAATGTTCTCGAATTGCTATCATAGGTTAGTGTGCCTTCAGAAGTAATATCTTTACCTGTACTCTTATCTATTACTTGCGCAGAGCCTTCTTTATACGTCAAACGAGCTTCAATCGGATCTTGAATACTAAATTGCTTGTAGTGATCTGACGCAGCGTCTACGCCTTTTGTGTGCCATTTTTGTGTGACTAGATATTGTACTTCAGACCCTGCATTTAAAGGAGCTGTCGGTGTACCCTTCTTACCGTCATTTCGTCCGTTTACATCTTTTCCAGCTTGTTGCACTTCTTTCACTGGAATTTTAGGGAAATAAACGGTAATGATATTTGTATCCTTTTCTACTTTATTAATGATCGAAGTTCCCTGATTTTTGGCTACACTATTTTGATTGGCCAATTCATTGACTTTTACATTAATCACTAATTCGTAAGTTTCACCGTTATACTTCATTCGATTTTTTAATGTATCAGCTTTCGCTGCATATTTTACTTGGTGTTTTGTTTTGTCATAGGTCACTTCACCAGATACATCGAATTTTTTATTTGTACCACTTTCAACGTGTGCATCGACGTAATCTACTTCTTTTGGTAAATTATCGATTAACTCAAATCGATCATAAACTGCTAGTAAATCCACTCCTAATCGATTCACCTTCTGTTTGATTCGATATTGAATCGTGTCTCCTATTTGCAACATTTTATCGTTCACATTACTTCCGTTTTTATCAACCCCTGTTTTTTCAGGTTGATCAGGAACAATGCTAAAGATTGTCGCAGAAGATAAAGTAAACCATGTTTGAACACTAGAAGAACCAATCACAAACGTCGGATTTGCTTCAGATATTTTAAAGGACACAGTACCTTGACCAAACTTCGAATCTCCTAATTTATCATGCGATTTATTAAACTCTTTAGCAGCAGCACTAAGCTTCGAATCACCACCAGGCTGTCCTCCTACAACGTTTAAATTATTATAAAAAGATTTAAATTCAGATAGTACGGTATCTTTTCTTACATACCAATCAATCGTATCCATTTTATCGTAGCGAGCATACTCGCCTTTTAAATCGGTACTTACACCTATAGCTGGATTTAATGAGTTAAAACTGATAAATGTATCTCCTGAGAATTGAACGGGACTACCGTCCTCATATGTGGCTACTAGTTGCACGTTCATTTGTGTTGAATGATAGACTATTCCTGAGAATAAATTATCAGAGATCCACAGCACTGTACGTTTTTTGGCTTTACTCATTGCACCGTTCGTATTTTTATAGCCATCATCTCGAAAATGAGTCTTTGTATAGTTGTTATCTAGGATATTCCATGGTAACGTATCTGAATATAAGTGGATATTAGATAGAACTAACTTGATATTCACTTTTTTCCCGTTATACGTACCGATTTTTCCATAGTCAATATTGACTTTGGTGTTGGTTGTTACGCCTTCTAAAACAAGGTTTGTTTCACCGTATTCTTTTTGGAAAGAAGGATAGCGTATATTTTTGTTTCCCTCCACTAATCCTACGTAGTCGTCTGTAAAACCACCTTTGTTGGCATCAACATGATATTTGTAAACTTTTGACGCTCCGTTTACAGTAATATTTGTTTTTGCATTAGGAACATCTTTTGGAATAATAAAATTATTCTTTACGTTCTGGATTGGATTTGACGGATCGACAATAACTTTTTCAGCAAAGACATTGGCTGTTTTTAACCCAAACAATGTACCTAACATTATCATTATGGGAAAAACATATTTTAACCGTCTTGTCCACGAGTGTTTAAAATTCATCCCTTCATCCCCTCTTTTTTATAAATGACTAGTGAAATTCCGACAATAACGATCAAATTAATCGTAGTAAATAATGGATTCCTAATGAGCTTTTCCATAATATCTAGCGGCATGGAAGCAGCTGGTATGTTTAAAATCCTCATTAGGTATAGTTGGTAGCTTGGCAAAATAGATAGTTGAGAAAATAATAAACCGCAGTACAAAAAGACTGCGGTTAAACAAGAAAGATTGAATAATAATAATTTGATCAGTTTCATCTTATTTCTTCCTTAATCTCTAGAAAACAAGTGAGTAACAAAATCCCAACAATTCTCAAAGAAGTTTTTCTTTACGCCAGTAGAAACGATTTTTTTTACTTCTTCTTTAGGTTGCGAAGCTTCTGATTTAGGATAAATCCACACATCTTTTAAGAATTCACCGTTTTTATCAGAAACAGGTGTTAATAGCAAAATATCCTCGCTATTAGAAATGTTTTCAGGACTTGATTCATTGACAATATAATAAGCTTGTTTCTGATTTGCCTGTACTTCTACCGAGAATTCAAAGACACCTGTTTGTTGACCAATTGTCTTTGTTTCTCCATTAGAAACTAGCTTCAATTGATCACTGGATAATTTTTTCACTCGATCTTTCAATTGGGATTCAATTTGGTCAGTAGTGAGATTCTTAACATCCATCTTTTGTAAAATGTCCGATACATCATAAACAGAAAACTTCGCGCCATTTACTCCTTCTTGTTTTTCAAGCTTTTGCCCCTGGTTGTCTAATTGTTCGGAAGAAATAATCTTTTGAACGTGAATAGTCTGTTTGACTATTTGATCGTCTTCAGCAATTTTCGGTTCTTCTGAAGAATCAACTGTTGACGAATCGACGGTTTCATCGCTGCTTTGAATCGTGCTGCTATCTGACGTTTGGATTGTTTGTTCTGTGCTATCCGTGCTTTCTTGACTGTCTGCAAACGTTAACTGTGTGTAGGCAGTGAAAGAAAAAAGAGCGGATGCACAAACAAATAGCCATTTTCTATTTCTCATATTGGTTACCCTCCTTTATTTTTCTTTTTATAAACAAATAGCGAACCAATGATCATGACTGAAAGAAAAACAGTACTTCCTAAAAGCCATTTCCAAGATAATTTTTGTTTCCTATTTTCTTCATCTTTTAATTCTGATTTTGTAAAGGTTACTCGTTTCCCATACACTAGGAAACGGTGTGTATTGATTCCTTTAGGCGTGCATGTCATTAGCGTTACTCGATCTTCATTGGGATTTGGTTCTAAGTAAGTGACAAAGTTTCTTTGTAGTTCGTCTTTTTGCACTTCCTCAATCCGATCGATTTGATAAGCGTGTTGCTCACCATCAACTTTGATATAAAACTTTTCTCCTTTTTTTACTGAAGGTAAATCATCAAAAAGATTATCTTTATAAAGTCCACTATGACCTGCGATTAAAGGATTTTTACCGTTTCCTCCTGCAATATCACCAGTTCCTTCCGTAATACCTACACCATTTTCTAAAATTTTGTCGGACGTTCCGTCATAAATTGGTAGTTTTAAAGAAATACTTGGAATTGTAAGAATACCAACAGGATCGCCTAACTCAATCTTAGCAACATCCAAAGAAGAATCCGTTTCTGCTGCCGTTCCTGTTCGATCGATTGCGGCAATCTGCTGATTTTGCTGGTATTTCGCTACGCTCGCCTCAGCAGGCATTAATAGTAAGACTCCTACAGCTGAAAGTAACCAAAAAGCAATAATCCACTTCCCCATGATTCGCCTTTTCTTAGGCTTCCTGATAATCATTGGTTTTGATCCTTTTAAGCTTTCTTCTTAAAGTAAACAACTGCAGAGATTGCTCCTGCGCCTAGCAACAAGCAAGAGATCAATGCATACGTTTGGAAACCTTTGCTACCGGTCATAGGTACAGAAGCTTTTTGATTATTCTTGATTGTGATACGGTTTTCTTCTTTGTATGAATCTTTGTTTACTGTGAAAGTGATCTCTTTCGTTAATTTTTGATAGTTTTCAG
The DNA here is from genome assembly GCF_040886985.1 of Enterococcus sp. C76. NCBI lineage: Bacteria > Bacillati > Bacillota > Bacilli > Lactobacillales > Enterococcaceae > Enterococcus > Enterococcus sp. C76. The sequence goes on along the minus strand of NZ_JBFOEY010000003.1, from coordinate 326,397 downwards.
GCGCTTTTGTTTCTTCTAATGAATAATCACCTTCAGTCAAACCAGTAAGTTCAAAATGACCTTCTTTGTCTGATTTTAGGATCGCAGCATTTGCTACATCGTCAACCCACACAGCTTCTTTGACACCGTCTTTATCCGTATCAACTAATCCACCATAATATTTTCCTTCGGCATTTTTAGCGGCAAATTCTGCACCTTCAAGCGGTGTTGCTTTGATACCAGTTCCAAACAATCCGCTATCGACTTTTAAGAATTTTGCGCCATAAGTTACCACGTCTGCTTTTGTTTTCTCATGGTGTTCTTCCTGGTTAAATGGATTATTGTTATAGACAAAATCAACGCTATTTGTTAAAGGATTGGCAACAGCTGCGCTGTCATTTACATACATGTTATAAGTCATTTGAAGATCTTGCCCGTGTAAACTTGCGACAGTATCACTAACTTGACCATTATTCACGATAAAATCGATCACAAAGCCATTTTCTGAATTTTGAATCTTGTAATCTGTATTTTCTTTTAATACTACTGATCCATCTTTGTTTGTTACTTTGATATTTGCTTTAGCAGCAACATAAGAAAGTCCTTTTCCTGCCGTATCCCCCCATTTAAATACACTGTAAGGAGAAGTTTCACTTTTCACACCATTTACTGTAATTCCGTCTGTTCCACCTGCAATATCTGTTGGAATATGAATCGTTCCTTGATAATTAACGGCATCGCCAACTTGGAAAGAATGTTCGTCACCTGTTCCGTTGGTTACTGTCTTATCGATTATAGGAGCTTTGTAGTTTACGTAGGAAGCCTTTAGATCACTTGTCACACCGTCATTTGTAATTTCAAAGGTTAACTTATTATGTTCGTCGTTTCGAGCATCAGCTCCCAATAAATATTGATCAGCAGTAGGTTCTTGATCTGGTCCAACTACTACTTCTGAAAGAACTTCTACAAAATAGTATTTACCCAGTGTTAAATCTGTTGCAGTCAATTTTCCTTGATCATCCGATACGAGATCTCCTAATTTTGTTCCTTTTCCAGGTTCACCCTTGTATAGCTCAAATTTTGCCCCTTTTAAAGGTGTTTGCTTGCTTTGAGCTGTGCCATCGTCACCAAATTTCGTTAATTCAAAACTCAACTTAGAAACAATGTTCTTTGGATACAAATGGATATCTTTTAAAAATCCTGATCCTGTGTTGTCTGTCATTGGCGCAATCACAACCATTGGTTTTGCTTTTTGCGTAACTAATCCAGCAGCGGATTTACTTTCATAAACCACATAGACATTCCCTTTGGAATTGACATAGGCTGGTTGATCAGCAAAAGTGATTTCACCATTTTCATCTACAGCTGAAGTGATTTTGTTGATTGCATTCTTAACGTACTCACTGTTAGATCCCTTGTCTTCTACATCTTTAACGATTTCGTCCACTTTCGCGTTGGTTAGATCAGAATCTTCAGTCGGTAATACTTGATCCGTAATATTTCCTAACGTAAACTCAACATCACCATAATCTGCTTTGTTGTATTTCGTTACACCTGTAGGGTATTGATCATGCGTATAACCATCATTTTTGATCCCGTCAATATCAACGTTCAATTGTGTATCTTGATCATACATTAATTTATGAACCGTGATATTGATCTTTTCTGGTGGTGTTTTTTGCGTTACATCTTCTGCATATGCTCGATACCCCTGAAAGCAGCCTGCAATGATTCCTACCATTCCAACAAGCATTCCAGCTTTTTTTAAATACCGATTGATTGTCATTTTTTATCTCCTTATTTTATATTTCAACGACTCACGTTGATTAAAATCTTGTTATTGTAGCTCTCCCTGTACCACGTATCTTTCTTTTCCTTGTGACGTATAAACACAAGTAAACAATGTTAATAAGGGTTTCTCTCCTTTCTTTGGCAAAGACAAGAAAGAGTTCTCTTCAGGAACGCCATCGATTAATTTAAAGTACTCAGGTACGATAAATTTACGCGTTACCTTGTAACGATAGACGCCATCGTTACTAACTAAGTCCATCACCTCCCCTACTGATAACTTTTGAATATCTGAAAATAAAACACCTGGCATTTCCATGTTATGACCTGCTAGGACATAGTTTCCTTTGCCCATTTCAGCATCCTCATAAAAATAGGTAGCCGCTCCAAGACTCAACGTGTATTGATTGGCGCCTTTAAAAATCGGTAAGGCTAAACCAAGTGCAGGGATCTGAAGTTGTGCAAAGGTTTGTTTATTGACACCCATTTCGATTGCTTCTTTTTGTATGGACAACATTTGACCCAAAGACATATCATTATTGACGTTTGTTGCATCGTCTTTATAACTCTTTGCATGTGCATTGATTTGATTTATGGGCATCTTTGTTTCTATATTTTGCTTAAACACCTCTCCTTCATGTTTTTGGTAGCTAACATAGCCAAACACACTGCAAAATACGATTAAAGTAACTCCTAAAAAAACAAATAACCATTTTTTCATCCATCTGCCTCCTTTCAGACAAAACAAAAACACTTTTTCACAACGAAAAAGTGTTTTCTCTTATGTTTTTCTATTTCATTTATCTGGTGGTTTTATATTGATGTGTTGCCATTGCTAACATTAAGAACACAATTGGTACCCAACTGATTGTAGTTAATGTTTCTTCCATGAATGATTGACACATGATCGCTAAAAAAGCCCACAAGAATGTTAGTTGTCCATTTGTCAGCTCACATTTTCTTACGAGCAACCATAAGAAACTAAGCAAAAGAATAATCGATAGAACAAAACCAATCAATCCATAGTGATTGACGAGTGCGTGATACGTATTATGATTACCTAGAATCTGATTTCCTCTATGGAAAAAGAAAGGTTTCATCCCTACAAATATTTGTCCTGTTTTTTCGCCTAATGTTTCATAGAATTTGCGCCAAATTTCTTCTCGTCCTGTAAATAAGTGAACTTTGTCTGACATTGCAGCAAAATAAGAAATCGGTAAAGCTAGAACCGAAACTGCTGCATACATCCAAAAGAACAAGTGTGTATTTCGAAAAACCTTCTTAGGTAAAATTTCTAAGATAATGAAGATAACAAGCGCATATAATGCTGCTTTCGATTGGCAAACCCAAATCGTTGCCCCAGCAAGAATCAACGCTGGTAATGATAGCAATCGCATGTACCATTTTCCAAATGAACTAGCAAATCCTGTGATAAGAAGGGCTAATGTCATTAAAGAACTACCTATCGTATTTGTATTGATCCAAATATCTGATAATTTGTTCGATGGATTCCAAATACTTTGTCCTTCTGGTACTGGTATCTCGGTAAATACTCGATAAACCGTTACGAGTAAAAAGACATAGAATACTACAAGATACAAGCTACGATCAAATACAGTAAATTCCGTCCATTTTACAATCAAAATAATGGCAATAATTGTCGGAACGATCAGATCACCATAGAAAGTATCTCCTCGGTAGCTTCTAAAAAAAGAAAAGAAAAGGTAAAAAAGAATGCCTGCAACAATGAAGAATAGATCGTTTCTCTTTACCTTGTATAGATTCAAAAGAAACAAACAGCCTACGAAAAACGTCACTAACTGTGCAGCATTATCATAAATAAATAATATCATAGGAGGATTTAATCCCACCGTCCATATTAAATATAGAATCGATACCAACAGTAACAGAAAAATGGCACTCATTTTATTGATCAATTTTTCTACAAGTTCTTGAATGTGACTCACTTCCCTTAGTTATTGATTTTTTCTACATTGACTAATTCACACTGGATAACATCGCACTTTTTCATATTATTTGCTTGAAAGCCTAACAATGTGAGTAGCGGTTTTTCCCCTGCTTTTGGCAAGGATAAAAAGGAATTGTTTTCCTTAGCTTGAGCGACCTGGTTGTAATCAGAAATTTTTCCTCTTTTGGAGAATTCATACTGATACTTGTAATGCGCATCGAATAAATCAATTTCTTCTCCTTCAGATAAATCAGTCATATCAGATAATAAAACGCTTGGTGTATCTACGTTATAACCAGCAAGAATATAATTTCCATTTCCCATTTCAGCATCTGAATAATAAGTAGAAGCTACTCCTAAACCAAGCGTGTCGCTATTCGCTCCTTGAAAAACAGGGAGAATAAATCCTGTAGAAGTAAAAACAAGTTTTCCAGCAATTTCACCTTTGAGCTCCTTTTCTAATGCCTGTTTTTGATTAGTAATCAGTTGTCTCTTAGAAATATCCGTTAAACTGGTTAAATTATCTTGATAGGTTTTAGCCTGTTCCTGAATATGGATTGTTTTTGTTATACCATCTACTTTTTCAGCGATTTTGTCCTTTTGATAACCTTGATAAGCAAAATAACTAAAAAGGAAAAAAACAATGATTACGCCCACGTAAGGATTAAATAAAGTTTTATTGTTTTTATTCATCTATCTACCTTCTATTTTTAAATTAATTTACGTATATTTAACCAAAATAAACCACATTCAATTTTACTATTTTTTCTATTTAATAACAATAAAAATTGCTAAACGAATACTTGCAAACAAAAAAAATGAAACACAAGCAAAACTTCCATATTCTAAAACTCCCTTCCTAAAAACTTCACCCCCAGCCATGACAAACACGTCGTCAATCGACTTTTAATAGATTCTCAAACTTCCTTTGCACAATATAATAAATACCTATAAAAATAAAAAATGCAATCCATTGACTAATCATAGTGTATTTAATACAAAACACACATCCCATAAAAATACCTTAGAAGAAAAAATCACCCCCTTTTGTTCAAGATAATAAACATACTCTGTAGAAATTTCTCCAATACGAAAATCATCTGGATCCGAACCTTCTCTTCCTAACATTTCACAAATTAAAAAAATGCTCTTTCTCAGTCGTATCAGGAAATTGATTAATGCTTTCTAACGTCAATAAATTCCCTTCAAATTGGCGACAAACCGCATATTCTGACATAAAAACACCTCTTTTTTATCTTTATCCTTACGCTATAATCAAATATTGCCGCGTCATCCCTTCTTCAAAGCAATAACTGATTTTCACATGCTCAAACCGTTTAATTAAGCCTAGAAAGCGTCGCTTTTCTTTTGGTGATAAATCAGATATATATTTGTTTACAGACACTTGTTTTTCTTTACTACAATTGATTTTTCGTAAAATATCTGACTCATAATATCTAACACTTTGTTGCTCTTTTTTTAAATCACATGATTGGTCAAATCCATCAATGAATGAATGATAATTATAATTTTTCATCAACTTGTACTCCCCTCATTTTTTTCAAATTAATTCGGATTTTCACAACGTACATATTTCAACGCATGCTTAAATAGTGTCATATATATGCCTGTTCGCTGTTGCGTTTCTTTTTCTAATTGTTCAATCATGATATCGTACGTAGAAATAAATGCTAAAATTCCCTCTATTCGCTTACTATCCATGGTCACTACAGTTACTTTTCTGTTCAAGAAAAAGTTCAATCCTGACGGCGTGCGTTTAAGTCTGCGCTCGTCCGTTAGAGTGTTTACTGGACTTTTGCTTTTCATTTTTGGACGTTGGTTCGTATTCGTTACTTTTTTATTCGACATTCTTTCGTTCCTTTCGATTTTTCATCATTTTCTTTATTTCCCTAGCCTTTTTTCGTTTGCTAGTTTATCTTTTTCACTTGTTTTAACAGAAAAAAATGTCTGACTTCGCAAGGTTTCTAGCGTTCGCAACCTCAAACTCGTAGAAAGAAAGAATTGCTCCCTTGAAAACGAGCGGACGATTTCTCGTCATCTTTTGTTTTCGTGCTAACTGAGTCTTCGCAATTCCTCTTTCTAGTATGTGCCTCACCCATCCAAACGCACCGCTTCTTCTAGCCGTACTATTTTAGGCGTTTTATCCTTCCTAAGCCCCGAATAGGCACGCTGATCAGCTTAGAAAGTTCTGTTCGTATTCAGTTGTCAAGGATCTGGAAAAGCACATCAAAAATCAGTGTACGTGTGTCGCTTCGGTTCAACTCTCGTTTAAGAGATCTCCTCCACCCACAAATAAGGCCTATCTGCTTCGTGTACGTGTGCTGCTTTTAATAGCTTTTCCTTTGCTAGTTTGAGTAAACTAACAAACGAAAAAAGGCTAGGGCGTTGGTTCAATGGTTTATCTTTGTTTTAATTTTGCATAGTTTTCACGCAAAATTTTTAAGGGTTGTTGTGAACAACCACGACAAGCCACAATCTTTCCATCTAGAAAAATAGACTTGATTTGTGTAAAAAACAATTCCACATCTTCGTCGATACCTAGTTCTCTTGTGACAATTACTTGCTTATTTCCTGAACTATCCACAATAATTCGTTGAACCTTTTGTTGAGAAATCCTCCATCGTTGGCGATTAAATAAAGTAACCTCACAACAGATTCTTTCTAAATGTAAATGCGTTAATTCCATTGAAATACTCCCTCCTTATCATAGATATATTGTAAAAGGCAATTGGCGCATTTTATTTTTAGCCTGTATTAGCTTCAAATAAATCTAGTTGTTCACTTTTATATTCTTGCTTCGCATAAGGTGCTAGAAGCATTTCTAACTCTTCGGGCATTACTGAGAACAACTGTTTCAAACGACACAAATACGCTTGTTGTTTCTCTCGTGTCCGTTTCAAGCACTGCTTTAAAAACATTCGTATCGACATCAGAATAATTCCTCCTCCTTTTCCACGCTTGCTATAATAGAAGATTTTTCTTTCTTTTCTCAATTCCTTCAAGAGCCGGTCAAGACTCCGTGTAGGAATCCCAATCTCTTCTTGTAGCTCTTTCCTTGTACTCTCTATGTAGCCTTCCCCTTGAGCTTCTACTTGATCCAAATAGCTCATAAGATCCGCTTTCCATTCTTGTTGGTGGTTGTATTTTCGTTGATCTCTTGGCTTTTTGAATTTCCACCATCCCCGACGTTGGGTAAAAAGCTCTTTTTCTTGAATATCTGAAGCAATCCATTCCTGACATAATTCCAAGATAAAATCTCGTTGAGCTGCTTGATAATTGCTAGAATATGCGCTCTTTATAATTATTTCGACTTCTTTTTCAGTCAACGGTTCTTTTAAACGTTCGTTAAACTCAAACATGTTATACGCACATGTTTCTTGACTATAACCAGAAGAGAAATAGGCAAGTGAAAGTGTAAAGATCACATTATTTCGTCCTAATCGTCCCTCCCCACCGATAATATCTGCTTTTCGTAACAAAAGATCAAACCAAGGTTCATCAACTTGGCAATAAGCCTTTTTCTCTGGAAAAACAATCAACTTCCCTTTCTTCTCTGTCTTTTGATCAGACGCTTGTTTCATCGACCAATTGATCCACTCTGAAAAAGAATACTGATTCTCTGATTCGTAATACACGATATTTCTTTTGCTCGGAAATCGTGCAATACCAAAATGGTTGCAGCCAATATCTACACCAACTAATTGTTTTGCCAACTGTGATCGAATAGTCATTGAAATTCGCTTTGCTACTTCTATCACTTTGAAATTGCTTTTGCTTGTAACATAAGCAGGTGTACTTAATACAAAATAGACCTGATAACCAAAATCTGATTCTAAAATCAACGTTGGCATGAAACCTAGCTGATCGATACATGCGAGAATGATCTCTCCTTCGTGATTTTCTTTTGAATCGATATCAACGACAAACGTATTGATTTGACGTAGATTTTTTTCAAAATGTCCTTTAACAACTAATCGGCTGGAGTCAGTATATTCTCCATATCGATAAACATTTGGCGTCCAATGTGTAATTTGGTCAGTCTGTTCTTCAATCGCTTCTAAAGAAGTAATGACGATCCCTCTTGAAACAGATAATGCTTTTTTTGAATAATAAATAAAAATTGATCCTTTCTTTTCTTCTTCAACAAAGCCTATCGGCTTCAGCTGGCTATTCCTAAATTTGTAAGTACGCAATCCATTCTTCAAAAAAATCTGAAGCACTTTTTTCCCTCCTTTCTGTTTTGAAAATTTAGCAAACAAAAAAACTCTGTATAAGGTTGCTTACACAGAGTTTTTAATCATTGTTATTTAATTTTCCGAGAGAATTCCAATCATTAAAATCTTCTAATTTTACGATTGACGTTCGGGTAAAAACTAGACACTTACTTTTATATTTACGCTGTAAAATCCAATGTCAAATAATATTCGCCGATTTTTTCTAGTCCCATGAACAAATCATAATCGATCCGAACCTTTCCTGCTGTGGGACGGTCTTTCAAACTTACATGCAGTTCTTTCGTAAAGGTAGCAATCTGGATCATACCGTATGGTGTTCGATAGGCTGTTTCTAATCGTTCTTTGTAACCAAATTTCAAACGCATTCGCATTTCTCCTGCACGGATCAGCTGTACATGACCATCTGGAACTAATTTGATCGTTACAGGGATTTCATCGCCTGTTTCCTCCTGAATCTCTTTATACCGTATGTACAGCGTATCGCCAATCGTCACCATTTGCCCTTTCAAATCAAAATAAAAATCTTGCACTTCCCCTTGTTGTTTCACTTTTGTACGCAATTTGATCGAAATCGGTGTTCCTTGTGATAATTCCATTCTTCATTCTCCTTTACTTCTCATAGCTACATTGTTCCTAGTTTCTTTTGTTTTGTCAACCAACTTGTCCATTTTTACAGAAAACCTTTTTTTCAAAACAACTCCTTGAATTTAGAGTATAATATTGTAGAAAATATGAATTTATAAAAAGGAGCCGGTTGAATGAACCCTGCGATTCGACTAGATCAGCACATTTATCGAAAAAACGACTTTTCCCCTTTCGCATTAACAGATATATTAACGGAATATTCCAAAGAACACCAGCAGATCTTTTTGCATTTCTGGCAATATGACTGCACCGTCATCTTAGGTATGAAAGATGTTCGGACACCTTTTCTTAGAGACGGGATCCAAATACTGAAAGATGCAGGTTATGCTCCGGTAATCAGAAACTCAGGTGGATTAGGAATCGTATCAGACGAAGGGATTTTGAATATTTCTTTGATTTTCCCCCAGAATGACAAAAAAAAAATAACCATCGATGAAGCTTACGAGCAAATGCTTCGATTGACTAAATACGCCTTTCCGAAGGCACCGATTCAAGCATTCGAAATCACCCATTCTTATTGTCCTGGAACTTATGATTTAAGCATACATGGCAAAAAATTTGCCGGCATCGCTCAGCGTCGCATCAAAAATGGGATTTCTGTTATGATGTACTTAAGTGTCAACGGTAATCAGGAAAAGCGCGGGCAAGTCATGAAACGGTTTTATCAATCTGCTTTAAAAGAAGACTTTGGTACAAATGGCTATCCTGCAGTTGATCCTGCCACAATGGCAACACTTGAAGAATTGCTTGACCACCCCCTTCTCGTAAAAGAAGTCAAAGAAGCATTTGCAAAAGCTTTTGAAAAGCTGTATTCTGCAAGTGATTTACTGGATTCTACCGACTGGCTAAAAAAAGAAATCCAGCTGGAGCAATGGAACAACCAAATCCAGAGAATGGAACAACGCAATAACATAAAGGAGCTACAATATGACAACCCCTTATAAATATCAAATGCTGCCTATGGAGAAAGTTTTTCGTGACCCAGTCCATAACTATATCCATGTCCAGCATCAAGTAATCTTAGATTTGATCAACTCGAAAGAAGTCCAACGTCTGCGACGAATCAAACAATTAGGCACTGCTTCTTTCACTTTTCACGGAGCAGAACATAGCCGTTTTACCCATTCATTAGGTGTTTATGAGATTTCAAGACGAATTTGCGATATCTTTTCTCGAAATTTTCCAAAAGAAAAGATAGGCAACGGAGGCTGGGATGATCAGGAACGGCTAGTAACTTTATGTGCGGCACTATTGCATGATGTCGGTCACGGTCCTTACTCTCATACATTCGAGCATATCTTCCACACGAATCACGAGGCTATCACTGTAGAGATCATTACTTCTCCAGAAACAGAGGTGTATCAGATCCTTAACCGAGTAGAAGAAGGTTTTCCTGAAAAAGTAGCGAGCGTGATCCAAAAAACCTACCCTAATCCGCAAGTTGTCCAAATGATTTCCAGCCAGATCGATGCAGATCGAATGGACTATTTACTTCGGGATGCTTATTTCACTGGAACGGAGTATGGAACATTTGACCTTACCCGAATATTACGTGTGATTCGTCCATATGAAGGTGGGATCGCCTTTTCCATGAGCGGCATGCATGCAGTGGAAGATTATATCGTTAGCCGATATCAAATGTATGTGCAAGTGTACTTCCATCCTGTTTCCCGTGGTATGGAAGTGATCTTAGAGCATCTGCTTCATCGCGCGCACGAGTTGTATCAAGAAGATGCCAGCAGTTTTGAACTTCACTCTCAACTACTCTTGCCATTTCTTGACGGAAGCTTTACTTTAGAAGAATACCTCAAACTTGATGATGGGGTCTTGGGTACTTACTTTACTCAATGGTCTGAATCTGCTGATCCTATTTTAAATGATTTAGCTAAACGTTTTTTGAATCGTAAACCACTGAAATCCGCCACTTTTTCTGGCAACCGGGATTCAAATTTGATTCAAAAACTCACTTTGTTAGTAGAAAAGGTCGGCTATAACCCTGTTTATTACACTGCTGTCAACTCTAGCTACGATCTGCCTTATGATTTTTATCGCCCAGAACAAGGCAGACATCGCACGCAAATCGAGATTTTGCGAAATGACGGAACTTTGATAGAATTATCACAGGTTAGTCAGCTTGTTGCCGCTTTAGCGGGACAAGAACAAGGGGATGAGCGATTTTTCTTTCCAAAAGAAATGGTTGACCCATCCTTGCGTGATCATTATGATTTATTTGATGAAACTTATCAAGAATTTGCCAGCCATATCCGTAATGGCGCATTGATTGAAATAAACTGAAATATATTGGAGGAAATTATGGCTATCAAACTAGTCGCTATCGACATCGATGGTACTTTATTAAATGAGAAAAGAGAAGTAACAAAAGAAGTAAAAGAAGCGATTGCCGCTGCTGTTGCAAAAGGGGTCTCAATCGTTTTATGTACTGGTCGCCCCTTACCAGGTGTCCAAGAACAGTTAAATGAGCTGGACCTTTTTCAAGATAATGATTACGTTATTACTTATAATGGGGCACTCGTACAACAAACAAAATCAGGTAAAATCATTGCCCGTCACGGTCTGACTCATGAAGATTTTCTAGAGATCGAAGTGATGGCACGCCGTGTTGGCAGTCATCTCCATTCGATTGATGACAAAGCGATCTACACACCTAATCGAGATATCAGCGCTTATACGATCCACGAAGCAAGTTTAGTCAAGATGCCGCTAAAATATCGAACACCTGAAGAAATGACACCAGACATGAACATCGTCAAAATGATGATGATCGACGAACCAGAAATTTTAGACGCAGCAATTGCACGCTTACCACAAACTTTCCGTGATAAATACACAACGGTCAAAAGTGCACCCTATTACTTTGAAGTACTAAATAAAGAAGCAAGTAAAGGTGCGGCAGTTGCGAATCTCGGACAGCATCTTGGTATTGATCAAGATGAAATCATGGCTATCGGAGATAACGAGAACGACTTATCCATGATTGAATATGCTGGTCTAGGAGTAGCTATGGGAAATGCCGTTTCTCTTGTCAAAGAAGCAGCAAATGTCATCACTTCATCGAACGACGAACACGGCGTAGCTGAAGCAATCAAAAAATACGTTCTGTAATAAATAAAAAACTGAGAGAAAGCTGGTCTACTCGCTTTCTTTCAGTTTTTATTTTTTATTTTTTTCGACCCATCTCTCGACTGCCCATCGATGGCTGCCACGTTTCAATTTTTCAAGTGCTTCTTGGGGGCTGACCCACCAGATTTTATTGGTCTTTTCTGTGGGTTCTCCTATACGCTTCCAAGAATCAGCAGCAAAGAAATATCCTGGATTATAGTAATAAGTTGCACGATAATTCGAGTAAAAGTACTCATCTGCTTCTCCCAGATAGAAAGCAATTTCTGCCGCAATCCCCATTTCTTCTACTAGCTCACGAACGATTGCTTGTTCTTTCGTCTCATCTCCTTCAATTTCCCCGCCAGGAAGAAAAAAAGCACCATTTGGAGCCTCGATTACTGCAATCTGCTGATCTCTTTCTATGACGATATATGCTGCATAACGGGTTTGATAATCAGCAAATTGCTTTTTTTCACCAAAAATTGGTTTATCCATGAATAGTTTCCACCTTAACAGTTTTATTTTCTATCCATTTTACATGAGAAATTTCTCATGAACAAGCACAAATCAACTATTTCCTTACTTCTTTTTGTTATGATTAAATAAAAGGAAAGGGAGAGATGAATCTATGAAAATGGCTCACACATGTGTTCGAGTGAAAGATCTTGAAGCATCGATCGAATTTTATCAAAAGGCATTTGGTTTTGAAGAAAGCCGCCGCCGTGATTTTCCAGAAAACAAATTTACACTTGTTTATTTGACACTTCCTGGGGATGACTATGAATTAGAGTTGACTTATAACTACGATCATGGTGCCTATGATTTAGGAAATGGTTATGGTCATATCGCTATTGCAGCTGATGATTTAGAAAAATTACATGAACAGCATAAAGCTGCAGGTCTTGAAATTACTGACTTAAAAGGATTACCTGGCACTGCGCCTTCTTACTACTTTGTCATTGACCCTGATGGTTATAAAATCGAAGTCATCCGAGGCTAGTTAGTAGGGGGCATTTTGCTCTTGATTGAACAAAAAACAAACGCCAATAATTAAAATGAGACGCAAACTTTCTTTAAATTGAAAAAGTTTGCGTCTTTTTTTAACAACTATTGTAGCTATAAGGCTGCCACTCTACACTTATTTATTTTTAGTTCATTTGAAAGAAATCAAATAAACGAGGTACCTTTAGAAAACAAAACTGCTTTTCCTCCTATTATCACACGATCTTCTTTTAATTCACACTCTAGATACCCGCCCCTTGATGACATTTGGTAAGCTGACAATTTTGTTTTACTCATTCTTTTTGCCCAATAAGGAATAAGATTAGAATGTGCTGATCCACATACTGGATCTTCATTAATTGTTAATTTTGGAAAGAAGGTTCTAGAAACAAAGTCTTCTTGCACACTTTCTGCTGTCACGATGACCCCTATTCCTAAATCAAAATTTTTGATACTTGTGAAATCTGGCTGCAATTTAGCCACTGTTTTTTCATCTTCTAATACGAAAAATAAATCACGTGCTAAGTAGGCTTCTTTAATCTTAGCCCCAATCGCTTCTTCATATTCAGACAATATCGATACTTTTTTTGGCATAATACTAGGAAAATCCATGTAATAATAATCATCAATTCTTGTCACAAATAGATTACCGCTTTGAGTAGAAAATTTAATCGTTTCATCAAGTATTTTGTAATAGTTAAATAAAACAAATGCTGTTGCTAATGTCGCGTGACCACAAAGATCGATTTCTCGATCTGGTGTAAACCATCTAAGCTCAAATCCTTGATTTTTCTTCACTGTAAATGCTGTTTCAGATAAATTGTTTTCAATGGCAATTTTTTGCATCGTACCTTCTGGCAGCCATTCTTCTAGAACATACACTGCTGCTGGATTTCCTTTGAACACCTCATCTGCAAATGCATCAACTACGTAATAATCTAAGTTCATTTTAAAGATCCTCTCTCTAATTTGTTATAAATATATTCTGCACAGCAAAGATCTTCAACAGCTAGACCAACTGCGTCGAAAATCGTCGGACTCGATTCTCCTTTGTAAACTGTTTTTTTCCCAGAAACTAATTCGCCTAATGTACCAACAATACAAGATTCCTCTAAATCTCCTTCTGACATGGCTATAAGTAGGTCTCCGCTTTCTGTTAAGGCAGCTGAGTAATCATCTACATAGATTTGAGAAGTTTCCATCAATGGTGTACTTATCTCTCTTGTATCAGGAGTAAACGTGCCCACAGCATTGATATGTGCGTCTTCCCTTACCCACTCTTTTTGAAGAAATGCCTCTTTACTAGGGGTCAACGTACAAATGATTTCCGCTGAGCGTACTGCATCTTCTACTGATATTGCATTTATAAACGTCATTTTAGGATACTGATTTTTAGCATTAGCGATAAAAGCATTTCGTCTTTCTTCTAAAATATCGTAAACAAACACTGTAGTGATGCGACGAATGGTAGAAATCGCAGCCAAATGCGACAATGCTTGTTGACCAGCTCCAATTAAAGCAAGTGTTTCTGCATGCTGATCTGCTAAGTAATCTGTTGCTAGCGCAGATACAGCAGCTGTTCGAATCCAAGTGACTGCATTTGCGTTTATCAATGCTCTGGGTAGTCCGTTTTGAGCATCAAACAAGAAAATCTCTCCTAAATGAGAAGGTAAATGATACTGATGATTATCCGGGAAAGCGGTAATGACTTTTGTTCCAAAATATCTATTCTCTCCCAAATAGGCAGGCATCATCGCAAACACATTTTTGTCTTTTCCGTCCGGTAAAATTTCCACCAATCGAGGATTTTGGCTGATTTTACCACTTTCATAATCAAAGAAACATTTTTTAATTACTTGGATCGCTTCTTCAAAACTAAAAGAAGCTACTACTTCCTCAAAATTAATAATTTTCATAGACAATTCCCTCCTCACAAAAGATTAACTTCTAAAATCAATACAATCAATGGTAAAATTGTATGGTATACAATTTTAAGGAGTGGAGAAAATGCCTATTAATTCTTATGACAACTACCCGTTAACTTGGCGGCCAGACAAACAAAAATTGAAGCGTCCTTATTATCGATCATTGATTCAACAATTAGAACAAGATATTTTAAAGAATAAATTACAGAAAAACACTCAATTACCCTCCCAAAGAGAGCTAGCTGATTATTTAGATTTAAATTTTACTACCGTTGGCAAGGCTTATAAATACGGAATTGAGAAAGGTTTGCTGTATACGAATATTGGAAGTGGCACTTTTATTTCTCCCAATGTCTTTGAATCCATTACCATCTCTACCAATGAAGTAACCGAACATATCATTGATTTTGGTCTGGTTAGTTCTTTTGAAGAATGTAATAAATTCGTTGTCCCGTTTATTCAATCAACTGGTAATAACCCAAATCTTGTTGGTTTGCTTAATTACCAAGATCCCAAAGGCACAAATTTTCAATTGACTACTGCAGCAAATTGGTTAAAAACTCAAGGAGTCATTCCGTCTTTAGAATCTCTGTCTATTGTTTCCGGTGTTCAAAATGGATTGGCTATCACACTTTCTGCACTTTTCTCTCCAGGTGATAGAATAGCAACAGACCGATATACGTACGCTAATTTCATTGAATTGGCTCAATTATATCATTTAGAGATCGTTCCAATTGATTTTGACGAGCAAGGAATGCGACCTGATATATTGATTCAGGAATGTAGAAAAAAGAAGATCCATGGTGTCTTTCTTATGCCTTCTTGCAATAATCCTATAGGGTTTCAAATCTCTCACCAAAGACGAGAGCAATTAGCCGAAGTAATTGAAAAAGAAGGTCTATGGGTTATCGAAGATGATATCCATTCTTTTTTAACAACTTATTATCAACATAAGATCATTCCTCCTTTCCAAAAATTGTTACCTAACCAAACAATCTACTTAGCTGGAATGACAAAATTTATTTGTTCTGGATTGCGAGTTGCTTATCTTGTAGCCCCAGTACATGTCCAAAGCAAGATAGAACAAGCAATTTTTAATATAAATGTGAAAACTTCTGGATTAGATGTGGAGGTCATCACTCAAATCCTCCATTCAAATGAAGCAAATAGAATCTTAGAAACTAAATTAAATCTTACGAAAAGAGCTAATCAGCTTTTTGATTCTCTTTTCAAAGTAGAAAAACCAACGAATCGTGTTCCTTATTATCGAATTCTTCCAGTTGATCCTGAGATTGATCCTAAGAGGATTGAGAATGACTTTCTGTCTAACGGCATCCGACTCTATCATTCCCGACGCTTTACTACGCGAGCACAACCGGATGCATTCGTTCGTATTTCCCTATCTTCAAACAACCTTGAGATTTTAGCTTCTGGACTAAGTATCGTAAAAGAAAAAATAAAAAAATATGAATTATAATCTATTGATAAATAAAGGAATCATAGCTGATTGATTCCTTTCGATAAAAAAGAGGCACTACCCGAAGTTCAACAACGGATAGTGCCTCAAAAAGCAAATGAACATTTTGCACTTAAAGTAACCAAACAGCAAAAAAATTTGTCTTATATTTTATTTTCTTATTTTGCTAGATCACTAGATTTCTGTCAGAAGATGAAATTATCCAATCATGACACTTTCTTCTGGATATTTGTATTTTGATTGAGTTCTTTGTGCTTTTGTCATCAGAGAGAAGACCACAGTCAATACCCCAACTCGTCCAATGTACATAAGCGCTATAATGATCAATTTCCCTATTGCAGTCAAGTCTGGCGTCAATCCCATCGTAAGTCCTACTGTTCCAAATGCAGAGAAGACCTCAAAAGCAATATATTCGATGCCAGAAGTTTTAGGTATCGTTTCAGTCACTGATAAAATCATGATGGCGACTACACACAGTGTCAACGTGATAAAAAACAACGTGAGTGCTCGCAACACTGCGCCTTGACGGATTGTACGGCCAAATGCTTCCGCTCTCGTACGTCCTTTAAGCATCGAACGCATCTGGATCAGCAACACACCTAACGTAGTTGTTTTCAATCCGCCGGCAGTCGACCCAGATGTTCCGCCAATGTACATCAAAAACATCGTTAAGATCAGACCAGCATGACTCATATGGAGGTAATCAACTGAATAATATCCAGCCGTTCTAGGTGTTACACTCATAAAAAAAGTATTTGCCAATCGTTGAAACATATTCCCTTCCACTAATGTTGCCCCATTGTGTTCTGTGAAAAAGAACACAACGAAACCGCCTAATAAAAGGGTACCTGTAACGGTTAATGCGATTTTTGAATGAATCGTCATCTTCTTTTTCTGATGATATTCCAATAAGTCACGCCAAACGATAAAGCCTAATCCGCCAGAAATAATCAAAGCAGATACCACCATAATCAAATAAACATTTTGCTGGTGATTGGCTAGACTGTCTCCTAACAAATCAAACCCTGCATTACAAAAACTAGAGATTGCGTGGAACAAACTGTACCAGATCCCTTTCAACCAGCCAAATTCAGGCACGAATACAAAAGATAAAGCAACCGTACCAATCAATTGGATCACAAAGGCCAATTTCAGGATGTAAAGCATGAGCTTCATCACACCTGATACTTCTTCTAGATTTAGCGCTTCTTTTAATATAATACGTGTGCTGAGACTGACTTTTTTCTTTATCAATGCAAAGCATAGAATCGGAACCATCATAAAGCCAAGACCGCCAATCTCAATCAAAAGCATGATCAAAAACTGACCAGCACTGTTCCAATGTTCTGCTGTATTCAATGTCGTCAATCCCGTCACGCAGACGGCAGAAGTTGCAGTGAAAAGCGCATCGATAAAATTTGTCCCATGCCCACTATTACTAAAAAATGGCAGGGTAAGTAGGCCGCCGCCAACTAAAATCAGGAGAAAAAATCCTAATGCGAGAAGCTGAACGGCCGGCAAGCGTTTCTTTATTTGTTTGTTTTGTTTAATCATCGTTTTCCTCTTTTAAAAAAGGATACCACTTAGTCAGTGGTACCCATATTTTTTACTTTGATCAACCTTGTTACTTCTGCGCGCTCGTTTTCTTCTAGCTTCATACGAATATAATAGATCGTTTCTTCTAATTGAGGGATCGTCATATATTCTAATGCATTGACTCGCCGACGTGTCTTTTCGATCTCACTTGCCATTAGCTGACAAGTTTTTTCGATTTCTGTCAGTTCCAAAAGTTTTGGAAGCAAGGTAGTAAACCGATCGATTGACCGATCCAGTTCGGCACTGGAATTCAAATACCCGTATTCCAAAGGGGTGTCTGTCAGCTGTTCATCATATTCAAAATTCATCACAGGTACTTTTACACTCATGATATTTTTGTCTACGATAGATAAATCAACGTTTTCCGCCGGCAAAGCAAACAATTCTTCGATGAAAGGTTCCGTGATCGAAGCATTTGCCAATACAAAATCAGACATTGCTTCTGTCATGGACTCTTCCATTTCTTGACGCAGTTGGTTGTTCTTTCGAATCAACAGAATGAATTGACGCATCAGTTCATCTTGCTTATCTTTTAATAATTTATGCCCTCTTGTGGCAGTTGTCAACTGTTTTTTCAATCGGGTCAATTCCATGCGGGTCGGATTCACATTCAATCGTGCCATCAGAACTCACTTCCCTTCTGGCAGATATTTGTCCAGCATGTCGTCTTTGATTCGTTTTAATTCGGTTCTTGGCAACATCGATAGCAGTTCCCACCCTAGATCAAGTGTTTCAGTAATCGAACGGTTCGTGTGGAATCCTTGATTGACATATTCTTTTTCAAACCGCTCAGCAAACTTCGCATAGATCTTATCTACATCAGATAAAGCAGATTCTCCTAAAACTACGGCTAATTCTTTTGCCTGTTTTCCTTGTGCATAGGCTGCAAAAAGCTGATTCATCGTAGCCGCATGGTCTTCTCTTGTCTTTCCGGGTCCAGTTCCTTTATCTTTTAACCGCGAAAGAGACGGAAGTACATCAATTGGTGGTTGTATCCCACTCTTGTAAAGCTCTCTAGTCAAGATGATCTGGCCTTCTGTAATATAACCAGTCAAGTCAGGGATCGGATGAGTCTTATCGTCTTCTGGCATTGTTAAAATCGGAATTTGAGTAACTGATCCTTTTAGTCCGCGGATCCTTCCTGCTCGTTCGAACAAAGTAGCTAAGTTCGTGTAAAGATACCCAGGATAGCCTCTTCTTCCTGGAACTTCTCGCCGTGCTGCAGAAATCTCTCGCAATGCCTCTGCATAGTTGGTCATGTCTGTCATGATAACCAATACATGCATTCCTTTTTCATAAGCAAGATATTCTGCAGCAGTCAAAGCCATACGAGGAGTAGCAATACGTTCGATTGCAGGATCGTTTGCTAAATTCATGAACATGACAGAACGGTCGATTGCACCAGTTTGTCGAAAATCTTCCATGAAAAATTCTGCTTCTTCAAAAGTGATCCCAATAGCAGCAAAGACTACGGCGAAATCATCTGATGAATCAAGTACCGTTGCTTGTCGCGCGATCTGAGCAGCTAATTCTTTGTGAGGAAGACCAGAACCAGAAAATACTGGTAATTTTTGTCCACGAATTAATGTGTTCAAATGATCGATTGCAGAGATACCTGTTTGGATAAACTCATCTGGGTAATCCCGAGCTACTGGATTGATTACTTCTCCGTTAATATCCAAATACTTTTCAGGCAGGATTTCTGGTCCATTATCTTTTGGACGTCCCAAGCCATCGAATACTCGACCGATCATGTCTTCCGATACACCTAGTTCTAAAGGATGTCCTAAAAATCGTACAGAAGAGTCACGTAAATTGATTCCACTTGTTCCTTCAAATATTTGGACCATTGCTTTATCTTCTTGGACTTCCAATACTTGTCCACGACGAATCTCGCCATTTTGCATACGGACTTCGATTAATTCTTCATATTTGACACCAGCAACTTTTTCAACCGCCATCAATGGACCGACGACTTCACCGATCGTACGATATTCTTTAATCATTGCTCATGCCTCCTTCTGAAACGATTGTTTGCATCGTTTGTTTGATTTCACCGATAATTTGATCTAGTTTTTCTAATTCTGTTTCCGGGATATATTTGCTTCGTCCGATTCTTTCACGAATCGATACGGTACCGTCCATGATCTCACTTAAATAAGCACCTAACGACAACGCACGGCGTCCTTCTTCACCAAAGGTCAAGATCATCTTCAACATTTTGAATTGTTTCTCTCTTGAAGTGAATGTATCGACATCATCAAAAGCATTTTGCTGCAAATAATCTTCACGAATGGATTTTGCCACTTCTAATGTCAGACGGTCATTATCTGAAAGGGAATCAATCCCTACCAAACGCACGATTTCATTCAGCTGCTGTTCTTCCTGCAAAATACGCATGCCCTCAGTGACCATGGATGCCCAGTCAGCTTGAAGGATATGATCCATGTACTTCCCTACTTCTGTTGAATAAAGAGAATAACTTTGGATCCAATCGATCGAAGGAAAATGTCTTTTTTGGGCTAAAGTCGAATCAAGTCCCCAGAATACTTTTACGACCCGCAATGTATTTTGTGTGACTGGTTCCGAAATATCTCCTCCAGAAGGCGATACAGCACTGATTGCGGTTATACTTCCTTCGCGACCTTCTGATCCTAAAGCAATGACTCTTCCAGATCGTTCATAGTATTCCGCAAGACGGGAACCAAGATAAGCTGGATAACCTTCATCACCAGGCATTTCTTCCAAACGTCCGCTCATCTCACGAAGTGCTTCTGCCCATCGCGAAGTGGAGTCTGCCATGATAGCAACGTCATAACCCATATCACGGAAATATTCCGCAATCGTGATTCCCGTATAGATAGAAGCTTCTCGAGCCGCTACCGGCATGTTAGATGTATTGGCAATCAATACCGTACGTTCCATCAATGATTCTCCTGTATTAGGGTCAATCAATTCAGGAAATTCATTTAAAACATCCGTCATCTCATTTCCGCGTTCACCGCATCCCACATAAACGACCATGTCCACATCGGCCCATTTTGCGATTTGATGCTGAACGACTGTTTTTCCTGCACCAAATGGACCAGGAACAGCTGCTGCTCCCCCCTTTGTCACTGGGAAGAACGTATCGATCACTCGCTGTCCGGTGATCATCGGTGCATCAGGGTTTAATTTTTCTTTGATTGGCCGACTACGTCTGACTGGCCATTTTTGGAGCATCGTCAAGTTTTTGTCACCATTTTCAGTTTCAACGACACATACGGTTTCATCAATAGTGAACGATCCTTTTTCGATTGTTTTGATCGTACCTTTTATCCCATTTGGCACCATGATTTTGTGTTTGATAACTTTTGTTTCTTCTACGATTCCAATCACATCGCCAGCACTAACCGTTTCTCCGGCTTCTAATGTTGGTTCGAACCACCATTTTTTCTCATGATCCAATGCAGGCAATTGGACTCCCCGTCCTAAGAAATTACTTTGTGTGATTTCCATAAAGGTATCTAATGGCCGTTGGATTCCGTCAAACATTTGTGAAATGATCCCTGGTCCTAATTCAACAGATAAAGCTTCACCAGTAGAGCGAACCGGTTCGCCTGGACCAATTCCAGAAGTCTCTTCATATACTTGAATAGACGCCACATCGCCACGCATCTCGATAATTTCTCCGATAACTCCTAGATCTCCCACTAGACACATGTCTTGGATACTGGCATCAGACATGTTCTCAGCCATTACAAGAGGTCCGGAGACTTTTATGATTTTTCCAATTTGCAAAATTTCTATCTCCTTTTCATACTATAAGATATTTTGACCTACTGCTTTTTCTACGTTCTTTTGAATTTCTTCCAGCCCAATCCCTAATGATCCTTGATGATTGGGAATCAATACGATAGCAGGTATCATTTGTTCCTTGTAACGTTCGATCGTTTCTGGGCTCAATGCTGCACATTGCTCCGTGACATAAATCACGCCATACTCATTCTTTGCCATTTCTTCAATTGCCTGACGAACGGTTTGCTTGGTTGTACCATAACGAACATCAAAGCCAAACAATTTGAATGGCAAAACAGAATCTTTGTCGCCAACTACACCGATCTTATGCGTCATAGACTTGTCTCACCCGCTTTCTGATTGTTTCTGGTTCGAAATGGCTTCTTTTGCCGATAACCAGTAAACGAAGGTTTTTGCTTTCTACCTCTTTTGCGTTCAAAAAGGCTAGTAGTGGCAGTGGTCCGAAAGCCTGGGTTTGTGCTTCTTGATACAATGAACTTAGATAATCATCTTTCAACTGTTCAAGCTTTACGAGATCAAGATTTCCCTCACGGATGACAGGACGCAGAAACTCAGCATAATCTGTCTCTAATAGAAAATTCGTGTAAGCTTCCATGTCTTTATCTACAAAGTTCAAAAATACTTCTTTTTCGATACTTCCCGAACTGGAAAGCACCGTCGTCATGAACCCATATGTTCTTTTCTGCAATATTCCTCGAGCCATCGTTGTGATATTGGTCAAGTCAATAAAAGCAATGACTTCTGTCAGCAATTCTTGATATCCTAGCTTATCGGCAAGCCGTCGCTGCTCTGTCAAAAACTGTCGATCATAGATCACATCGATTCCCTGAAGAATGGTAGACTCTTCAAAATAATCGCGGACTTCTCGTATACTGTCCATAATGCTTTCAGGGAGTTCATTTGAAACTTGCGTATGAACGGCATCCTTCAAGGTTTCTAATGAATAAAACCCATCGTCGATATACAAATGGTCCAGATTTTGATTTGTCATCTCGGCTTTTGTCAAAACCTTCAGATTATGGAAAGTATAACGCATCGTATAGATCCAAACGATTTCAGGCTCCGGTGCTGATTCCTTTAACCAGCGAAATAGACGGCTCTGCTCCTTTAAAAGATTCTGTTCGAAGTCATATTCATATCCGTCATAGATATATGGACTGTAAATCGTGGATTTCAATATTTCACCAAGTGCTTCGACAGAATTGGTTTGAATCATCCGTTCAAATGTCTCATTGGACAAAAGTTCAAGCTCTCTTCCGCGAATCAAGGGATTTAGTTCGTGGTATTCCATACACTGATCCCTCCTTATTCGAATAATTGATTGGCAATCTCAAAACTCATCGTTCCTTGGATATCTTGTACAAGGCTGCTGAAAAGAAAATTATACTGAACTCCTTGATCGTTTATCAGAAACCCAGCTTGACCAGCAACAGATTCATCGCTTAAAACCATCGTAAAGGGAAGTTCATTGTTCCATTCATCCAGCAATGTCTGAGAAAGATAAGCTGCTGATTTTTCTCCAGCAATGAATGTTACTTTGCCTGTCAAAGGTAATGAATACAATGAATTTTTGATAAACTGGATTTGTTCAGATTCATCCCAATTCTCCATTTCAGCTATTGCATCTGCAAACAATCGTCGTAAAAATTCCTGCTTCGCGTTCAAATTTTCTTGTCGTACTTCTACTTGTTGGCGATTCCTAAGCTGACGGTATTTTTTTTCAAGTAATTCGATTTGTTTTTCTTTTTGTTTTTGATGTTCTGTTTCGATTTGCGTACGTTTTTGTTCAAAGTTTTGATCGATCTTCATTCGCTCTTCTTGCTCTAACGCCGCTCTTTCTTGCTCTGCTGCTTCATTCATCTGAGAGATGATTTTTTCAATGGCGTTCATCTGCTTTTCCTCCTTTATGCTTAGGCATTCAATACTAATAGGAAGGAAATAACGAAACCTAAAATCGCATATGTTTCAACCATCGCAGCAAAAATGATTCCTTTTGTAGCATGTTCAGGTTTTTTCGCTAAAATTTGGATACCTGCTGCTGCAACTTTCCCTTGGGCAATACCTGAAAACAAGCCTGTAAAAGCAATCGGCAGAGAAGCGCCTAAATAGTTCAAACCTTGTACAACTGACATATCATTTCCTAAGTTGATAAAAATCAAAAAGGCGATAACGAATCCATACAACCCTTGCGTACCTGGAAGCAATTGCAGAATCAGAGCCTGTCCGAATTTTTCGGGTTGACTTGTTGTTAACGCTGCTGCTGCCTCACCTGTCATTCCAACACCTTTAGCTGAACCGATCCCTGAAAAAATCGTCGCTGTTGCCATCGCTAATACTGCAAATACCATTCCACCATTTTGACTAATTAAGTAATCCATCATTGTATAAAAATCCTCCAATTATTTATTGTTTTTTTTCTTATGATTGATGTTGACGTATTTTTCCGCCGTTTTCAGCGGGTCAAAGGCACGTCCGCCTCCTGTATAAAATTTTCCAAAAAATTCGACATACTGCAATCGTGCACCATGGACATAGGCACTCAACAGTGTCAAAAACATATTCAGTGCGTGTAAAGCGATGATCAAAAGGATCCCTACACTGAATCGAGCGGCTGGCGGCATGAAAGCAACCAGCATATTGAATGCCGCGCCAATACTTCCGCCTGAAATACCTAATGCCATCAAACGTGTATAACTGACTAAATCACCGATATAACCCGTCAATCCGTAAAGATTATACGCTCCTTTGGCAGCACCCTTGACTTTAGACGGCGATTGGATAATCGGCACGATTAAGATACATAAAGCAGCAATGATCGATAGCCCCGCGCCAAGATAAACAAATGCTGTATTTTTTATCAACATGGCACCAATCAATGCAATAACGATCCCAATCAGGATCCCTTGCCAGGCAAATCCATCACTGACAGCACTCAAGTAATCTTTTCTCCTGATATTTTCCTTTGCTGCCACAAATAATCCAACCAAGATCTGTATCAGACCGAAAATCACGGATAAAATCAAAATCGTATTGACGTCATCCGTTGTAGATAGGATTGGGAAAGGCAAGCGGATGCCAAATAGTTCTTTTGGTAATGCCTGTCCGAAAAATGAACTGTAGATCAATCCCCAGATGATCGATGGTACCGAGAGAATCTCAAAGAATTTTACGAAACGTTTCATCCCACGTGGTAAAACAAGTAGTTTTTGAGCTAGTATTGTCCCAATGAGCATCAGCAATCCGTAACCAACATCTGCGACCATCATCCCGAAGAAGACAAGATAAAATGGTGTCATCCAAGGCGTTGGATCTACTTCTTCATATTTTGGCAGACTGTACATTTCAGTCAGCAATTCAAAAGGTTCGATAAGCGGATGGTTTTTCAATTTAGTAGGGACTTCCTGCTGAATCTCTTCTGAGTTTGGTGTTTCGAAACTAATATATATATCTTCTTCTGATACAGTTTCGGTTAACACATGCATCAAATTCTGTTTTTCTTCTGCATCTACCCAACCTTGCAAAACGATCAGATAAGTCGCATGGATAAACCGTTCTTTTACTTTTTCCCGTTCTGCAACGGCAAGTGTGACTTCTTCTACCCATTCAAATTCTTGGATATAGCCGCTGCACTGACCTAACGCTGTCGTTATCTTCTTTTGGTGCTCGTGAACAACGGACAATTGCTGTTTGGTTTCTTGCAGTTTTTCTTTAGGATTTTGTTCATAAGGATACGTTTCTTTATTGAACCCGTATTTCCCAGCAATTTCTTCTATAGCAGCAGCTGATTTTTTTAAAGCAACATACGAAAGATAAACTTGTTTTGGCGTATAATCTATTTCTTCCATATAAACGTCATCAAGCTTACTTAGTTCTTCCTTGAAACTTTCAAAATTTGCTGCACTCACAGTCCCCATCTCAAAAATGGTCGTCTTACTTGCATACATACTTGGAGCAATATCCAGCTGTTGCCAATGAAGAAGCCATTCTTCCTCTTCTTCTAAACGATCACGTTTTTCAGTTAGCTGTTCCCACTTTTCTTTTAAATCAAGGACTTCTTCTAATTTATTCATGAAATTTTCTTCGGAATAATTTGCTTCCAAGTCTTGTAAGGAAAGTTCTTGACGTTTCAAATGGAGTTTCTTTTGACGGCTATCGCCGTGGTGTTGTATGAATTGGATAGCTTCTTGGATGTCTTTCAGCCGATTGCCTAAAGCGCTTAATTTTGCTTCTTTATCAATAATCGTGGTATCTGGAAAATATTTTTCTACCCACTGGTTGTTTGTTCTATTTTGATACAGATCCCGGATTTCAACATTTTGGATTCCTTGTACTGCTTGTAAAATCCTCTCCTGATTTCTTTTATCTGAAATGAGGGTCACTTTTTCCATCTTAGTGACGGCCATAAGTTTCTTTCACCCTTTCAATGATTGCACCGATTGCTTGACTCTGATGCTTTTGATATTGGTCTTTCAAAGTTGCTTGCACCTTGTCTGCTTCTGCTTTCAATTTCATTTTTTCTTTTTCTAATTCTTGCTTTTCGAATTGTTCTTTTTCTTCTACCAACTGTTTCAGCTGTTGCCGACTGTTCGTTTGGATTATCTCCAATTCTTGCTCTTTTTCTTCTGCATAGGTCTTCAACTGCTGCCGTAGGGTTCGAGCACGCTTCTCATTTTCTTCTTCTGCTTTTCGGATTTGTTCCAAAGCTTCTAACACTTGCTTCACTTCCTTTCGATTTAAAAAAGAGGTACATGCTTTCTTTTTTCATTGAAAGTATGTACCTCTAAAGATAACTTAGTATAGGCAGGCCCCTTCAATAAAATGTCCTTCTCACCCCTTGAAGAACTAGATCCTTGAAGCTTACGCCCAACCTTTTTATTTCTGCTTACTTTTTATTATAACAAATTAAGCAATATTTTCAACTATCGTCATGAATTTCACACGAAAATTCTCTTTACAGATAGTAACACAGCAAGAACAGATAAGTATAGGGGCAAGTCTTACATAGTTTAAATTTTTTTAAATCCTTGTTACAATTAGTCTACTTTAGGGGGAATAAAAATGAAACCAATCATCGGCATTGCCGGGAATCAACTGATTCGAGCGACAGATACTTTCCAAGGAAATCAAGTAAGCTATACACCGCAGGGATTTGTGGATGCAGTTTTAGATGCTCAAGGATTACCTCTTATTCTGCCAGTCATGTATCCAGATTCAGCGCCTCAACTAATTGAGAAAATCGACAAACTCATTCTTGCAGGCGGTCAGGATGTTAGTCCGCAACTTTACATGGAAGACCCTCATCCCAAACTGACGGAAACAAATATTCAACGAGACCAATTCGAACAGGCATTGATCTTGGAAGCATTGAAACAAAGAAAACCGATTTTTGCAGTCTGCCGAGGACTTCAACTATTGAATGTCGTGTTGGAGGGAACACTTTATCAAGATCTTTCATTATATCCAAAATGGTCCGTAAAACACGAACAACAGCCCACTGCCCCGCAGTTTGCAACTCACGAAGTCAAAATCGTTTCGGACAGTTTATTAAGTGACCTTCTCCCTGATTCATACTTTGTGAATTCCTATCATCATCAGGCAGTCAAAGATCTTTCTCCTTTGTTAAAAGCCATCGCCTTTTCCAACGATGGACTCATTGAAGCAGTCCAAAGTAAAGATAATATGCACAAAATCCTTGGTGTCCAATGGCATCCGGAACTTTCTCATCGTGTAGTTTCATCTGAACAGCGTTTATTCGATTTCTTTGTGAATGAATTTTAATCGTTTTTCTGAGGAAGTTGTGAAAAAGCTGTTTAGTTTCGAGTATTAAGAAAAATTTTGTGAAAATGGCTTTCAACATTTTTACATAAATTTGGCTTAATACCGAGAAACTGGCTTTTGAACACCGTTTATACCAAGAGGTCGTGAGCCTGCCGTTTAACTCTGAGTCACAAGGAGCAATTTCAAAAAACAGCTTCTCATGTTTGTTGGATATTGTGACTTGTGACCGAGGAGTTGGCAGGAGAACGCCGTTTAAGGAAGAGGTTGTGAAAAAGCTGTCCTGCATCAAGTAATAAGAACAGCCAAGTAAAAACAGCTCCTTATGTTTTTAAATTGGTTGGACTTATTACCGCAGATGCAAGCTTTTGAACACCGTTTAAGGAAGAGGTCGTGAAAAAGTCGCTTAGTTTCGAGTATGAAGAAAAATTTTGTGAAAATGGCTTTCCACATTTTTACATAAATTTGGCTTAATACCGAGAAACTGGCTTTTGAACACCGTTTACCCAGAGGTCGTGAAATCAGCGCCCTGACCTGAGTATTAGAGAAATAAACGGAAAAATAGCTCCTCATATTTTTCCGTTTTTTGAGCTAATTCCGAAGGAGACTGCGACACGCCTTTTGTTGCAGTCCTTTTTTAGTCTATTGAGCAATGTTGGCTAGCATTTTTCTCAATCGTCCTTTCGATAATCCAACAGCCTTTGGAGCTGAGTAATCTGTTGCTGTAATTCCATTCCTTTTGTCGTATCCCGATTAAGTTTGCGTGGGAGCTGCTGCTCGATCACTTTTTTTACATTCGTTTGATCAGATTTTTTTGCAAATTGTTGTTCAATAGGCAAGAACGGATAATGTGTCACGATTTGGAAACCGTAAGAATTGCATAGTAATGAGTAGCCAGCAATCCCGGTTGTTTTTTGATAAGCTTTGGATAGACCTCCGTCAATAACAAATGCTTTTCCGTTTGCTTTGATCGGTGACTCCCCTTTTTTTACTTTTACTGGCGTGTGCCCATTGATGATTGCTGAACCTTCTTCTTTTGCATCGAATTCTGCCAAAATTTTTTCACTGAACCACTCTTCATCTCGCAAGTGATAATAGGGATTGCTTTTTTCGACGTGCGTATGAGGCTCTGTGAGAAAATAGCGCTCAAAAGTGGCCATTTTACTCTTGCCGAATAAAGGCGAAAATGGCCCGCTCCACGCATACCAAATCAAATCGGTCGCCAAATCTTCTTTTGCAGTCAAATCTTTTGCGCTTTCAGTTATCTGTTTTTCAAAAAATCCCAGTAGTTCTCTTCCGCGATAAGATTGGTCTAATTCAAATGCTAAGAGCTGCCCCTTTTCATCTACAGGTATACAGCCATGAAACAGTACATGCTGATTGTTTGTGAGATACATTCCCCCTTTTTCAATCAAAAACGTCATGTGTTTTTGCATTCTTAACGAGTGCTGGAATGAATACATCAAACTATCGATCACTTTTTGTTCCTCTTCCAAGAACTTTTTAGGATCATCTGGCTGGATCGTTTGAAAACAAGTCCCTTTCAACTCATAAAGCTGACCTTCTAAATCGATCGTTGATTCCTCATAGTTGATTTTTTCCAACAATTTACGATCGTCCATTTTAAATTCAGGTCGTCGATCCAACAACTGATGTTCTGATTTGAATTGGAGGATAGAAAGTGCTTGATGGATCTTTTCTAATTCTTCTTGCTCTCTTTCAGATAGATCTTTCCTGTTTTTAGGGGTAAATACTGGATTCTTCTGATAGGTTTGATGGGCAAAAGAAAATAATGGACGTAAATTTAATCCATATTCTTTCTCTAATTCAAATAAATAGTTGTAGCGTGCGGCAATCCGTAAAAGCGTCAATAAACATGCCTCAGAGCCGCAATACGCACCAATCCACAAAATATCATGATTCCCCCACTGGATATCTACAGAGGAAAAATCCATGATTCGATCCATTACTTTGGCTGCTTGAGTTCCTCGATCAAAAATATCACCCACGATATGCAAATGATCGATGACAGATTTTTGGATCGTCTGCGCAAGTTTTGTTAAAAATTTTTCTTCTTCCTTCATCAAGACAAGTTGTTCAATGATTTTTTTTACATAGTCTTTTTTCCCGTTGATACGATCATCGATATACAAGAGTTCCTCAATGATATAGCTATATTCTTTCGGCAATCCTTTTCGAACTTTTGATCGAGTGTATTTGACTGTCGTAAACCGTAAAAGATCGATCAAACGATGGATCAGCTGGGATTTATCTTGTTTTTTGTACCAATCAGTCGTCAATACATATTCTGGATAAGCCGTAAAAATAGTGAATTGGCTGATCTCCGTTTCCGTCATTTGTTCAGAGAAAAGGTCTTTGATCTTTTCTTTAAGATTTCCTGAACCGATACGCAGAATATGATCAAAAGCAGGAAATTCGCCATGTATATCGCTCAAAAATAACTCTGTTCCTTTTGGAAGCTGCAAAATTGCTTCGAGATTGATGATTTCCGTGATGACATCTTCCGTTGTAGGGAACTTCTCTGAAAGTAAATCTAAATAGCGGTCCATTAAAACGCCTCCAAAAATTGGTATACTCAACATTATAAAGTTGTTATACGCTATTTTCAATGAATATATATCCAATATAATAAAAAAACAGAAATAGGTCTATACAAAAAAGAAGCTGGGAACAATAAATGTCCAGCTTCCTTCTATATTTTTCTATATTTTATGCTTTTTTTCGTTCATTTCTCATAATTGAAATCGATTGTTTCAATGAACTCCATAATCCGCCTTCGCTATACACGAGTACATTCGATTTGTACATGTTTGCAGACAAGATCATCAATAAGAATGTCACGGCTACAAGTACCAACAAGGAAATCAATGCTCCACCCATACCGACTGTCTCATTTGCCAAGCGAACCGGCATAATATAGGAAGATAAGAATGGAATATACGAAGTGATCCGAATAACGATATTATTTGGATCTGACGCACCTAATATCAACCCAAGCATGTATCCGCCTAAAGATAAATAAGTCACTGGCAAGATTGCTTTTGCTGTATCTTCTGCTTTGTTGACCAAAGAGCCACATAAAGCTGCCAAAACAGAAAAAATCAAAATGCCAAAGATCATAAATAGAAGAGAATACCACAAGAATGGTCCAATCAAATTATCTAATGAGATACCGTCCAATATATTCTTGACCATTTCCATATCTTTGAATTGATTGTATCCTACACCAAAAATAATGCCGTATAATGCCATTTGCGTTAATGCAACAAGCAAAACACCAGTTAGTTTCCCGTAAAAATGCTTTTGTGCAGTCGTACTGGACAGGATCACTTCCATGATCCGCGTGCCTTTTTCAGAAGCAATCTCTTGTGCAATGATTTGTGCATAAGTCAGAATGATAATGAACAAGACAATCGTCGCCACATAGCTGACGACATATTGGACTGTCGAATTATCTTCTCCTACCGACATTTTTCCTTTTGAATCAAAGTTGACTTTTTGTCGAGTCAAACTTGCCTGTTGGCTCAAACTTGCCACTTCTTCTGGAGAAATGCCTAATTCACTTGCTCGAATCATTGATTGCAAGCCAGTCAATTGTTGTTGTATCAGCAGTTGTGTACTTTGTCCCAATGAATTTTCACTATAAAGCGTCCCATTTACTTTATCTTTATCAGTTGAGACTACTAAATAAGCATCAATTTTTTCTTCCGAAAGGTCTTTTTGTGCGTTTTCTTCAGAATCCACTGCTTTGAACTCAAAATCATCTGTTTTGACTTGGCTCAATTGCTGACTGATTTGCTCATTATCAGCCAATACGCCGATTTTATTGACATCACTATTTTGCTGGGCAAAGTTTCCTGCTACATAAATAATACCTAGCATGATGAAAGGGACTAATATCATAATCAAGAAAGAAATCGACTTGACATTTTTTAAATAGACATCTTTGGTAATAATCCAAAACTTACGCATCGATTTCACCTGCTTTCAATTTGAAAATCTCTTCCAAAGTTGGCGGCTGCTGGTTGAACATAGGGATATAGCCGAATTGTGTCGCACGAGTAAAGATTTCTTTCCCAGCTTCAGGATCTTCTAATGTGATCTCTAACGTATTATCCTCACGAAGGATCACTTTTTTCACGCCTTCGATTTCTTCTACTTCCTGTTGACTTAATCCAGATTCCAAGAATAACTTCGTACGGCCAAATGATTCACGGATCTCATGGACTTTTCCATTTAAAACCATTTTTCCGTTTCGCAGCATGATCAAATGATCACAGATTTTTTCTACATTATCCATATTATGGCTAGAAAAAATGACACACGAACCGTGTTTTTTCAATTCCAATATTCCATCTTTCAGTAATTCCGCGTTTACCGGATCTAACCCGCTAAATGGTTCATCCAAAATGATCAATTTAGGTTCATGGATCAATGTGGCGATGAGCTGGACTTTTTGCTGATTCCCTTTAGACAAAGATTTTACTTTATCCGTCTTTTTCCCTTTTACCTGAAATTTTTCCATCCAAAAATCGATTTTTGGTTCAATTTCTTTTCTTGATTTCCCTCTAAGTTCTGCAAAATAAAGCAGTTGGTCTTGAATCGTTACTTTTGGATAAAGTCCTCGTTCTTCTGGAAGATAGCCGATGATATCATAATCTTTCTCCCCAAGATGATGACCATTCCATAACACTTCTCCCTGATCTTGTGTCAAAAAATCCAAGATCAAACGAAAAGTCGTTGTCTTCCCAGCACCGTTTTGACCAATCAGCCCCATGATTTTTCCGTCTGGGATTTGGAAAGAGACATGATCGACAGCTGTGTAGTTCCCAAAAGTTTTAACAAGATCCTTGACTTCTAACATTTCTTCACTCCTTCTTCAATAAATCCATATATCCTAAGATACCAGATGTAAGCGATTTATTATTTACCAACAAAACGTATACTCTCTTGTTGTTGTAAATAAAATGATAGGACACTTTACTTTCTTTGTAAAGTGCCCTTTTCTCATTCCTGATGTAATTTATCAAATACGTTTTGTGCGACATTTTTCGGTAGTCCGATTTCTTGTAATTCTTCTATCGTAGCTGCTGTGATATTTTTCAATGATTTGAATTCTTTAAGCAACATTTTTTTTCGTTTCGGTCCTAGCCCTTCGATTTCGTCTAATCGGGAAGCAAAACTGTTTTTACTACGCAGCTGCCGATGGAAAGTGATCGCGAATCGATGGACTTCATCTTGGACCCGCTGGAGCAAGAAAAACTCAGGTGAATTTCGTTCAAGTGGTACTACAGCCAAATCTGTACCGAATAGCAACTCATTTGTTTTATGTTTATCGTTTTTTGCCATACCAGCAATAGGAATATCGATTCCTAATTGATTTTCTAAGACATCTTTTGCTACATCGACTTGTCCTTTTCCTCCATCGATCAAGATCAAATCAGGTAAAGGCAACCCTTCACGAATCACTCGTGAATATCTGCGATAGATGACTTCTCTCATCGATGCATAATCATCCGGTCCGTTGACTGTTTTTATTTTATATTTCCGATATTCTTTTCTTGCTGGTTTTCCATCAATGAATACGACCATCGCAGCCACAGGATTCGTCCCCATGATATTGGAGTTATCAAATGATTCAATGCGTATTGGGGTCGGGATATTCATTGCGTTTCCTAAACGTTCCACTGCTCCGATCGTCCGTTCCTGCTTTCTAGCAATCAGATCAAATCGTTCATTCAAAGCAACTGAGGCATTCTTATTCGCCAATTCCACTAATTTTTTCTTTTCGCCTCGTTTCGGTTGTAGAACTTTCGTATCCAACAAAGCTTCTACACTTGGCTTGTCGATCGTATCAGGAATCAAGACTTCTTTAGGAATGAAATGTTCATTTTCCTGATAAAACTGACCAATATAAGTCAAAAAATCTTCTTCTGCTTCGTTATAGAAAGGAAACATTGAAACATCTCGTTCAATTAACTTTCCTTGTCTTACAAAAAACACTTGGACACACATCCAGCCTTTATCAATCGCATAACCAAATACATCTCGATCCAGTAAATCAGTATTTGTCATTTTTTGGCGAGTCATGATTGTTTCGATAGCACGGATCTGGTCTCGGTATTCTGCGGCTTTTTCAAATTCCATGTTTTCAGCAGCTTTTACCATTTTCTGATGGATCTCTGACTCGATTTTTTCGTGTCCTCCGTTTAAAAAGTTTTTCACTTCATCAACGATTTTCGTATAGACTTTCGGATCTACGTCGAAATAATAAGGACACAGACATTGCCCCAAATGATAGTAAAGACAAGGCTCCTTCGTCTGACTAGGTTTGCATTTTCTCAGAGGAAATAATCGGTCGAGGATCTTCTTTGTCTCATTCGCCGCACCGACATCTGGATATGGTCCAAAATACAGTGCTTTGTCTTTTAGTACTTTGCGAGTAATCACCAAACGGGGATATTTTTCATTCGTTATCTTAAGGAAAGGATAGGTTTTATCATCCTTTAACATAATATTGTATTTAGGATCATTTTTCTTTATCAGATTGATTTCTAAGAGCAAAGCTTCTATATTCGATTCTGTAACGATGTATTCAAAGTCTTCAATTTCACTAACAAGCCGTTCCGTTTTCGTATTATGGCTGCCAGTAAAATATGAGCGGACGCGATTTTTCAATATTTTGGCTTTTCCGACATAAATGATCGTTCCATTTTTATCTTTCATCAAGTAACAGCCGGGCTGATCAGGAAGTAAAGCTAGTTTGTTTTTGATTCGTTCGTTCATCTGGTACTCCCCTTCATATTCAATTAAAGTTATTATAGCATGACTGTCAAAAAAACAATCCAGCCTGACAACGTAATTATACTCAAAAAATGTTAATTTGAATAACCTTAACTCAACCGCAAAAAAACTGAGGACGGAACTGAATTCAGTCCCATCCTCAGCTTATTTTTGCTTTAAGCTTTTATAAATATTGGTCGATCATTTGACGTAGTTGTTCTTTTGAATGAACACCAACAGCTTTTTCTACTACTTGACCATCTTTTTTCAACATTAATGTTGGAATACTCATGATTCCGAATTGTTGAGGAGTTTCTGGATTTTCATCCACATCCATTTTAGCAATTCTGAATTCTTCTTCATCATATTCTTGTTCCAATTGATCCAAAATCGGTGCCTGCATACGACATGGACCACACCAAGTTGCCCAAAAATCAATTAATACAAGTCCTTTGTCTGTTTCTTCATTAAATGTCTTATCTGTAATTACTTGTGACATATCAAAGACCTCCATTTTTAAAATCTATGACCAGTATAGCATTTCTATCCTTGGATAGCGAACCATCTGCTTACCTTTAGTAAGTTTTACTTAAATTTAACAATTGTTGCACCATTTCCGCCTTGATTTGCCGGTGCAAACTCAAAGCTTTTGACGCTCCGATGGTTTTTAAGATAATCAGTAATTCCCTTGCGAAGTGCGCCTGTCCCCTTTCCGTGGACAATAGTCACTTGAGGATAACCTGCTAGGATGGCAGAATCCAAATACTGATCTACTTCACTTAGCGCTTCCTCATATCGTTTTCCTCGAAGGTCCAATTGATTTGGCACATGACTGCTAGATTCAGAGCGTACAGCATGGACAACTCGTTGTGTCGGCTCTTTTTGAGGAGCAACAGGCGTCAGTTCGTCTTCGGACACATTCATTTTTAGTATACCGATTTCTACTTGCCACTGATTCCCGTTTTTACGTAAAAGCGTCCCTCTTTGGCCGTAAGTCGTAACCAACACTTCGTCTCCCGGTTTTAATGTTTTTTGTTCTTTCGCCTTCTTCAATACTTTATTTTTCTTCAATGTTTCTTCTTGATGTAGATTTGCTAATTGGGTCTTTGCATCGATCAACTGATGCTCTTTCACATTTCCTTGCCCGATCTGCTGTTGCATTTTACGAATATCAGCAATGATTTTTTCTGCTTTTTCTTCCGCCTCTGACACGACTTCATTTGCTTTTTTCTTTGCCTTCTCTATTTCTTTTTCACGTTCTTCAAAGAAATAGCTGTAAGCTTCTTTCAAATCATGATGCAGTTCTTGTGCCTCAGAAACAAAATGTCGCATTTCCAGATATTCGGTCTCTGCCATTTTCCGGCGATTCTCTAAATCTGTGATCATTTCATTTAAATCTTGACTCTCATCATTCATCAACTGCTTTGCTTCATTAATAACATCTGTATCAAGGCCTAATCGGCTGGAGATTTCAAACGCATTGCTTCGTCCAGGCACACCGATCAGTAAACGATACGTTGGACTTAGTGTATCCACATCGAACTCCATACTAGCATTAATCGTATTTGCCCGATTGTATCCATAAACTTTCAATTCAGGATAGTGTGTTGTTGCCATCACATAAGCAGACTTTTTACCAAGATCATCTAAGATCGCGATTGCTAGAGCAGCACCTTCTTGCGGATCTGTTCCTGCACCAAGCTCGTCAAATAGTACCAGACTTTTTTCATTGACTTTTGATAAAATCTCTACAGTGTTCGTCATATGAGAAGAAAAGGTCGATAGACTTTGCTCAATCGACTGTTCGTCTCCTATATCCGCAAATACTTCTTCAAAAATACCGATTTGGCTTTCTTCTCCTGCAGGAATCGGCAACCCTGCTTGCCCCATCAGCTGTAACAGACCTAAAGTCTTCAACGTGATCGTTTTCCCACCTGTATTAGGTCCTGTAATGACAATGGCTTGATAGTCTTTTCCAATTGCGATGTCATTAGGAACTACTTTTTCCTGATCGATCAGCGGATGTCTTGCTTGTTTCAAGACGACATGATTGTCTTCACTGATTCCCGGCACGATGGCTTTTACTTCTTTACCAAATCGTGCTTTTGCATTCATCAGGTCCATTTTACCAATCACATAAGCATTGTGGATGATTTCTTGACGATGTGGAACAAGTTCTGCAGAAAGTTCACTTAAAATACGTTGAATCTCATTTCGTTCAGCGATTTGATATTGACGCAAACGATTATTCAAATCCACCACTTGTTTTGGTTCAATAAATAAAGTCTGTCCTGAAGCACTTTGATCGTGGACTACACCGCCAAATACACCGCGGTATTCTTGTTTGACTGGGATAACGTAGCGGTCATTTCGCATGGTGATGATTGCATCGCTCAAATATTTTGCGTTCTTCCCGCGGACGATTCCGTCTAACTGTTCACGAACAGCTTGTTCACTGCGACGAATGTTCTGTCTTATGATTTTTAGCTCAGGAGAAGCATCGTCGGTCACGCGTCCGTCTTCATCGATTGCTTCCTTTAAACGGCGACTTAAAACAGGAATCGTGACTAGCTGATCTGCCCACATATACAAACGCGCAAATTCAAT
Organism: Enterococcus sp. C76; assembly: GCF_040886985.1. Taxonomy (NCBI): domain Bacteria; kingdom Bacillati; phylum Bacillota; class Bacilli; order Lactobacillales; family Enterococcaceae; genus Enterococcus; species Enterococcus sp. C76. The sequence goes on along the minus strand of NZ_JBFOEY010000003.1, from coordinate 289,656 downwards.
TTCACTGTCAGAAAGATCATCAATGAACCGATGCAATTCACTTGTCGTAGATAACACTCTGGAAACTTGTGCAAGCTCCACTCCATTCAAGTCTGCCCCGATTTCGATCCGTTTCATATGAGGGCGGATATTTTCAAGTTTTGGTATAGGAATCCCGCCTCGCAGACGTTGTACTTTCAACCCATCCTCAGTTTCTTGAAGCCATTCTGTGATCGTTTGTTTCTCGCTCACTGGTACCAATTCTGCCAGTTCTTCTTTTCCTTGTGCAGTCACTACAAATTGTTTGACCATCTGTTTGACTTTTTCAAATTCCAATGTTTCAAGGATTCGGTTATTCATTTTATCACCTTATCTTTCACTATGAAAAAAGGGCTGTGCCGGACATACGTTGCGCAGCCTTCTTAAATAAACTACTGTGTACAAAAAACAAAACATTCTTGTAAAAGTTTTTCTAAAAAAATATTTTCTAGCCCTATTTTCCTTAATTCAAAATATTCGTTACCCAAAGCTCATACATCTTGTTGGTAAGAAAGGGCGTTCTCTCAACGATAAAACGAGCGAAACTATGCTCGCCGAATTGATTTTGGACCACATCTAATGGAACAAAGGCAAGTAACTGCAAAATCAAAAATATAGTAACGTAAGCCATGATTAGTGACAGGATACCTCCTGCAATCCAGTCTACCTGTCTCAAGATCGGCACATATGTCAATCCATGGACAAAGACCCCCACAAATCGGGTGATCAGCCAGCCAATCAGCAAAATGATCAGAAAAGCCGTTCCTGCATAAAAAGCTTCATCTAGGTGAAAGGCAAATACTTGATCAAAAAATGCTAACTTTGATGTCGGGGTGACAGCTGGGTATGGAATGTATAATTCCAAATGACTTGCTAATGGTTTGTAAAAATGCTGGGCAGCAATAAATGACAACACATATCCGATTGCGAATATGACTTGTAAAGCAAACCCGCGACGTGCTCCAGAAAAAAACGCAATTAGCAATAAAAATAAAATCAGCAAACTCAGCATGCTACGTTCCTTTCTCTTCTAACTTTTTTAAATTTTTCTTATTTTGATAAAAGGATCTTAATTAGAAGATTTTTGTTTGATTTGTCCTTTTCGTTTTTCATTTAAAATCTGTTGTGCTTCCACATGATTTTTAATAGTATAATCTGCTTGACCATTTTCTTTCAGTACTTCTCGAGCTTCATTCTCGATTGCTTCCATGCGTTTTACGCGATTTTCAAGCTCTGTAAATTTGATCATTTTTTTCTTTAATTCTGCTGTTTCTTCTTCTAGCTCCAAGATTCTTTCTTGTTTCTTCAATTGATCCGAAAGCGCATTGACAGCCATCAAGATCGCTGCTTGTTCATTATCCATTTGTGGTGATAATTGTTTCAATTCTGCTAACTGCTCATTGATCAGCTTCGTTACGATATCCATATGATGCTTGGTTTCCCGTCCGATAATAGTATATGTTTGGTTGGCAATCACTGCTTTGTAGCGTGTTTTTTCGTGCGCCATACGAATCATTTCCTCCTATTTGATGAAAGTTTTATTTAGTGTACCATGAAGTTGGTTCTTTCACCGTTCTCCACAAATATTTTTCACATACTTAACTATTATATGATAAACTTTAAAAAAATGCTATGTCTCGCAACCTCTTAGAAAACGAAAAGTCAGGAGTTGCGGTATAGATTTATGTATAAAAACGAGGAGAATTTTATGAGCAACGTCATTATCAAAGCAACGAACGACCAACTTAGTCAAATGAAAGCATACTATCGCTCTTATTTGTTAAATAAACAGATTCCTTATACTATCTTTGCTGCAAAAAAAGACGGGACGACCATCACTGCTTACACATCAGGAAAAGTGATGTTCCAAGGGGCAAACGCAGAAACGGAAGCTCAGCGCTGGGGACAGGCACAGGATAAACAGGCCAAACCAGCAAGAACGGTCTCTTCTTTGCCAAAAAATATCAGTCAATTATCCGTTTTAGGTAGCGATGAAGTCGGAAATGGCAGCTATTTCGGTCCACTAACAGTATGTGCTGCTTATGTGAAACGTGATCAGCTTGCAGAATTACGTAAACTTGGTGTTCGAGATTCAAAAGAGTTAAAAGATAGCCAAATCATCCAACTTGCTGATATCTTAAAAGAAACTATCCCTTACAAACTACTTGTCTTGCCCCCAGAAAAATACAATGAGATCCAGCCAAAATACAATGCCGTTCGGATGAAAGTCGCTTTGCATAATCAAGCAATCCATTTGCTGTTAAAAAAAATCGCACCAGAAAAACCAGAAGCGATTTTGATCGATCAGTTTACACCAGAAGCAAATTTTAAAAAATATGCGCGTTTAGAAAAAAATCACTTGCAAGAAAAACTGTACTTCGTTACTAAAGGAGAACAATATCATTTAGCTGTTGCTGCTGCTTCTATCATCAGTCGTGCCAGCTTTTTAGAAGAGTTAGACAAAGCATCAGCTGAAGCTGGAATCACCCTTCCCTCAGGAGCTGGAACGAAATCTGATCAAGTAGCGGCAAAACTATTGGAAAAAGGCGGCATGCCTATGCTTGAAAAATATGCCAAACTTCACTTTGCCAATACAGAAAAAGCGTTGAAGCTACTAAAAAAATAAAAAAAACTGTGACATAAATCGTGTCACAGTCCCTTATTCCGAATAAACGGTGTTCAATTAGCTGACCCTCGATATTAGCTCAACAAACGGCAAAATATGAGGAGCTATTTTTCCGTTTGTTTCTCTAATACTCAGGTCAAAACGCTGATTTCACGACCTCTTTCCTTAAACGGTATTCAAAAGCTTGCATCTGCGGTAATAAGTCCAACCAAACGAAAAATATGAGAAGCCATTTTTGTTTGGCTGTTCTTATTACTTGATGCAGGACAGCTTTTTCACAACCTCTTTCCTTAAACGGTGTTCTCCTGCCAACTCCTCGGTCACAAGTCCCAATATTCATCAAACATGAGAAGCTGTTTTTTGAAATTGCTCCTTGTGACTCGGAGCTGAACGGCAGGCTCACAACCTCTTTCTTAAACGGTGTTCCAGAAGTAGCTTCTTCGAAAAATAAGCCGAAATTTTACAAAAATTTGAGAAGCAATTTTCGTAAATTCCTTCTTATTTCTTGAAGCTGACCACTTCTGTCACAACCTCTTTCCTTATTTATTGCTGAAAATAGGTGGTCAATGCTTGTGTCAAACTTGCAGCGATCTGCTGCTGATAACTGTCTGTTACTAATTCCTCTAAATCACCATCATTATTCATATAACCCATCTCGACTAAAATAGAAGGTTGAAGATTTTCTCGAAGAACTTGATAGTTCCCAGTGGAGATTCCTCTTGAATCCAGAGGCAGATCAGTGAAGGAATCAGCGATTGTTTGTGCTAATGTTTCCTCTTGTCCATAGTAATAATATGTCGTGATCCCAGTTGCTTCATTCGCATATTCCGTAGAGTCTGCATGTAAGCTGATAAAGACATCTGCCTTTTTTTCTTCACTGTAGTCGCATATATCTCCAAGCTGTACTAATTCATCTGTAGTGTGGGTCAAATAAACCGTTGCTCCAGCATCCTCTAGCGCCTTTTTTACTTTTATGGCTGTACTTAATGTTATATTCTTTTCTTCTGTTTGTTCATCATTGCTTAATGCCCCAGTATCATTTCCGCCATGCCCAGGATCTAATACAATCACTGCATCAGATAACTCTTTCGGTTTTGTTTGTATATTCTTTGTGACTTTGGTTCCATCTTCGAGGGCTAAATATCCAGTATAGCCATCATTTGTCTTGATCTGATAAGCATTTTTTGTTTCGGAAAGAAACTCCGTCAGTTCTCCGCCGTTTATAGTTGCTAATGGGGTCGTTAGCGAGTCATCTGTATATAGTGTACGGTCATTTTTTCCGATTTTGACTAATGTCTCTTGTTTTGTGTCATCAGATGATTCCTTTGTCTTTGTAACCGTACTGTTCGTACTGCTGACTGTTTGCCCAACTATCTTTTTTTGACCAAAAACATCTATTTGAAAACAGATAATAATGATAATGATTGCACATACAAAAGCTCCAATTATTTTTTTCATGCTTGACTCTCACCTCGTAGATCCAGACTAAGGGTCAAAACTTAAAATCAGCTTAAGTACGCAAAAAAGGAGCTGCGACAAACGTTTTGTCACAGCCCCGTGTTTTCAAATAAACAGCAAATTTAACCAATCAGTTCCCATGCGCCCCACTCATTAGAACCTGGTTCTTCCCCTTGATTCCACCACTTTGCCTGATAAACTTTCCCTTTATAAGTGACGATGTCTCCCTTGACATAAGCTTTTTCTGGGTTCCATTCTTCGTATCCTGGAGCAGGGTCTTCGCTTTTCGTTGTGATCGTTATCGGCAAGCTTTTCTCAGATACATTTCCAGAAGCGTCAAATGCACTGACTGTATAAGTGTACGGTGTATTTGTCTCCAAACCTGTATCTGTATATCGAGTATGAGCTGTTTGTGCTACACGCTGACCATCACGATAGATGTAATAACCTGCCACCTGATTATTGTCTGTTGATTCTTCCCAACTCAAAGTAACTTGTGTTCCTTGAATATCTGAAACAGCTAGATTTTCGGGTACAGATGGGGGTTGCGTATCGGATGGATCCGGTATCAGTTCTTTTCCATAGATGACTTGCCGATTGATTTCCGCTCCTTCATCTCCGATTCTTTGGACTAACGCAATATGGCCAATTCGATCGACTGTTGGATTTTCATCACTTGATCTTAATCTAAATTCATAAGAAGCATCTGGCTCGATATGTTTACCGTCATATACAGAAGCTAAATCAATCACGACATACCCATTTTCTATCGTTACTGTTCCAGCTTTGTAATCTCCGGCACTTAGGCTTTCAGCTGAATGGATTGGAATATATAGTTTAGGGAATTTGATTGTTTCTTGGGCTAATTCCACTGCACTCAATACACTAGAAGTTTCGTTAAGCTGCTCGTTGTTCTTGATAGTGATGTTATAACCATTCGCACCATATTCACTATAAGTAGAAATATCCACATCAATCGCTAACGGGGAGGAAACTATTTCTTGTTCTGACAGTTTTTCGTCACCGAATAATCCTTGTTTGATCGCATTAGTCAGCTCGTCTCTCTTACTACTGTTGGTTTCCTTATCTTGTGATTGCATCCAGGAGATTACTCCACCTAATTCATTTTCTTTTACATATTCTGCTTTGTAGCTGACAGATTTGACATTGTCATAAGTAAAGAATTCTCCTGTTGTTTTACTGTACATATAAGGTGCTTTCGCTACATCATCCCAATATTCTTTTAAGTCTGCTGTTTGATCAATCAAATCAGCGATATTCCGATAAGGCCAGACGCCGCCAGCTCTACCACCATTTCCTGAAACGAGATCGTTTTTGTTTTTGGCACCGTAAGAAGGTGTTTGATCGGCATCTTGGTTGCTTGCTTTTGCTGATTGGAACAAACCAGGTAGCTCTTTGTTATCCCCGCTTTCTACCTCATGCCAGCCGCGTGTATAAAAAGCTGCACCAATCACGATTTTGTCGGAAGGAGCTCCTTCTTTTTGTAAAAATTTGACTGTCTGATCGACAGAAAGACCTTCTTCATAATTAGGATCAGCTGGATTGCCATATAGTGCCGTATGGTGAGCACTGTTTGGACTCCATGCCCCATTCAAATCATAGGTCATGATATTGGCAAAATCGACCACAGAGAATAATTTAGGAATGTCAATCCCATCATTTAATTTTTCTCTGGAAGAAGGAAGCGCTACAGATAATTCATATGTTTTCCCTAACTTTTTTCCTTGTTGATCAATTGACTCGCGAATCTCTTTTAAAAGCGTGATGTAATTCTCTTTGTCTTCCGGTTTGGCATGTGGTGTTCCTTCATCGTTTACATTATCTACTAGATCTGGCTGACGGACATCAGCTGGATATTCCCAATCGACATCGACAAAATCCATATTGGTGTACTTAATAAATTTCGTGATATTTTCTACTAGATTTTTACGTTTTACTGGATCAGCTGCCACTTCTGAAAAGTCTCCTGATTTTGACCATCCGCCTAAAGATACGCCTATTTTTAGATTTTTATTTTTGCCGCGTAAATCTTGAATTGCATTCAAAATCCCAGAACTTGGTGTGTTCCATCCTACGCCAGGTTGTTCTAAAGATGCACCTACAGCAGCATCTGCATCTGTAAATGTCAGATTCCCCTCGCTATCAAAATCTAAAAAGGCAAAGTTCAAATGTGTTAGCTGATCCGCTGGAATATCTTGAGGAAGAAATTTCCCTTCACCATCCCAGATGGACCAATCTCCATAATACATGACATTCCGGTATTCTTTTGCTTGAACAACTTGAGCTGTTTCTTCGGCATAGACAGAGTCTTTTTGTCCTAATAACGGAGATGTGACAGACATCACCGAAGAAAATAACATTACGGCTAAACTGATTTTTTTCATTTTTGACATATTTTGAACCCTCCTTTTGTCTATTCGTTATGATTCATCCACCAAATAAATAGTTTCTTTCATTCTACAACTAATTAATTATTTGTGTTATTAAATAAAAACACCTCCTAGATCACCGACAGAACAAACGCACCAGAAACATTGACTTTATAATTACAACTAAATAGTAACATTCTGGAATTCTGTTTGCAAACGTTTTCTTTTATATTGTTTGCGTTATTTATAAGTAAACAAAAACTACTTTTTAGTTAAATCCCTTTTGATAACGATTCAATTAGAATGAAATAATAAATAAAATATCCCTTGATAATTATGAGAGAATAACAAAGTTTTATGCATGAAAAACTAGCCGTATAAAAAAGAAACAAGATACAACGATTTTCGTCATATCTTGTTTCTTTACCTAACTGTTTTTCTCCACATATAACAGCTTTACGTTTGTCCTAATACACCATTCAAATATAAATCGATCAATTGTGCCACATTTAGCGGTTCTTCTACAGGTCTTTTTGATCGAGTGATGTACGGTGCCAACACTAAGAAAAAATGCCTTGCTGCAATTTCTTTGGAAATCCCACTTCTTAACACGGATTGGTTTGTTGAAAAAATTTCTTCAAATGGTTCACGATAATTTTTCTTCCATAGAAAGAAAAGATGATCTCTCGTTTCATTGGAAAGATTGCTTTCAAGGTCGTGAAGCATCAGAAATAAATCAACAAGATGCGTCTCAATCAAAAATTGAGCCATTTTTGTCAACATCACTTGAAATGTCGTTTCGCTTGTTTGGACGATTTCTCTCAACGCTTTCCCAACATCTTCTAAGTGCTTTTCTAATACTGCTGTATATAACTTTTCTTTATCACTAAAATAGTGATAAAGATTGGGCTGGGTGATCCCAACTTTTTGTGCGATCTCTCTTGTTGAAGTACCAAGATAGCCCTTGGACATGAACAAGTCAGCCGCTTCTTTTAAAATTTTTTGTTGCGTGTCTTTATTGTATCGATGGACCATTTTTCCACCTACTTTTTGGTTATTCTTTTTCTTTCAATACACCATCTTCCATCATAAATATTCTATCGCATTTGTCAATCAACCGTGTGTCGTGCGTCACCATGATCGTTGCTTTATTTTTTTCTTTTGATTCTTTTGCCAAAATATCGACTACTTCTCTTGCCTTTTCTGAATCCAAACTGGCAGTTGGTTCATCTGCTAGAATAATAGACGGATCATTGTACAATGCACGAGCAATTGCCACCCTTTGTCTTTCACCACCAGATAGTTCTTCTGGATACTTGTTGATCAGCTTATCCACGCCAAGCTGCTCAAATAATTCTTTTGCTTCTTTTTGCCGATGTTCATGTTTGATTTTATCTACTAATAATAACTGCTTTTTTACTGTCAGAAAAGGAACCAGATTTGATGCTTGCAAGATAAAACCAATTTCTTTGAAGCGGAGTTTAACACGTTCGCTTTCTTTTTGATTACTGAATTCCTGATCATTGATAAATACAGAGCCGCTGCTAGGTGTCTGCAATCCGCCTGCTAAAGTCAAAAAGGTACTTTTTCCTGAACCCGAAGGACCGATGATCGCAACAAATTCCCCTTTATCGATACTCATTGTTGTTTCTTTCAATGCTTTTACTACTTGGTCGCCATCTTGGAAACTTTTTTCTACTTCTTTAAATTCTATTGCTTTCATGTTCTTCCTCCTTCTTATCCAATGGCCTTCAGCGGATCGATTTTCACGATCGTCCGAACAGAAAATAGTGCGCCTAACACAGCCACTACCAACATCAACAAGCTAATGACGCCAAAAAATAGCCAATTGCTTTGGAATGGAACCGCATCAGGTAGAACAAGAGATGTTCCCACTGTTCCCACTAGACCAAGAAGAATACCAACAAAGGATAAAATGAATGTTTGTGCCACTACAGAGCGTGCAATAAATCCTCCCGTGATTCCTTGGGCTTTCATTACACCAAAGATATTGATTTTTTGCATCGTCAGTACATAAATAAAAATCCCGATCACGATAGCCGCAATAACAATCAAAAAGCCAATCATAAACCCAAAAGTCAATACTTGTGCATTGTATCCAGGTAATTCATTGATGAATTTAGAAATTTTGATCTGTTCCAAGTCTTCAGGTAAATCGTTGATTTTTCCTCTGACAACTATTGCATTGATCCGTGCATTCTCACTTGTGTCTTCTTTTTCGAAACGGATTTGTTGGTAAGCATTAATGGTCGTATAAAGAACCGGTGAAACATTAAACTTGGCATGATCCGTAAAACCAGTTAGTTTAAACGTCTTATCACTACCAGATAACTTGACCGTATCTCCTACGGCTAGACCATATTCTTCCTTCAGGCTACTATCGCCTATTGCCTCATCATCGTTATTAAAAGCTTTTCCTTCAACAAGATTCGGCATGATGAACTGATCTTTATCGATACCAAAGAAGCTAACATTGATTTTTCCTTCTTCTGTACTGTCTTTACTAGTCACGACTCCAGGTGTTTGGGCAAGATACGCCACTTTCCCACCTTCGACTTCTTCTGCGGTCTTCTTAGTAATCATGGACATCCCTAGATTTGAATTTGCATCTTTTGAAAGAACGATCGAATCTGCCTCCCACTTGTCAACCGCCGTTCGATTGTCTTGAGCTAAGCCATAAGCTAACCCGGTCAAAAAAAATACCAAGTAGGCGATTAAAAACATCACCCCTGCAACTAATGCGTAACGTAACTTTGAATGCATAATTTCATTTAATGCTAAAAACATTTAATTCCTCCTCTTGAAATAATTATTTTATACAATAATTTTATCACTTGATAAATTTTTGGCGAATATTATGCTCAAAATACATTTTCGCTTTTTTATTATCTCTCCTTATGATGTCTAAACGCTTTTTAGTTAGTAGTTTTCAGTTTTTTTATTATAAAAATAGCATTTCACATAATAAAAGACCGTGATGTTTCTCACGGTCTTTTTTCTACTCTATTGCGATTGGCTCTCTTAGCTAGTACTTTAAAAGCTAACTCATTGAGATAGTGAAAACGTGGGGTATATTCAGCCAAAAATCCAAAGTTTTCAACTGCTAACTCTGGAATCGTGGTTTTTTGTTTCACGATATCAGCAAGCAAGTTCAAATCTGATAATAAAAATTCTTTGCTTATCAGCTGTCCGCCAATGATTTCTAATGTATCTGGATGATAGATCAGCTTTGCATTTACTGTTTTATTTTCTTCATAGTATTGTGGAAATAGGTCAAACTCTCCTGAACAAGAACAGGCACTTTGTTCCAAAAATGGTGCTTCGTCTTCTGTCAACCCAACAGTTCCTAAAAAGTGGTCGGTAATGACCGTTGCTGTTATCTTTTGTTTGAGATCATAAGCAGTCGGCTGCTCGCACAAAGTCAACGCTACCGCTCTCGCCATATGTACAGCTCGAGTAACTAAGGGCAAAAAGAGATGCCGTTCTTTTTTGTCAAAACTGACTGGAACGATATCGCCAATCGCATAGATATCCGAATCACTTGTCTGCAGGTATTCATTGACCATCACAGTGTCGTCCTCATACAATGCCACTTTGTCTTTTAACAATGACGTATTTGGACGAGTTTGAGCAGAAAAAATGACGATATCTGCCTTCAGTGTTTGAGACAAAAGTTGTACGGATACTACTTCTTCTCCTGATTTTTTCCAATCAATCAAAAATTCATTTGGATGAAAGTTGATTTGCTTGGTTTTCAGCTGATTTTGAAAACTGCCAATCATATCTTTATCGAAATATCTTGATAAAACATTCGGCATGTAATCAACTAAATGAATCATATGTCCCTTATTTCTCAAAGCATCTGCTAATTCTAACCCAATATAACCAGCACCAAAAATCACTACTTCTTTTGCTTCTTTCAAAGCGGCAAGTACTTGTTTAGATTGCACTAGATTTTTATAGGTGTAGACATTTTCAGCTTCAATTTGTTTATATAAAGTAGCAGGAGATGAACCTGTTGCCACGATTAGTTTATCATAGGTTAGGGTTTCTTTTTTTCCTTCCTCAGAAGTAAGGATGAGCTGATGTTTGTCTGGATCAAGTTCAGTTACTCTCCATTCGGTGATCAGTTTTGCACCACTTGCTTGAAGAGTCCGCTCGTTGTTTGCAGCTTCAGCTAAACTATGTATCTTTCCTTTTAAATAAAGATTGATCCCATTTGAAACATAGCCTAATCCATCTTTGTGATCTTCATCGATCAACAGAACTTCTGCCTCCGGTTGAAGTTTGCGTAGATTTAGGGCAGCGGTGATGCCTGCATGGGAAGCACCAATGATCACGATTTTCATGTTTTATTCATCCTTAAATTCAATTTTTCTAAATAGCATTCTTTTAAAAATTGGTTCAAATAGGGAAAATCATAGTTAAATTCATTACTCGTAAATACAAAAACTTTAGCGGACTTCTGTGACGGGTATTCTTTCAATTGGCTAGTCAAAATAACATCATATTGCTTGTCTTTCTCGTATTCCACTAAATCATATTTGATCGTATTCAACAATTGTTCTTGAATGATTTCTTTCACGATATCCGCCATTAGCCTTTCGTACGGAAGATCATAAGCAATTTGCAAGCGCAATTCCAATTGCTTGATTAGCGTTCGTAAAATAGATGCATAGCGAGCAAATAATTCAAAACGGGCATTTTCCTCGTCTGCTTCAGTAAAATCCACAATAGCAAATGTTTGTCTGACCAGTCTTTCACATAAAACAAGGAATTGTTTATCTTCTACTTCAGTTAACCGTTGTTTCAATCCTTCTTGACCAAAAATATTCATCCATCCTCTAAAATAGGCAAAATGAGCGTGATTTTGCATCACTGTCAACGCAATCTTTTGCGAAATCTCTTCTGGAAAAACATAGAAAGAAAAATATTCTTCTATCGATTGTTTAAACGTTCGATTCAATTGAGCCACTACGTCATCTTTGTATTTTTCGCTTATCAAAAATTCCTGAACATGTGAATTATGTGTATCTAATGTAAAGTTACTGATCATGAAAAGATAAAAAACCAACGTTTCGTTTTGATCCCAAGGAAAGGCATATTGAAAGAAATAACGAGTCAAAAATGTATGGAGCTCCAATAAAAATTGTGTCGTTTGAAACAATCCAACAGGAAGATTACTATAATCTGGTTTGGCTTTTTTCGTACAGCGCATCCGTTTCTTCATAATGGAAAGCCATATTTCAAATTTCAGTCGCCCTTCTTCTGTAATGGCAAAACTGAACTCTTTTTGTAGCAGATCTAAAAAAGTGTTTCCTGATAAATCGCTGTATTCTTTTTTATTTTCAAGGTAGGGGCGACCAAACCAAAATAATTGAAAATAGAAATAGCGGATTTGATTTTCTGGGCCAGTCAAACGCCCGCTTTTTATTTTCAAATGAAACTCTTTTAAAGAATCATTTAATTCCTTCACTCTACGCGACAAAGTAGCCGAACTGATATTAAGTTCCATAACAAGTTTCTGCCGATCAAATGAGCCATATTCTAACAGATAAAGAAGGATTTGATATTTTGTAGAATAGCGCAAATAGCAATGATAATAAACATCGATAGCTGCTATATTGCCATGTCTGATCAATAAAATGTATCCTTCTTGGATAACGATTTCCAGTTGTTCGATGTTTTCTAAACTAGCTTGTAAATAAAATAAATCTTCTTTCAAGGTAGACCGATCGATTGATAAGCGGGCTAGTACGTTATTAACAGAGATCTCTCCTTTTTCCTCTAATAAAAGTTGAAAAAGTTTGATTTGCCGTTGTTCATTTTTTTCAAGCAAACTGAAAAGTTCCAAGTCCACTCCTCCAAGCATTTCTGATTTTAACAGCAGAAGTTTCCTTCTCATCCTTGAAAAAGAGGATCTGCGACAGTTGTCACAGATCCATACAAATTCTGATCACTTAGCTGATTGGCCCAGCTGACAGTTCCCATGTGATCGTGCCTTGATACCTTACGCCAGGTTGAGCGTTCGTACTGCTATTTACCTCTAAGAGTAAACCATCGGTATCGGGAAAGTCAACGAGAACCTCTCCTTTAGCTGTGCCATCACTTTGATAAATCATCGTGTTTTGTCCTTGTTGGATCAATTGCTTTGATCCAGCATGATTAAAGTACAATTTTGTTCCGCTTAATTCTTGACCTTGATCATTCTTAAATGAAGAAGTCAATGTACCTGTCAGTTGCCAAGGAGACGTGCTTGGAAGCCGAGTATCCCGTACATCAAAAGAAAAATCGCCTTTTGCTTCATAATAACTTGTCTTCAACGGTTTGGGGAGATCGTTGCCAAATGTAAAATCATCTGGTACATCAACTAATGTCAATTCTTGTTTGGGGACAAGAATTGTTTTGGAAGATGTTTGGACAACTGGATTAGGAAGCTTAGCACCATCTGCTAATGTAATATTGCTAGAAAGTACAGCTGCCTTTGTCGGTATGCTGACAGATTGCACAGAAGTATCTACAGTATTTAATTGATAGTTGTAAGTAAGATGAATAGTATCGCCGACTTTGCTCAATAAATCTGCTGGGACAGATACTCCTTGTTGAACGCCGGTATCTGCGACAGTTGTACCATTTAATTTTAAGGTACCATTGATATAAGTAGTATTTTCTGGAAGTGAGATCGTGATTTTTTTGTCGGTGATCGCATCCCCAGATTTTGTCAACGTGAATGTCACATTTTCTTGTATCGTATCCCCTGATAGTGCAGATAAGGGAGTTCCTTCATCCGGTTGTCTGCTAAGATTTTTTAGCTGGCTGTCTGCACTCACTGATGGAAAATTAGCCACTGTTATTTGGGGAAGAGTGGTGATTCCCGCTTGTTCAGACTGCCATTTGTACGCAAAAGAAGGATACAGGTTAGTAAGTACGTCGTCCACCAAGCGATAATCAAAATAATATTGCCCTGAAGCCAATGCAGGTAGTGTAGAAGTAGCTGTAGTTGTGCCGCCATTATTTGATGAGATCGTTTGGAAAAGTTGATCTGTCCATCCTGCCGCTAATTTTTGGGTTCCTTTCGAATAAAGCCTGTAATGGATCGACCCCGTTTTTAATTCAGTTGCTGACCAATTGGCCGTGACTTGGTACGGCGCAGGAGAAAGGAGCTTTCCCCACTGACTATCGGCTGTTAAGTTTGTTGGTAGAACCGTACCGTCTAGCTTGTACTGCTCCAATACCTTTAAAGCAACGGGAGAAAGCAATCCACCTTGCGCATCTTTCCCGCTATATACAATATTGGTTGACTGATTCAATCCACTTGTGCCTGCTGGAGTATGAGTCAGTGTTGCTCCTTGTGTGACGTTTTTCCCTGTAAAATAATTGACTACACGTTCAAAGCGAGTAGACGGTAATTGATCAAAACGTCCTTCAGTCAACCCCATCGTTAGTGTTCGATTATTGGTTGAGCCTGGAAGGTTCTGGTTATTCCCATCCACGTATTCTGTAGTATCAGCAAATGTATTATATTTTCCTGTTGAATCACTTGGTGAAATGTAACTATTCCACGTATTTATCTCTGCACTTGCAGAAAATGCATACGCTCCTGGATTCAATTTTCCACCAGTTAATTTAGGATAAAATCTACCTGCAGCTGGAGCTAAGATCGAATTGAACATACGATCTTGGATAATATTATTCGAGTCATAAAAATCAACAGAAAAAATAGCTTTTTTAGATATAGAAGGTTGTAATTTACCTTTGGTCAAAATTTTGTTTGGACTCGTATCATATTTATCTCCGTTTTCTGTCATCTTCGCGACATTAGCTGTAATATCAAATTGAAGCGGGACATCGTCAACATTGAACTCGCCTCGCGTAATAATAGCGATGATATCTGGCAGGAGAGTATTTGTATCCCACGAACCCATCCCAAAACGTAAAGTATGGCTTCCTGCTGATAATAAACTTCCGCTAGTAACCTTGATGGGGGCACCGGCAATATACAAGTAGGCGTTGTTCCAGTCAATTGCTTTTAATACATCACTACTTGATACATGTTCCGGTAAATTGATGATTGCAACGAAGGCAAAACCTTGTGCAGTGATATTCACCAAATCAAGTACATTTGTTAGTTTCACATGACTTTCCCAATGAAAACGGACCGTGCCACCTTTCCAAGGATCATTTGAACCATCGTTTAAATAAGTAGCAGTCAATTTAGGCAACTGGTTAGCCCCAGTTAGTTGGACAAGCTTCCCGCCATTCACTGCACTACGTCCACCATTTGGAGGTACGATATTTTCGTATGTGTACGGATCATAAGAAATGGTAGGAGGCGTTGCTCCAACAGCTTCTGCCGAAGGTGAAAAGATAAATATACTTAAAACAAAAAGCGAAGTAAAAAAGAAGGAGCGAAAAAATGTAAATTTATTTTGTAGCAACATGTTCATCCTCCTTTTCCTTTCTTCTCCATAACAACAACCACACAAGAAGCCATAATTCTATACCAATGATCAAATAAAGAAAACGGATCCTTTGTTCATTCGTCTCCGGAAATACGCCATGTTGATTAGCCTCTTTATAAATCGATGGCTGTGTCTGCTGTTTTGATGTGCCATTGACTGAACCACTTGGATGCGGAACTGGACTTAGATCATAAAATGTAATCGTGCCTGAACTTTTGGTATCTGCTTGGACTGGCTCTTGCCAGCTGAAGAACAGCAAACTTGCAATAATCCCTCCTAATAAGATTGATGCTTTCAACGAAATCACCTCATCGTGTTGTTTCTCCTTTTTTCTTTTTCTTGTGGATCCACAAAAACAGCAAAATCAACAGTAATACAAGAACTGCAGCAACCAATCCTGCATAAAGCCATGGGAAAGATTGTTCTTGTACTGCAAAAACGGAATTTTCATTTACTTTCTGTGCTTTTTCTTTTTTGATCGTAAAGTTTTGTGTAAATCGCCATTCATTACTGTCACCTGATTTTGCTATGATTTCTGCGCGGTAATCGCCGGCTTTTGCTTTATCACCAGCTAAATCAAGATTCAAGTGAAAATTCGAATTTGGTGCAACTAAAAATGCATTAGACGTATTTTCAATATAAAGCTGATTTTCATAATAGATCTTGCTCGTAAATATCAAATTGCTGATAATCGTAGGCTGAGGATTTTGGAAACGAAGCTGGACAGTGGGCTTTGCATTGACCTCGTTCAAATCTCCTGATAAAAGTTTCAGATCCGGTTCTATCGTCTCTTGACTTTCTTGTAAAACGACTGCGAGATTATAAGCAATACGATTTTTTATTTGTGCACCTTCTGTAGCATTTTCTGTTTCAGCTTCTTCTTTAGGTGAAACATGAATACCCGCTAATACACGTCCCTTAAAGCTTTTAGCTGGGATTTTTACTTCTACAGGTACAGTTGTTTCAGCATGCGCTGGTACATTGACTTCCTTTTTGGCAACGGTCAAAACGTCACGGACATCAAACGGCAAGGTCCCATCTAGCGTTGGATTTTTTTGACTATAATCGATCGTTCCACCATCACTCGTTACCGCCGGATTAACAGAGACCTCAAATGTTCGTTCTTGATCTAAAGAATTGCTGATAATTACTTCCAGTGTCTGATTTTGTTCCGGTGCCACTAATAAATCAAAATAACCGATTGCTTTATCTATTTGATTCTCTGGAAATACCGGTTTGATCCCAAAGTCTCCTGCTGAATCCTCTGCTTGACTGATTGACGGAAAAATGAAAAATAGACTTAAAATAGAAAAAAACGAAACAAACAGTCGTTTACTTTGATTCATTGTCCACCACATCCTTTCAACAACAACTGCGGTAAAAAGATTCTTCACCCATAGTATTTTCACCGCAGTTTGTTGAATTCATTTCATATTCTATGCTACTGGGCCAGCCACGAGGTTCCAAGTCAAATCAGCCGTGAATGTTCCAGCTGCTGCTTTAGGTACTTTCAGCGTGATATTTGCTGGATCATAAACAGAAAGCCATGTTCCTAGACCTTGGTCTTTTGCTGCTGTAAATATTGGTGTCGCTGCACTTGCTTTACTTAATCCAGTCACAGCTTGACTAGTTGGGGCAGTGGCTTCGTTATCTGAGGTACTTTTCACAGTGGATGTCCC
Organism: Enterococcus sp. C76; assembly: GCF_040886985.1. Lineage (NCBI taxonomy): Bacteria > Bacillati > Bacillota > Bacilli > Lactobacillales > Enterococcaceae > Enterococcus > Enterococcus sp. C76. Next base: position 273,002 of record NZ_JBFOEY010000003.1, on the reverse strand, counting down.
AAAATCCAATTCAGCCCCTTGCAAAACTTGTGAACCGTTTACAAAATCTGAAACCGAAACTGTCACGTTCCATCCTTGCGCTTGCCCGTCTGCACCTACACCTCGACGATCTGATACTTGAAGATAAGGTGTATCATTTTTTGAAGCGTCTATTTGATATGTTTTTGTTCCGCTTTCAATCTCGTGTGTACCAAACGGCAATTCGGGAACTACATCCAGCGTTAAAGGACCTGTCTGGCCAGTTCCTGGATTTTCCGGATCTGCCGGCTCTACTGGTTTAGAAGGATCAGTAGGATCAAGGGGTACGACAGTATTTGTTGGCTCAGTAAAGGTAATATCTCCTTTTGAAGTTGCTTGACCTTCAGCAAAAGCTGGGGTTGCCAAGCCGCCTAGAAGAAGTGTTGAAAGTAATAATGTCCCAATCATGTTCTTTTTCATAATAAATCACTCCTTTTTCTTAGTGAGCTAAGTATAGTAGAGACAGCATGCAAAAAATCCTCATGAATTCATCCGCTTACTTGAAATTCTGACCCTTTTTGTATAAAAGAGAAAAAAGCAATAAAATCGTTTACATGAATATTCTTATTTTTTTATTAAGTATGAAAAAACATTTCAATTTTCTTTTTTTCATTTCAACTTATTCTATTAATGCTTCTCTGACCCATACAAATAGGAGTACGGCATCAACTGCCGCACTCCTATTGTTTTCGTCATTTGTATCTTAAATAAAACGATTCTCACGCAATTTTATTTTTTTGATATCTTCTACTGTTTGTGTTCCAGCTAATTGCATGACCATTTCCAATTCTGTTTTAAAGAAATCAAACACTTGACGGACTCCTGTGCTTCCTCCTAAAGACAATCCATAAATAACGGGTCTGCCAATAGCAACAAGATCTGCACCTGATGCGATTGCTTTGAAAACATGCTGTCCGCGTCGTACACCGCTGTCAAACACGATTGGTACACGTTTATCTACTGCTTCTGCCACATATTGCAACGAATCAAACGCTGCTGGACCACCATCTAGTTGACGGCCGCCATGATTAGATACCCAGATTCCGCCAGCACCAGATTCTAATGAACGATAGACATCTTCTTCTGACTGGACACCTTTCACATAGACTGGCAAATCAGAATGAGCAGCAATAAATTCTACATCTTTTGGACTAAGCTTCTGTTTGGAAGATTTGTACACAGCATCCATCGTTTGGCCTACTCCTGATTGATAAGCCTGAACGATCGGCATTGGCAGTGGGAAGGTAAACCCATTTCTGCGGTCTGTTTCACGGTTTCCGCCAACTGTTGCATCCGCTGTCAATACGATTGCTTTTGCTCCATTACGCTTGGCCACTTCAAGAATATCCAAATTGATCCCATCATCTTTGCTCATATAAAATTGAAACCATTGCGGTGCTTTCTCCCCGCCTGCTTCTCTTATCTCTTCTAATGTACAAGAAGCGTAAGAACTTGCTGTATAGATCGTCCCAAAATCTGCTACACCTTTTGCAGAAGCTTTCTCCGCCTTCACATGAGCTAAGCCATGAGCAGCAACTGGTGCCATGATGATTGGTGCAGTCAGCGTTTCTTCGTCAAAATGTGTAGTTGTATCGGGTAATTCTACATCTCTTAATACATGAGGAATAATCAGCTGATGATTGAATGCCCGTTCATTTTCTTGATAAGTAAATAAGTCGCCAGCACCACTGCTGATGTAACCATAACCACCAGCTGGAATCACTTGTGAAGCGGCTATTTCTAAATCTTCCATATTGATAAAATCCACTATTCCTTCATTTGTACCTGCTTGATACGTTTTTTCCATTTCAATGCCTTCCCTCTATAAAAAATTGAATGAATAATATGATAGCGTTTACACATTTTATATTACTCTTCCGTATTGATACAGGCAAATAATCTGTTTACATTTCAGTCATTCCAGTTGTTACTACTCTGAAAGAAATGTTTAGAACACAAATAGATAAAAAACGATGGGACTTTGACAAAAGTCGTGTCAAAGTCCCTTTTACGAAATACTGTGGATGCCTATTGAAATAAGTGCGGGTTGTTTCTTTGTGTTTCAATCGTTTCTTGCCATTCTTCGTTTAATTTTGGATTACCGTTTTCTTCCTTGAACGCATAAGGTCCCAATCCAAAAAGCTCAGTTAGTATTTGATTCACGATTCCATATAGCTCGGTGTGATCGGACACATGATTATTGAAGATCATCTCATTATCACCACGTTTGAATCTCACATTCGGGCTCTCATGATGAACCTCTATGCAGTTTTCCCCTTTTTTTAACTGACGGATTTCTGAAAACATCTCATAAATATCTTCTCCAATAAAACCTTCAGCAAGCGCCAGACTGTCCACAAGACCGCCTACTGTCAACTCAGAGATTATCGCTTTGTTGGCACCAAGCTTTAATGTATAGCTTGTTGCTTCTACTACGCCGCATGCATTGCAACCACCTTCTGATAGTTCGCTTTTTCTGATCAATTGAACTTCTTTCATTTTCTGTTCCTCCTCTTAGTTTTCTACTTATGTATTTTTTATCATCTGACGTAAGTGTATTTTATCGTCACGATCACGTGATTTATTCTTCAGAGATTCTATTTATCTATCTAACATATCCTTTATTCTTCTACTTTTCTTTAGCATATAAGAGATACGCATAGTAATCAAGCAAGGATTGTTGATATAAAAAGAACAAATACCGCTATTTTGATTTCTTTTGACTCTATTACTCATATAAATAAAATTTATTATACCTGCTCTTTTTGACTATAACCTCATCTGACTCCTATACTTCGTTTGTATTAAAACTTAGGAGGAATCATTCATGCTTACAGGGTTAAACTTATTAAATAATCCTTTTCTAAATAAAGGAACAGCTTTTACAAAAGAAGAACGGGCAAAATACGGAATCACTGGTATGCTTCCAAGTACTGTCCAAACATTGGAACAACAATCTGTCCAAGCTTACGGTCAATACTTAAGCAAACAGACCGATTTGGAAAAACGTATCTTCTTAATGAATCTATTCAATACGAACCGGACATTGTTTTATAAATTGATGGGCGAACATTTAGTTGAATTCATGCCTGTCGTTTATGATCCTGTCGTTGCGGATTCAATCGAACAATACAACGAAATTTTCTTGAAACCACAAGATGCTGCATTTCTTTCAATCGACGAACCAGAAAATATCAAAGCAAGTTTGAAAAACGCAGCAGATGGACGCGACATTCGTTTGATCGTTGTGACAGATGCAGAAGGAATCTTAGGTATGGGTGACTGGGGTGTGAACGGTGTTGACATCGCTATCGGTAAATTGATGGTCTACACTGCTGCGGCTGGTATCAATCCTGCACAGGTCTTACCTGTATCGATCGACGCTGGTACTAATAACGAAGAATTATTGAATAATCCATTATACTTAGGGAATCGTCATGCTCGTGTAGAAGGCGAAACTTACTACGAATTCATTGATCAATTCGTTCAATCAGCTACTGAATTATTCCCAGAATTGTTATTACATTGGGAAGATTTTGGACGAGGAAATGCTGCAACGATCTTAGAAAAATACGAAGATAAAATCACTACTTTCAATGATGATATCCAAGGCACAGGAATCGTTGTACTAGCTGGTGTATTAGGTGGATTGAATATATCAGGTGAGCAATTGAAAGATCAAACAATCTTGACATTTGGTGCTGGTACTGCTGGTGTAGGTATCGCAAACATCCTTTTAGATGAAATGATCCGTCAAGGTGTACCTGAAGAAGAAGCACGCCAACATTTCTATCAAGTAGATAAACAGGGTTTATTGTTTGAAGATACAAAAGGATTGACTCCTGGTCAAATCCCGTTTGCTCGTAAACGCTCAGAATTCACTAATGCTGATGAATTGACAAACTTAGAAGCAGTTGTAAAAGCAATCCATCCAACGATCATGATCGGTACTTCTACCCAACCTGGAGCATTCACTGAAGAAATCGTGAAAGAAATGGCGGCTCATACCCCACGTCCAATCATCATGCCTCTGTCTAATCCAACAAAATTGGCAGAAGCAAAAGCAAAAGATTTGATTGAATGGACGGACGGAAAAGCTTTAGTTGGAACTGGTATCCCTGCTGCTGATGTGGAATATAACGGTGTAACTTACCAAATCGGTCAAGCAAATAATGCGTTGATGTACCCAGGTTTAGGGCTTGGTTTGATTGCTTCAACAGCTACACGAGTAAATGCTGAAATCATTTCTCAAGCTAGTCGAGCATTAGGCGGAATCGTTGATGTAACAAAACCAGGAGCAGCTATCTTGCCTCCAGTAGCAAAAATCACTGAATTCTCTCAAACGATTGCTGAAACTGTCGCAAAATCAGTTGTTGCACAAAAATTGAATCGTGAAGAAATCACGGATATCAAAGAAGCTGTTGAATCTGCTAAATGGGTTCCTGAATATAAATCTTTAGAAGATTAAGATTGTTATAGTAAAAGAACATACAGAAACTTTGTATGACGTCTAAAAAGAAAAAAGCGACTGCGGCAAAACAGCAGCCAGCCAACTACTGCTCTTTTGCCGCTTCTCTTTGGCTTTTTTCATACGATACAGAATAAGAAAGGATCTGTAAAAATGGCACAAAAAACAACAACTGCAACTGCAGTTGAGGAAAAGAAAAAAGAAGGGTTTTGGTCAACAAAAATTACCGGCGTAAGTTTGCCCCTTTATTTGATCATGGTCCTTGTCCTGATCATTGCAATGGCTTTAGGAAAATTACCGACGAATATGATTGGCCCAATCGCTGTTTTGGTCATTTTCGGTAATTTATTTCATTTTATCGGAACAAAAATCCCTATCGTCAAAAGTTATTTAGGTGGTGGCTCCGTTTTTGCGATCTTTGCCTCTGCCGCGATTGCTACATTTGGGATCTTACCTGAGTATGTAGTAAAATCCACAGAAAACTTTGTCAGCAATATGGGCTTTTTAGACTTTTATATTGCTGCCTTGATTACTGGTAGCATCCTTGGTATGAACCGTAATCTATTGATGAAAGCTTCTGTTCGTTTTATTCCCGTTGCACTTATTTCAATGGTCGTCTCCTTTTTTGCCGTAGGACTCGTAGGTATGCTTATCGGAAATGGTTTTGCAAATTCCGTTTTATATATCTCATTGCCCGCAATGGCTGGTGGTGTTGGAGCCGGAGCTGTACCTTTATCAACGATTTATGCAAATGTTTTAGGTACGGACGCTTCTTCTATCATTTCCCGCCTGATTCCTGCTACAGCAATGACAAATGTCCTAGCTATCATTGGTGCAGCGTTAGTTGCTCGTGCGGGACAATCAATGCCAAAATTCAACGGTAATGGTAAATTAATGGAAAAAGGCGACCTTGGCGATGGAAAACCTAGAAATGTAAAACCTTCCATTCCACAATTAGGTGTCGGCTTGATGGTATCATTGACTTTCTTCATCTTAGGACAAATCGGTAACTATTTTGTTCCTAAAGTCCATGCTTACGCATTCATGATCATTATCGTTGTTATCTGTAAAATCGCAAACCTATTACCAGAATATTACGAAGATGCAGCTATCATGTTCAACAACTTGATTGTCAAAAACTTGACAGCAGCTGTTCTTGCCGGTATCGGTATTGCGTTATTGAATCTAAATGTATTGGCTTCTGCTTTGACATGGCAATTTGTTGTCTTATGTTTGACAAGTGTTATCGCGATTTCAGTAGTTTCAGGATTTGTCGGTCGTTTGTTTGGTTTATATCCAATCGAATCAACTATTACTGCTGGCTTATGCAACAACTCGATGGGTGGTACAGGAAATGTTGCTGTCTTATCTGCGGCTAATCGGATGGAACTTATTGCTTTTGCTCAAATGGGCAATCGGCTTGGTGGTGCCATCGTTTTGATCATCTCAGGTTTCTTGATGCAATTACTTTCTTAGTCAAAAAAATACCTGATCATCAAGTATCGGCTTGATGATCAGGTATTTTTTTGATAAAAATTTACAGGATTTTCAAAAATCTTTTTTGCATTTTATCGGAATGATAACCGATGCGTTCATAAAATCGGTGTGCTTCTACTCTGTATTCTGCAGAATTAAGTCTTATTGCTGATATTCCTCGTCTTTTCGCTTCTTCTTCTACGCCAGTCATCAAGGCCTTTCCGATTCCTCTTTTTTCAGCATGTTTAGACACAGCAAGTGCCATAATATTGAACATCGGATCGCTGAAAATCGATTCATAGGACTCCGCTTGTACATAGCCAGCTGCTTTTTTAGAAGTAGGATCTTCATAAACCAAGAAAAAATTTTTTTCTGGCTCCTTCAACAGTTTCTTCATTTGTCTCACCGTAACGGTTAATGGTACATCATATCCTAATTGTTCCGCATTGATTTCTCGTAGTGCTTCTGCATCTCCTAAACGCATTTCCCGCAACATCCAAATCACCAGCCAATTTTTATTTTTTTAAATGAATTTTTTTATCACAGTATACTCCTTTTTTCACTTAAAAAAAGACTTTTCAGTGATTTTGACTTGCTTGAATCCAGATCCTTCTAATGTTTGCAAGATGACGAAAGCATTGTAAAGATTGATCAAAAGAACCACGATGACAATCGCTTGAAAAATAAAGGTCACTTTTTTTGGAGACAAAATCCTGCTAAATCTTGCTCCCCACAAACCTCCAATGATAGCAGCGGGGATAACATAAAACAACATAGATAAATCAAAGCGCATAAAGCTACTTGTTAAAGCAATCGTTACCAATTTTGCCAGTTGAGAAAAGAAAATCGTAGATAGAGAATATAGTGTTGCTTCTTTTATTGGCAATGCAAACATCAGCATCAACAAAGAAACATTGACTGGTCCACCACCAATACCTAAAAAACTAGCTAAAAAGCCCAGAACCACCCCACATATAAGGTACCAAGTCCATGACGTCAAATGAAATTTTGGCTGATGATGCTTGGTGTAGAAGAACGCAAAAACCAAGGTCAATATCGTCAAAAAAATTTGGATCAGCTGCACATGCTTCTCGTTTTCAAATAACTGTAAAAAAACTTCGAATACAATGTTGCCGACTACTCCTCCAACAACAGCTCCACTAGATACCCAACCGACAATCTGCCAATTCAGTGATTTCCCGCTTGATACTTGTCGCACAGTCGAAACAATGGACATCGTGAATACCGCAACTGTTGAGTAAAAAGAAATCCCTGCAACAGAATGGGCACCGATAAGATCAAGAATCGGTTTGATCAACACGCCTCCACCCATCCCGGAAATAGCGCCAACTGTGTTCGCCAGAACGATCACCACAAAATAAATCAGACCAATCATCTTGTATTTCCTTTCTCTTGTTTATATCTTTTAGCGATTTTTACTCTTTTCTTTTATTATACAGTAAAAGAAACAAACGAGGCTTCGAAAGCTTTTCTACTTTTTAAGGAAATTTAGTGCTAAACGAAAAAACCGGGCTCTACTTTTCAGAGAGTCCAGCTTTTCTTACACCTTATCGATTCTTTTATTCTATTCTTCTTCTTCCGCCATGAATGTATTGAATACTTCTTCGATCATATCCCATTCTGCGTCTGTTTCGATTTGTTCTAACTCGCCTTCTGTTCCATCTTCGTTTTCGATGTATGCATAAGCTTGTAATTCTACATCTTCATCTTCTGAAACACCAGCTGGATATAAAAGAACATAGTTACGTCCAAATTCTTCTTGTCCGTCAACTGTTAGCAAGATTTCGTATAATGTTTCATTTCCTTGGTCATCCACCAATGTGATGTGTTCGTGTCCTTCGTGTTCGTGGGAATGGTTATGTTCTGTCATAAGATTACCTCTTTTCTTTTTATTATTAAAATAATTGCTTACCTGAGCCGTCTAAATAATTTTGTAAAATCATCACAGCTGCTAATTTATCGATGACTTTTTTTCGTTTCGCTCTTGAAGTATTTGCCTGCTCTACTAGCATACGTTCTGCCTGAACAGTGGTTAGTCGTTCATCTTGATAATCAACCGGCAAGGAGAATAGTTCTTTGATCTTCTCTCCATATGACATGGAAGCTTCTGCCCTTGGTCCGATGGAATTGTTCATATTCTTAGGTAATCCAACTACAAAACGGTCTACTTCGTACTGCGCCACTAATTCCTTCAACCGATCAAAGCCAAACTCTTCTTCTGCCTCATTGATTCGAATGATTTCTACTCCTTGAGCTGTCCAGCCAAAGGGATCGCTCACAGCAACGCCTACTGTCTTAGAACCGACATCCAAGCCCATTACTCTCATAAATTCACTCCATGATTTGAGAGGTAGTCTTTGACAATTACTTCCATGATTTCATCGCGTTCGTGACGGCGAATCAAATTTCGTGCATCACGATAACGAGGAATGTAGGCCGGGTCTCCAGAAAGCAAGTAGCCGACAATCTGATTGATTGGATTGTAGCCTTTTTCTTCCAAAGCCCGATAAACAATCGCTAATGTTTCGCTCACTTCTTTTTTGCGACTATCGTCAAAACCAAAACGTACGGTTTCATCTGTAAAACCCATGATTCTACACCTCTTTCCCGCAAGGTAATTCCAGCTTACCTTCTACACCCTTATTTTACTCGAAGAAAGGGAAAACTACAAACAAATATTCCAAACTTCTGAATAAATTAAGAAACACGATTTGTCTGATTTTTCCTTTTTTCTGTGGCTTTTTCAAAAGCCCTCTTTCCATAAAGTATACGCTATATTTCTTTGAAAGTATGTTTTTACACAATTTTTTCATAAAGTTCATAAAAAATTCGAATTGCTGCTACTAATTTTTCGTTTTCGTTGCTTGCCCTGTCTCATAATTGATGGTGTAGCCATCTTGAACATTGTAGATAAAGACATTGAATTCAATTTTTTTGTCTTCAATGCTTTCTGCTTCCAACTGCACACCTCTTGCTACCAGTTCATTTCCCTCGAAATGAGGAGTGACACGATAGCGTACATGATGATTTGTTTCCTTGATATATGCCGCAATATCATTTTCGTGGGCAAGCATGTACGGAGCATTCAACGAACGTGTCCCTGTCATTAAGTTTTTAATGTTATTATTTTGACCAGTCAACTGGAAACCAATCAAATGGCTGCGGTTATATAACCATTGTCCGTCACTTAATTTCTTTTGTTTCCAACCTGTCGGATCAATATACAAAGGTTCTCTCTTTTCAGTAGGAAACAAGTCTTTTCCCAACATCGCATTGGCTTGTCCTACTCTGTTCAATTTGTCTATATTTGAATAGCTTTCCCATGTCCCTTTGGAAAGACTAAGATCCTCTTTTGTAAACTCCGGCTGATTCCCATTGATTTCTATTTCTTGATGTTTTCCATCATATTCTGGCACATCCGCTACTTGAGAAGCTTGCGGTGTGGAATCAAAAATGGTTGTAATTTGTTGGAAGATATCTGAATCTTTTTGTGTGGTGGAAATACCGAGTGCCCCTGCAATCACAGCAGCGACGATCCCCACGATCGCCTTGGTTGTTTTTTTGCTCATTTCTTTACTCCTTTACTAACAGCTCCCTAAATCTTAACATATGTTCCCCTATAAATAAATACTGGAAAGAAATAGAAACAGTAAAAAAATAAAACCAGTTTTTAGACGGCTTAAGAATACAAAAAAAGAGACGGATGCATCGTCTCTACTCAATCACAAAACACTATTTACAAGGTATTTATTATCATTCAAAAAATTTTTCTTAATACTCAAAACTAAACGGCTTCTGTACGACCTCTTGGTAAACAGTATTCAAAAGCTTGCATCTGCGGTAATAAGTCCAACCAAGTCAAAAACATAAGAAGCTTTTTTGCTTGACTATTCTTATTACTTGATGCAGGGCAGCTTTTTCACAGCCTCTTTTAAGCGGGTGACGGGAATCGAACCCGCGACATCAGCTTGGGAAGCTGGGATTTTACCACTAAACTACACCCGCGACACAAAAACAGTATACGCCTCTTTCACTCCTTCCTCAAGTTTTTTTATTCTTTACGCTTCCGATATGTTTTGTAGTAAAATAAAACTAATCAATCAATTATTGGAGAAGATGCTATGACGGGAAAAGAATTAGATCTGCTGCTAGACACTTGTCTACTCGCTGGGAAAATCATGATGGAAAGCAATGCAGAGATGTATCGGGTAGAAGATACGATGAGTCGAATTGCTTTAGCTTCTGGAAATTTCCGTTTGGTCAGCTATGTCACGCAGACTGGTCTCTTTATTGGTCTTGATCGTACCTCGACCATTCGAATGGAACAAATCACCAACCGTTCGATCAATTTAGAAAAAGTAGTAAAAGTGAATGATCTTTCACGTAAGTATGTTGCTTCAGAACTAACATTAGAAGAACTTTACAGTGAATTGCAGGCAATCGACCGAGACCGTTCGTTCTTTCCTGTCTGGTTGCAGATTGTTAGTGCGGCAGTTATCAGCGGAACGATCATGGTGTTATTCGGCGGAAAGATGACCGATTTGCCTGTGACTTTAGTTATTGGTGGATGGGGATACGCAGTTTATCTGTATAGTTTGAAATTTTTTAGAATCAAATTTTTATCGGAATTTTTATCTTCTTTATTGATTGGCATAGCTGCTATCTACAGTGTTCGTTTTGGCTTAGGAAGCAATCAGGATTTAATTATTATCGGATGTGTGATGCCTTTGGTTCCTGGGGTTCAAATTACGAATGCTATCCGTGATTTGCTAGCTGGTCATTATGTGTCAGGGGTTTCTCGCGGAACAGAAGCGATGATGACTGCTACGATGATTGGTTTTGCGATTGCTTTTATTTTCCAGCTTTTTTATTAAGAAAGGAGCACGAGTATGGGCACGATATTTATTCAATTTTCTTTTAGTTTTTTAGCGACTGCGGCATTTGCCATTGTTACAAATGTCCCTAGGCGTTCATTGATTTGTTGTGGTCTTTCTGGTGCTTTCGGCTGGATGATCTACTGGATCTGTGTTCAAATGGGCGGATCTGCTGCTTTCGGTTCATTGCTTGGCTCTTTAGGAGTTGCATTCATCAGTGATCTTTTCTCTAAGCGTTTGAGAATGCCTGTAACGATTTTCAATATTCCTGGGATGGTTCCTTTAGTTCCGGGTGGTTTGGCTTATCAAGCGGTTCGGAATCTCGTTACTGAATCCTATCAAGAAGCAGCTCATTATGCGGTCCAAGCAATCATGATAGCTGGAGCAATTGCTTTAGGTCTCGTATTATCGGAAGTCTTTAACCATAACATCCGCAACTTCAAAGTAAAGCGTGATGCCATCATGTTGAAACGAAAAAAACGGCTTTTTAAATAAACGAAGTGTAACAAAGAAAAGGTTGTGACAGAAGTGATTAGCTTCACGAAATAAGACAGGATTCACGAAAATCGCTTCTTAAATTTTTGTGAATCCTGTCTTATTTTTCGAAGAAACTACTTCTGGAACACTGTTTAGTAGAAGGGGTGAGATCAGCATCTTGGTCCGAGTATTAGAGAAACAAAATGGAAGAAGGAACTTGCATGATTAACTTAAGTCTGTTTACTAAAAAGTGAGATATGATCCTTTATTTTTAATTTTTTAAAATGATTCATTCCTTATCTTTTCTTGAATAAATTTCTTTAGTTTATCAATACTTCTCTTACCCATCTCTAGTTGTTCTCCATTCGTAAACGTTACTACTTCATTTACTCGGCTAATAGATGTAATGTTTTCAGTATTAATGATGTAGGCTTTTAAATCTTTACATAAATACTCATATTCCAGTGTTTTTTTATATTTTTTTATTGTGCCGTTTATGAGTGTCTCTTCGTCTTTCAATACCAAGCCTATCTTATTTTTATAGCCTGGCATGCTCATTAGATAAAGAATCTCATCGTAATGGATATAATGATCGCTATTGCCATAACGAACAGACGTCCACTTTTTTTTGTTCGCTTGTTGAACAGGCTCGTTCTCTTTTTCTTTCAATAAGTAACTTTGGATGTTTTTTTTATTTTTTTCATAAGTGAATTCTTTTATCAAATACCCGCTAGGCGTAATATTTCGGTTAATAACAGCTATTGCTTTATTCGGATGAGAGGTCAAATAAACAATTTTACACTTCGCGTTCTTTTCTCTAAGCATTTCTCCTAGTTCAATCCCGCTGTGATAAGCGTTCAAATCGATATCAAGAAAAAAAATATCCGATGAACGAATGTCATTGTTTTTGACAAATTCAACAAACTGCATGACGTTCAATCCCTTGATTATCTCGAAATTCCAAGGAATCAGTAAATTTCTGGATTCTTCCAAAATATCTTCTATCATTTTTTCAAAAACCAAACTGTCATCCAAAATAAATATACGTGTTATCATACAAATTACCTCCACTCGATATTTTACTATCAAAATCATTTCATACAACTTTTCAACATACATGTTAGGAATAAATTGTAATTCTCTTCACAATCTTTTCCAACACCTTTGAAACCGCTATTAACTACATTCAGCATGCAACTTCTAAAATAAATATCATTTTACAAAACATATCAAATAGTCAAATATCTCATACAAAAAAAGCCAGACAACCGACGTCCTTACACGTCAACTGTCTGAGCTATGTTCATTTATTTTTTTCTTTTAAAAAGAACGATACACATACTGATTTTTCGGAGCAGCGACTTTCTCTGCGTTTGTCACAACTACAGATGGAATTTCACGCTTGAATGGTTGATAATAGTCCGATTGGATGGTTCCTTCTATTTTATACCACTCATCATTTTTAACCGTTACTCCTTCAGGCATATGTGTTAACAAGCCAAAGACTCCTGAATCTGCCACACAATGGATAATACCGAATCGGAACAAGAAGACATCTGCATTGCTATCGTTCGGTGTTTGGTAAACAAATCCTTCATAGCTGATTTTTTTACCAATGAATTCGCTAGGGTAATTATAGATTAGCTCCATGACTTCTAAATAATTTTCATCTGTGATCTCGATAGTCTGCTTATCCCCATACTTCTCTTTCAGTTCATTCATTTGGTCTAAGTAGTCTGATTTGTTGAAATAAATACTTGTATCTGGCTTTAGGTATTGCGTCTGCATCTCCGGGTCCCCTACTGATTCTTTGCTTACCGGAAAATTAAATCCTTTGGCTTCTACGATCGTAGTATCCAGACTAACTGTTGGAAACAATGTACCAACGATCACTGGCAAAGCAAGCAGTACGTAGGCGATCCCACGTTGATAAGGTTTCGATAACCCATGGTCATGATTATGATCATACTCGTGCGTCTCTTCCTCTGCTTTTCCGTTTTTGACCCACAAATACAGCTGAACTAAAGCCAAAAGAGCAGATAAAATCATCGAAAGAATAGCTAAATAACGATAGTGGACATTGATATATTGATCAAGTTTGCCAGAAACTTGCAAATACATCATCAATTCGAAATAGCCAGATAAAATCAAAAACCGCAGCATATTTTTCCTCCTAGATAAATAATGTGAATCCAACAACGCTAAGGGCAATCAGTCCGATCAGCGATAGAATAAAACGTCCTGTAAAATATCGTTTCATCATCAATAGATTTTTGATATCGACCATTGGACCAAAGACCAAAAAGGCAGCTACAGGTGCTGTGCCGAACAGACTTAACAATGAAGACCCGATAAACGCATCTGCTTCTGAACAAAGAGACATCGTAAAAGCTAATAACAGCATGATAATGATGGCTAAAATCTTTGTTGAGCCGAGCGTTAGCATCACTCTAGTTGGTAAATAAGTCTGCATCGCAGCTGCGATTAACCCACCAATGATCAAATAACGACCTGTATCAAAAAATTCATCGATTGAATGTGTCAACACATGCCCCGTTTGATGGATCAGCCGATTTTTTGGTTCATTCTTATCACTGTGTTCTTCTTCATTGACATGATGGTGGTGATCTTCTGCTACTTTAGAGGAGATTTTTTCTTTCAATACAGCGTCTTTTTGAAAATAGGCAAGCCAGACACCAATCACAAGGGCAACAAAAAAGCTGCCTATCACCCGCCAGCTTGCCATCTGCCAAGAATTGCCAAATGCGATAAACGTGGAAAAAATCACGATTGGATTGATGATTGGCGCTGTCAGCATAAAAGCAAATGCTGTGTGGACCGGCACGCCTTTTTTTACAAACTGATGAACGATAGGTACGATGCCGCATTCACATGAAGGAAAGAAAAATCCTAAGATCGAACCAGTAAAAATAGAGAATATACGATTTTCAGGAAGCCATCGCTTCACACGTTCTGGGGTCAAAAATACTTGTAAGGCGCCTGAGATAAGACAACCTAATAGTACAAAGGGCAATGCTTCGATAACGATCGATAAGAAAATCGTACTCATCTGCAAAACCGAATTGGGAATAAAAGAAAACATGAGTTTCCTCCTTTTCATTTCTAGTTCATTCGCTTTGCAAATATACGCTTTTATTCAAAAAAAAACAAGTTGCTCTGTCAATTTTTACACAACTCTTATTTTTTATCGAAGCAATTCAATTGACTTTTTCTATTATTCCCATTAAATTAAGGTCTCGTACATATCACTTCTATTACAAAAGGGAGAATGAAAATGAAACAAACCACTAACTTGTCTGAAGTTCAAGACATACTGCAACAATCATCCGTTGCCATCGTTTATCTTTCGATGCCTAATTGCAGTGTTTGTCACGCTGTTCGTCCACGATTGGAGGAGCTGCTCACCCATTATGATATTCCAGCACTTCATTTGGATGCATTCGAAACACCAGAAGTAGCTAGCAGATTTGAAGTATTGACTGCGCCAGTTGTTCTGATTTTTCATCAAGGAAAAGAGGTCTTTCGGCAAGCGCGGTTCATCGACTTTAAAAAAATCCGGCATTTACTAGACGAACTGACAGCAGAAGATGATTCTCTTTCTTATGAAGAAATCTTTCGAACAGAATAATCATTATCCAAACAGAAAAAAGCGATTGAACAAGTGAAAGTTTTGCCTTCATTTGTTCAATCGCTTTTTATTTTTATTCTGCTGTATTTTCGGAATGCGCATTTGCGTCAGAATGCAAGAAATAGATCAAGGTTTGCAATTCATTCGTCAAATCAACATTTTGGATCAATACATCTGACGGAGCATTCAATCGAGCAGCGGTAAAGTTCAAGATTCCTTTGATTCCTGCTTCCGTTAACTGATTGACTACTTCTTGTGCTCTTTCAGCGGGAATCGTTAAAATCGCTACTTCGATTTGCTGGATCTTGATTTGTTCCGACATATCTTCCATTGGATAAACGGGGATACCGTCTACGATGCGTCCAACGATTTCTTCATTCACATCAAAAGCACAACTGATACGTATGCTATTACTTTGATGGAATTTATATTTTAGTAAAGCACTTCCCAAGTTCCCTACACCAATCAGCGCAACATTTGTCAATTGATCATCATTTAATGTCTTCGCAAAAAAGTGCATAAGATCTTCTACATCATACCCATACCCACGTTTTCCTAATTCGCCAAAATAAGAAAAATCTCGACGGATCGTTGCGCTATCTACTTGAACGGCTTCACTTAATTCAGTTGAAGACACTTTTTTCTTTCCAGCATTATTTAAAATCCTTAAATAACGATAATACAAAGGCAGTCTTTTAGCTGTCGCCTTTGGAATAATATGATCTTTCACGAAATGACCTCCACGTATTGTCTAATTACATCTTTGATTTCTCCATCATAGCAGTATTTATAGGAAAAAATCAATTCCATTGCTCAGATATTGTGAAATTTTATTCTTTATTCATTTATTTATCATTTCTGCAAATCTCGCAGTATGATGGAATTTATGGTAGACTACTAATTGAAAAATAGTTTTTTATTTGAGGAGAATTCACAAAGTAGAAAAGAGGATTCCATGATATTATTACAAGCCAATCAGATTGCTCGCCATTTTGGTGCAGAAGTCTTATTTGAAAACATACATTTAGAAATCAGTACAGGCGCTCGTGTCGCTTTAGTTGGCAGAAATGGCGCTGGAAAATCGACTTTATTGAAGATCATTGCTGGAATTGAAGCACCAGATGAAGGAAAGATTGCTAAAAATAAAACAGCGACTCTCGGATACCTCGCTCAGGACACAGGACTTGATTCCAATGAAACAGTGTGGAACGAGATGCTGAAAGCTTTTGAACAAGTTAGACAAATGGAACAGCGGATGCGCGAACTAGAGATTTTCATTAGCGAAGGTACGCCAGATACACCCGCTTATACTTCTTATTTAAAAGAATATGATCGCCTGCAACACGATTTTTCGGATCGAAACGGCTATGGTTATGAAAATGAAATTCGTTCCGTATTGCATGGTTTTAAATTCGATTCTTCCTTTTATGACCAGAAAATCGATACTTTATCAGGTGGACAGCGTACACGTTTAGCTTTAGCTCGCATGCTTTTGCAACACCCTGACATTTTGATTCTAGACGAACCCACGAACCACTTGGATATCGAGACACTTTCCTGGCTTGAAAATTATCTGCAAAGCTATACCGGTGCATTACTGATTGTTTCACATGACCGTTATTTCTTAGACAAAGTAGTCAATGAAGTTTATGAACTAAGCAGAAGAAAAATGCGCCATTACAAAGGCAACTACTCGAAGTATCTAGACTTGAAAGCAGAACAGCTGACAAGTGAATGGAAGGCTTATGAAAAGCAGCAGACAGAGATCCACAAATTAGAAGACTTCGTTGCTCGGAATCTTGTTCGTGCCTCTACCACTAAACGGGCGCAAAGTCGCAGAAAGACATTAGAAAAAATGGAACGTCTGGATCGTCCTCAAGGGGATGAGAAACAAGCAAACTTTCTTTTCAGTATAGAAAAACCTTCTGGAAATGTTGTCTTGCAAATCGAAGATGCCGCTATCGGATATGATGATGTCACCTTATCTGAACCAATCAATTTGGATATCCGCCGACAAGAAGCGATTGCTCTAGTAGGTCCGAATGGTATCGGAAAATCGACGTTGCTGAAATCGATCATCCACCAGATCCCTTTTATCCGTGGCAAAGAAACGCTAGGGACAAATGTCACCATCGGCTATTATGATCAAGGGCAAGCTGATCTGCATACAAACAAGACGATTCTAGCAGAATTGTGGGATGAGCATCCTACCACTCCTGAAAAAGACATTCGAAGTGCTTTAGGTGCTTTCTTATTTTCTGGCGAAGATGTAGAAAAACCAATTCCTCTGTTAAGCGGCGGTGAAAAAGCACGGGTTGCTTTAGCCAAGCTAGCGATGAACAAAGAAAATTTTTTGATTTTGGATGAACCAACAAACCATTTAGATATTGACAACAAAGAAGTATTAGAAAATGCATTGATCGATTACGATGGCACACTGCTTTTTGTTTCCCATGACCGATATTTTATCAATCGGATCGCGACAAAAGTCGTCGAACTCTCTGAAAATGGCAGTAAAGTCTATCTTGGAGACTATGATTATTATTTAGAGAAAAAACAAGAAGAAGAAGAAATCGCCGAATTATTGGCACAAGATGAGCCAGAATCCGCTCCTGCTCCTACGAATAAATCCGATTATTATCAGAGCAAAGAACAGCAAAAGCTTATCCGCAGCCTTCAACGAAAAATCACTCAGATTGAAGAAGAAATGACGCGGATCGATGAATGGATCGATCGGTTGGAACAAGAAATGGTCGCACCAGAAAATCTGGAAGATCACGTAAAACTCAATGAGCTGAACCAAGCTTTAGAATCAGCTAGACAAGATCAAGAAACAAAATTGTCGGAATGGGAAGAACTAAGCTTGGAATTAGAAGAATACGAGAATTAAAAGCCAATGGAAAGAGGTTGTGACAGCCGTGTTGTCATAGCCTCTTTCTTTTTTATGCAGAAACATAGCGAAACCGTTCTCTTTTTTCTTACTATTTTTCTCTACTGACAAAATAAACAATAATTTTCCGGCACAATTATTTGCTGTTTTTTGCCATAACATAGTACGATCAACATAGAAAAGGAGATGTTTTTATGAAAGTTGTTGTCATTGGCGGTGTAGCTGGCGGTCCTTCATTTGCCACTAGACTCCGTCGATTGAATGAAGCACACGAAATCATTATCTATGAACGCGGAGAGAATATTTCTTACGCAAGTTGTGCTTTGCCTTATTATTTAGGTGGTGTGATCACGGACCGTGACTCGCTGATCGAACGTACAACAGAAATATTGAAAACAAAAAACAACATCGACGTATTTACTAAACACGAAGTAACAGCAATCGATCCTTCCGCTAAGCGATTACTAGTTAAAGACCTATCTACAAATAAAGAGATAGAAACGGATTACGATAAGTTGATCATCTCTTCTGGTGCTAGACCAGCTTACCCAGATATTCCCGGAGTTTTTGAAGCAGAAAACGGCTTTGTCCTTCGCAGTGTGACGGATGCGGATCGAATCAAATCGTTCCTGGAAGAAAAAGATCCACAACATGTCGTCATTCTTGGCGCAGGTGTCATGGGTCTGGAATTAGCTGAGAATTTCAAGCATCGCGGCTTAGACGTGACTTTAATCGATCAATTGCCGCAAGTCGCTTTCCCTTATGATCCAGAAATCGCTGATCTAGTTTATGACAAATTGCTAAAAGAAGGACTAACCGTTCATTTAGAAACAACAGTTACTGAGATCCGTGAAAAAGGTCGAGAATTAGTATTATCAGATGGCTCCGTCCTTTCCACTGATATGCTTGTCTTTGCTGTTGGCGTTTCTCCGAATAATGAAGTGGTGAAAGCAGCCGGCATACAATTAACTGATACAGGACAGATCATTGTTGATGACCAGTTACAAACCAATCTTCCGGACATCTATGCGATTGGCGATATTATCGAAACGACTAGTGTAGTGACTGGGCAGCCGATTCAAAGTATGCTTTCCAGTGCGGCCAATCGTCAAGGACACATGCTGGCAGATATTTTAAATGGTACGCCTATGCGCTATCGCGGATATATTGGTGCGGGTGTCGCAAAAATCTTTGATCATACAGCAAGTTATGCTGGAATGACAGAACATGCACTAAGAGCATCAGGCATAACGAATTACAAAACTGTTTTTATCACTCCTTTTGACCATGCCTATTTCTATCCAGGAGCTACAAGATTAAATCTAAAGCTGATTTTTGATGCAGATAGCGGTCGGATTTTAGGTGGACAAGCATTTGGAGAAAAGGGCGTCGATAAACGGATGGGAGAACTTTCTGTAGCGATCACCGGAAACTTGACAGTCTTTGATTTGCCCGATCTTGAGTTGCCTTACTCTCCCCCATATTCTACTACCCGTGACCCGCTGAATATAGCTGGTTATGTCGCAATCAATCAAATGACAAATATCGTAGAAACAATCAAAGCAGGCGATATACCCGAAAACGATTTGAAAGAAGCATTCTTTTTAGATATACGTGAACCTAATAAAGCACCTTCTGGCAGTATCTCGGCAACAAAAAATATTCCAATGAATGAATTACGAGATCGAATCAATGAAATCCCAAAAGATAAAAAAGTTTACATTACTTTTAGAAGAGGATTGAATACTTATACTTCTGCACGAATCTTGTCAGGTTTGGGTATCAAAGCGATTTTGATCGAAGAATAAAAAAACGACCGCGGTGGGTAGCCGCGGTCTAGGAGTTATTTTTACTTGAGGAGTAAAAATGAAAAAGTATATAGGGTTGTTGGTTGGTATGTATATAGAATAGAAGATAAATGTGAAGAAATTGTGCATTATTTCTTCACATTTATTAGGTTATAGTTTAAGAAAGTTTAAACATCCCGCAGTTTGGTTATTTTAGGCGTTTCTTTTCATAAAAAAACATGTTGTGACTCTGAGACAAATCATAGTCCATAGTGATGTCTCTAGAGTAACTACGCCTAATATTACGAGGCATAATATTAATTCATCAGCACTAGTACCTAAACTAGCATCCCTTTCGAATATTTTTTCTTATATAATAAAGTTTGCTTTCACTCCTCTAATCTCACCAAATCGACTGGCTTGCGTTGTGTGATACTAGGAACTGATTTGTTTAGAACGACTTTTCTATTGTAATCATATTTTTCGCCATCCTCGTTGTCTTCTAATCCTTCAATGAATGATCCCTAATGTGTGTATTAAGTAATTTAATTTTTTTGTTCCTATTTATTTAACAAATAAATAATATAAAAGGTAAATAAAAAAGAGTGGATTTCTCCACTCCATGAAAAGGCGACTTTTTGGGACGCTTTTTTTTGCCAAGCCTCACATTTTTATAGCCAAACTTCTTTTGCGACTTGCTGCAATAATTGGATTTTCTTCCATTGTTCTTCTTCTGTTAAATGGTTTCCTTCTTCTGTTGAAGCAAACCCACATTGAGGACTGATACTTAGATTTTCCAACGGTATAAATTGTTGTGCTTCTTTTATTCGTTCTTTTATCTTCTCCGTATCTTCCAAATCTGGAAACTTAGAAGTAACTAATCCTAAAACGACTTTACTTTCTTTGTTATTCCAATGTCTTAAAGGGGTAAAATCACCTGCTCGTTCAGAATCGTATTCCAAAAAGAAACCATCATAATTCGTTGAAAACAACTCTTCTGCAATGGGTTCATATCCACCGGAGAACAGCCAAGAAGAAGCGTGATTACCACGGCAGATATGTGTCGTGATCGTCAAATCTTCTGGTTTGTCTTCCAGTGCGTTATTGATAATCTCTGTACAAATATGGGCCATTTCTTTCGGATCAATTCCTTTTTGAAGAAGTGTTTCTCTTTTAGTTTGATCAGCTAAAAACGCCCAATTTGTATCATCGAATTGCAAATAGCGACAACCTTTTTCATAAAAAGCATGGATGGCTGCTTTGTAAGTAGATGACAAGTCCTCATAAAAATCAGATAGATCAGGATAGATCTCATTGATTTTTGAAGAACCATCGTTAGATAGAATCTCTTGTCGTAAAATCATCGTGGGACTAGGGATCGTTGCCTTTGCGACAAAAGTATCATCTGTTTCCACTACTTCTTTCAGAAAAGCAAAATCTTTTAAAAATGGGTGGTTTGGATTGAAAGATAATTTATCTACTACCCGAATATTATAAGCTGGAGCTGCTTTCCCGTGGAATGTTTGATTATATCCAGTTTCTGGAACATAGCCTTCGATACCATTTAGTTCTTCTAAAAAATCAAGATGCCAAAATCCGCGCCGAAATTCGCCATCCGTAATTCCTTTGATGCCCACTGCTTTTTGATCTTCTACTAATCTCTTTATCTCCTGATCTTCGATTGTACGAAGTTCTTCTTTTGAAAGTAAGCCTTCTTGAACTTTTTTTCTTGCTTCTTTGATCGATTGCGGACGTAAGAAACTTCCGACATGATCTACTGTAAATGGTTTGTTTTTGCTCATTTCACTCACTCTTTTCTTTGTTTTTTGTAAAAAAAAATCCTTTTACTAGCAAATACTAGTAAAAGGACGATTATACTCGTGGTACCACCTTTTTTCAGAAAAAACATTCTTTCTCTCAGCCTGACAATAAAATCAGTGGTCTTGGTAACGAAAGACTGTTCGTTTTTGCCTACCTTTCGACAAAAAATCCTCTAAGGCCATTTTCGACAGTCAACTTCTAGCTTTTTACACCAATCAAAGCCTCTCTTGAACCATTTCCTGTCTACTTTCCTTCTCATCGGATACTATTAGAATAAAATTAGAATAGCATGTTTGAAAGAAAAGTCAATAGGGGATAAGAACAAACAAAAACTAATTTGTTATCTTTAGATCACTTCCTTAAAATAATTATACCCGTTTCAACTACATAAAAAGGACCTAGTTTTGAAAAATTTCCCATCAAAACTAGGTCCTTTTTATTATAGTTATGCAAATTTGCTGATTTCTTCATTATTTCCGTCTTATGAGGTTTTAAAAAGTTTTATGGTACGTTCTATATTTTCAGCTTCCTTATCCCCATATAAGATGCGTTCTACTTTACCATTTTTTATAAAAATTACAGCAGGAATACTTTCGACACCTAATTTATTATAATATTTTCTGAAATTATCAACATCGGTTTTATTTCCAGTAGTATCTAGGTAATTAATTTCTAGTTTTTCCTTTTCCAAATAAGAAATTAATTTTGGTTTATATAATATACAGTCTGGACAATTTTCTCTACCAATGTAAACAATACTATTCCCCTTACTATCCATGATAGAGTCTATACCTTGAATTGTAGTTGTTTTTAAAGGCTCCTGTTGAATTCTTGATAATTGAGTAGAACCTAATACAAGTGTAACCATTGCTGCTAATGATATTACCAAATAAACAGCTTTTTTATTTTTTTTAGCATACACTATTCCAAAAATCATAAATGTCAAACAAGTATATAAAAGTAATATTTGCCAAAAAAAGATTCGTGTAAAATGTATTTCTAATGAATTTTCAGAGCCATTTGCAATTCCTGATATAGTTAACAGGTTCAATGGTGCCTGAAAAGTTGTTCCGTTTAAAAAACTATTTACTCCATTAGGAATTATCAACGCAACTAGAATTGAAAATGTTGCAAAAAATGAAACGCCGCTATATTTAAAGATGTCAAGAATTATTTTTTTCATAGTCGTTCTTTCTCCCATTTAGTATTAAATACGTGATTTGTTATGATAAAACCAGTAACAATAAAAATTGTTACTAATGTGATTTGGATAATACTAGAATAACTATTAAAAAGGTTAATTAAATAAGTAATCGGAAATAAGCCTAGTACACAAACCAATATAAGGCTAGTTTGCGATAATGGATTTTCTTTACTGTATGGAAAGAAAACACCCAAAATAATAGAACTAAGAGTAGAAGTTGCTAAAATTCCTAAACCAAAAAGGCATTCTCTTAAACTTGGAACTTTAAAAAGAAGCATTAATAAAAAGAAGAAAGAGGTAACAACAAATGTGCTGATAAACTTCCCTAAAAAATATTGACTTCTCTTAACTCCTAAAATTCTATAAAAACTTAACATCTTTTCATCAACGCCATAACTCAGAAAACCAAGTGTACCTAACAAGCCTGCATCTATCTTAATAAGAATACCTAATATTGGAAGATGACTCAGTAGTGTAAAGGTATTTAATCCTAATAGTAGAAGAATTAAAAGAATTGTATTTTCAGAGCGTAACAATAATTTCATATCTTTAAGAATAAGACTAATATTTAAGCTTTTGGAATTATTGATTTTAGCAAATACTTTTGATTGATATTCATTTTTATCTTGAATGGAAGAAAGCAAAGCAAAACTATGGATACAAGCAATAAACATTACTAATTCTACTAAAACAAGAAGTAAAAGATTAACAGAAAAGGTATTCTCTAAAATAATATGACCTAAAAATCCCAAGTTCCAGAATAAGATATTATAAGAAAATGTTTCGTAATTTAGTAAGATATTTTGAATATTTTCAAGCAAAGTAACAACAATTCTCAATATAATAATCGTTTGCACCAATAAAGAAACACTTTTAGCAAAGGGAATTTTCATGCGTATTCCTAAAAAAAATAAAATATTATAAGACAAATTCATTAATAAAGTGATAAATATTGATTGTAATAAGAAAATTCCTGCTATTCTTAATGACAGAGAAACTGATATTCCATTTGTTACAAGTTGTGGAATGATAATTATAGAAAATAAGATAGAAGGTATTGCTACCTGTATGCTTAACGGAAAAGAATAATATCCAATATACATAGCTAATTTAGATATAGGCAACCTATCCAAGTTTTTTAAAATTTTAGATTCATCTGGATCAAGAAATTTTAAAACAATAAAAAGAGAAAAAGTAAAGATTGATAGCGATATTAAATAGGTTAAATTTGCAGAATAAAGTATCTCTAAATTCCCATTTAAAAAAATAGATACAACATCATGTGTTAGAATATTTGCTAGTAAAGCAGAAATTCCGATTATGATAAAAACAGAAAGAAACATTCCAATTCTCTTTTCTTTTGAATTTAGAACTTGATTGATTTTATTTCTATATACTTTCGATAACATCGAAATAATCTTCAAGATAACAATCAATTTCATTCTCCCTTTCTTTCAAAAATGCCGCCTCAAGAAATGCCTCTTCTATTTTATTTTTTTTATATTGGGATTTGATTTCTTCAGGAGTACCACCTCCTACTACTATTCCACGAGTTAAAATTAAAATTTTGTCACATATTTCTTCAATAAAGAGTAAATCATGACTAGTAATAAGTATCATTTTCCCCTTGCGTTTAAACGAATCCACTATTTTTTTCAGAACATAAACAGCTTCGACATCTAATCCTCTACAGGGTTCGTCTAAAACTAAGACGTCAAATGGTTTCATAATCATTGAAATAATCTGCAACTTTTTCTTCATACCGTGAGAATAAGAACTGATTAGCTTGTCTATATCTTTTTCCAAATCAAATATTTTTAATAATGTAATAATCTGGTTCTTATTGATTCCCTTATACATACTTTTTATAAATGCAAGGTACTCAAAACCTGTCAATTCCTCGATTAAGATAATTTCATCAGAAATATAGGCAAATCTATTTTTTATAGCATCATTATCAACATTTTGTCCAAATAAAGAAATACTTCCTTTGTCTTTCTTTATTATTCCGAGAATAGAATTTAGTAAAGTTGTTTTTCCTGAACCATTCGGTCCTGCCAAACAAAGAATTTCTCCTTTTGAAATTTGAAAAGAAATTTCTTTTACTCCATTTTCAGAGTTTTTGTATATTTTATTTAAATCATTAATAGCTAACATATTTTATCCTCTACATCCAATAGAATTGATTAAACAAAAGAAAAGCTATCCGATTAAATAAAGATATGGATAGCTTCTAACAAATTGCATACTTTCACATGGGCTAAATAAATGATCGTAGACAGTAATTGCTACTTACAGCCCAGTCTTACAGACCCACTTCCGTTTACATAACTCCAAGAACCAGTGAAACTCTTCCCTTTAGTCAAGCAATACAAAACACAAGCCGCAACAATTGTAACAGCAAGTAATAGAAGAATAGCAATTGCAACGGTATACCAAACAACTTGATCTTCTGCCAAATAAATATTTTGACTTGTAATAGTTGGTGCTGAATAATCCATAATAGAATCTCCTTTAATTTTTTTATCATTTCAAAACTACTAATCATTAGAATTTAGTAGTTCTGTAATAATCGTATGTCCGTCACCAAAAAAGGGCAATAAATTGATAATGTGAGACATAAAAATAAAAGCAGGTATTCTTATCCACAAATTATCTGATAAGAAATAGAGTAGAACACCTAAAAAGAAAACAAAAAACGCTCCTGAAAACGTAATGAGGATATTTGATTTTCTATCTAATACTTTTTCTCTAACAATTGACATAGATAAAGTTTTTATTGATAAATACCCGTGATTATGATGAGTGATCTTCCTATATAAAATCAAATGAGTGGTTTCATGAAGTATGATGCTCATTAGCAAAACGAGATAGGAAAAAGCTGGGAATAGAATCCATAAAAACTCTAAACGAATTTCTTGAAAAGATAAGAACAGAAAAAGTAAACATAATAAATTTACTCCACATATGAAAGTAATTATTGGGAAATTCTCTTTTAAAACATGAAAGCACACTTCCAAGAAAATTTTTAACGTTTTTTCGTTATGAATACTATGACTGCTTCGCAAATTTTTTTGAATTTTTTTAATACTACAAGAGATTTTTTCTTTAATAGAGGTTCTTTTAGGAAGTGTATAATTGATAATCCCCCTATTATTTAAGGCTTGTAGAAAAACTACTAGGTCTTTTTTTAAATTTTCTTTTGGCACATCAGGAAATTCTTCTTGAAACCATTGAAATAGTTCTTTCAAACTGATTTTCTTGGTTTCTATTAATTTATTGCAAATTAGCAATCCTATTGAATCTACTATCATTTCCAATTTGGGAATTCTTTTATCAAATATTCTTTGATTTTCTATATAAATCTCTGGATGTATAAAAATATCAAAACTAAAAATTGTGTTATCATTGAAAAAAATCACATTTCTTATCTTTTCATTTATCAAAAAATTTTCTCCTTACCCTTAAAAAATCAGCGAACATCAATGAACCAATCTTTGAATGATTTAAAAAAAATAGCAAACATATTTTCACCACCTCTTTGTTTTGTTCTTTGCATGTTTTATTTATGTGTTATTATAGTAGCTAAGAAACAGAAATTTAAATTATGGTCAAAATTTTCACATCATAAAAATTAAAATAACGGAGGAAATATGGAAATTCATAAATTATTGAGAAAACTCCGTGTAGAAAGAGGGCTTTCTCAAAAAGAGTTATCAAAGGGAATAATAACTAGAGAAACGTTTGTAAAATACGAAAATGGCAGAACAAGGATACCCTTTTTTGTTTTGATTGAATTATTGGAAAGAATGAATCTGAGTTTAGATGAATTTATTTTTTATTTAGATAAAGATAATGTAAGAGAAAAAAATTGGAGTTTAAAGAAACTAATAAGAAAACTCAGAGAAGATAAATCAAATTTTCACCATACATTACGAACACTTCGAGAAAAAGCTAAAGATACAAACAACATAGTAGACATCAGAAATTACTTAGTCGCTAAGACGATCGGTTGGTATCAATTAGCAGATAGCGAAAGAAAACTAAACAACTCTGATAAAGAATATCTATCCGAGTTAAAAAATTATTTGGAAGCTGTTGATGATTGGGGAAGATTTGAAATGGCAACCTTTACTACTCTTTTATTTGTTTTTGAAACAAATTACATAAACGGTAGATTATCAGACATTGAAAGAAAAATAGAAAAAAATAAAGATTTTGAGATTTTTCATTCCATATTGATTGGTATGTATAACAATGCTTTTTTATTAATGCTCGAACGAAAAGAAACCGTTTTAGCTAAAAAATATTTAGAGAAGATAGCTGATGTTCGTCACAGACTGTTATTTTTTGGAGATACAGGTGTTTACTGTAATTTTTATAAATTACTTTTCGATCATTTAACAGAAGAATCTGGACGAGCAAATGATTTATTAGAATATTTTCAAGGATTAAAAATGATTGGTTCACATAACCTATCTAAACGTTTCAAAGACGACTTAAAGAAATTTGAGCTTATTTACAATATCACACCAATAATTTTTGTAGATTAATCATTGTAGGCAAGTAGTAAAAATGGGAACAATCACTGTGAATTTAAACAATTATGTTTTTTATTATGTATGTAGAAAAACGGTGAAACAACAATAATGAATAAAAAGAAGATATTTAATGACCAAGTAGTAATAGATTCCGTTAAAATAAACAAAAATAAGGAGTTGAAAGGCAATAAATTACACTGAGCTATCAGTTACAGGACTCACTTTTTCTGAGTTAAACTGAGAAATTGGATACTAAAAAGTACTAAAGCTAAAAATTTAGAAGCTTTAGTACTTTTTATTTTCTCTTTATTTCTGTCTTCATATTCCTACCAACTGATACATGAAAAACTGTGACGACGTTTGCTACAATATTTTCAGAAAAAATCAAACCAACTTTGTTTATTGTTCTTTCTATATATCAAATTATCCCCTACCTTATGGAATTTTCAGCCGCTTTTGGTAGAAAATTGGAAAAATCAGGTAGAAATAGGTCGCTTTTTCTCTTTTTAGAAGGTTGATAAATCCCAAGTTTTACTGAGTTTTGCCATCATTTCCGATACATCTTGAATTCTAAGAATAGATCATTATAGATGCCTAGGTATTTCGATCCTAGATCTTCGTAGACTTCAAGATGAGAGATCGTGTCATCAGATGGATAAAATTGTTCGTCCGACGAAATGTCTTTTGGCAATAACGCTTTTGCTTTTTCGTTTGGTGTAGAATAACCAATATACTCTGCATTTTGTGCCGCGTTTTCCGGTTCTAGCATAAAGTTGATGAAATCATAGGCACCTTCTTTATTTTTCGCGGTTTTTGGCATAACGATATTATCAAACCAAAGATTGGACCCTTCTGGTGGGATCACGTAATGTAAATGTTCATTTTCCCACATCATATCGGCAGCTTCGCCAGAAAATGTTACTGCCACGGAAGCTTCTTCATTGATCATGTACATTTTGATCTCATCAGCCACGATTGCTTTGACATTTGGTGTTAGATGATTCAATTTATTTGCTGCTTCTGTCAGCTGTGCCATATTCTTACTATTCAAAGAATAGCCTAAACTATTCAAAGAAAGCCCCATAACTTCTCGTGCACCATCAATCAGCATCAAACTGTCTTTCAATTCCGGCTTCCACAAATCATCCCAATGCTGGATTTGATCTGCATCAAAGAATTTATCATTATATACGATCCCTAAAGTTCCCCAAAAATATGGAATCGAATACTGATTATCTGGATCAAAATCCAAATTTAAAAATCGTGGATCGATATTATTTAATCCTTTGATCTTTGAATGATCTAAGGGTAGCACTAGTTTTTCTTTGATCATTTTTTGGATCATATATTCACTTGGAATAGCGATATCATAGTTTGTTCCACCTTGTTGGATCTTTGTGAACATCGCTTCATTAGAATCAAATGTTTCATAATTTACTTTGTATCCATATTCTTTTTCAAATTTCGTGATCAAACTAGGATCGATATAATCCCCCCAGTTATAGATCGTCAGTACCTTCGCTCCACTCATGCCACTTGTTTTTTCAAGTTGACGTACACCAAGCAGCAGCACCGCAATAATGATGAGAATACCTAAAAACAGAGATTGTAATTTTTTCATCGTAGCCGTGCCACCCCCTCGCGTACCCTTCTGTTTTTCTTCAACCGTTTTGGACGGTTCTCTTTACTAATGAAGTAGTAACCAATGACCAATATCATGGAGAACAAGAAAACTAATGCACTTAGCGCATTGATTTCTAAACTGATTCCTTGTCTTGCACGAGAGTAAATCTCTACTGAGAGCGTCGTAAAGCCATTTCCTGTGACGAAAAACGTAACCGCAAAATCATCAAGAGAATAGGTAAATGCCATAAAATACCCAGCTATGATCCCTGGAGAAAGATAAGGCAAAATGATATTTTTGACTACTTGCAAATTATTCGCACCAAGATCTCTAGCCGCATCAACCATTGAATCGTTCATTTCTTGCAATTTTGGCAAGACCATCAAGACGACGATTGGAATGCTGAAAGCAATATGGGAAAGCAATACACTCTGAAAACCTAATCCGAACCCTAGTAGTGTAAAGAAAATCAAGAAACTAGCACCGATAATAACATCAGGAGAGACTAATAAGATGTTATTCATGCTCAACAACGCTGTCCGTGCACGTCGTTTCTTCGTGTAATAGATCCCCATAGCCCCAAATGTCCCGATGATCGTGGCGATCAATGCAGATAAGAAAGCCAGCATGAACGTATTCAATACGATAATGATCAAACGAGTATCTTCAAAAACAGCTTCATAATTTTCCCAAGTGAACCCTGTAAAGCTGTTCATCGTTCCTCCTTCATTGAAGGAATAAAAAATCAGATAGAAGATCGGTGCATATAAGAATAAAAAGACGATCCCTAAATAAAGATACGACCATTTAAATTTTTTCATTTATGAGCGACCTCCTTTTTTCTTCTCGCCTGTCAGGAGCATCACGATAAACATAGCAATGATTAAAATCACACCGATCGTAGAACCCATCCCCCAGTTTTGCGTAACCAAGAAATGCTGTTCGATAGCTGTTCCTAAAGTGATCACTCGGTTTCCACCAATCAGACGAGTGAGCATGAATAAAGAAAGAGAAGGAATAAAGACTGCTTGGACGCCGCTTTTCACACCATTTAATGATAATGGAAAAATCACTCGTCGGAAGGTCTCAAAGCTATTCGCTCCTAAATCTCTGCTGGCACTGATCAAAGAAGGATTCATCTCTTCCAATGCATTGAAAATCGGCATAATCATAAATGGAATCTCGATATACGTTGCGACGAACAAGAAACTGAAGTCTGTGAACAATATCTGTTTCGGTCCGATCCCGATAAAATCAAAGAAATGATTCACGCTGCCGTGAACACTGAAAATTCCAATAAATGCGTAAGCTTTAAGCAGCAGATTCACCCATGTAGGCAAAATAATCAACATCAGCCATAATTGCTTGTGCTTCAGTTTTGTTAAAAAATAAGCAGTCGGGTAACTAATGATCAGTGTAAAAAACGTGATCAAAAATGCATACCATACAGAATTGATCGTCATAGAAAGCGATGTCCCCGACGTAAAATAAGATAGATAGTTATTCAGCGTGAATTGCCCATTCATATCAAAAAAAGATTGATAAATGATCATTAATACAGGCGCGATCACGAATAAACCGAGCCACAAAATATAAGGGACGGAATAGATCCTGCGCATTGTTTTCATTCTTGTCCCCCCTATTCTTCGTAACTGTCAAGACGTGCATCGAATTCTTCTTCAGACTCGTTGAAACGCATGACATGGATATCTTCTGGCTCAAAGGCCAATCCTACTTTGCTTCCTTCTTTAGCTTTTTTCGTCGAATGGACCATCCATTCATTTTGCTGTTCATCATAACAGATGATTTCATAATGGACACCACGAAACAGCTGAGTATCGACCGTTACGACTAGCTTTCCTTTATCTGGTGTCGTGATCGTCAAATCCTCTGGGCGTAAAACAACTTCAACTGGCTCATTCGGGCGCATCCCGCCATCGACACATTCAAATTGCTTACCAACAAACTCAACTAGATTATCTTCGATCATCACACCGTCCACGATATTGCTTTCCCCAACAAAATCAGCAACGAAATGATTGATTGGCTCATCATAAATATCTACAGGCGTACCACTTTGGACGATTTTCCCTTTATTCATGACAAAAATCTCATCACTCATCGCCAACGCTTCTTCTTGATCATGAGTCACAAAAATAAACGTGATCCCTAATCGTTGTTGCAGATCCCGCAGTTCATACTGCATATCTGTACGTAGTTTCAAATCAAGCGCCGATAACGGTTCATCTAGTAACAATACTTTAGGTTCGTTCACGATTGCTCGTGCAATCGCTACACGCTGTCTTTGACCACCAGACATTTCACTGATCTCCCGTTTCTCATATCCAGGAAGCTGAACCATACGCAATGCATCTTTTACCTTCTTTTCGATATCAGATTTGGACATTTTTTTGATCTTCAATCCAAAAGCAACGTTATCAAAAACATTCATATGAGGAAAAAGTGCATAATCTTGGAAGACGGTGTTTACTTGTCGCTTATTAGCTGGCAAATCATTCAACCGTTTCCCTTCAAAATAGATGTCCCCTTCTGTAGCTTCAGTGAATCCAGCTATAATACGTAGGATCGTTGTTTTACCACAGCCGGAAGGACCAAGCAGTGTATAAAATTTTCCTTGTTCGATCTCAAAACTTACTTTTTTTAATACTGTTTCATCATCATAGCTTTTCACTACTTGATCAAATGAAATGATTGGTTTCCCCACGTTTTTACCCCCTATATTACAAATATGATTGTGTCGCGACAATCAATACTTTTGTTCGTTTTTTGAGATGATTCCTTAATTGATGTTGTTTTGTCGCTTGATAATAGATCGACTGTCCTGCTTTTGCCACATAGACCGTCTCTCCTAAGCTTAACTCTAATTCCCCTTCTAATACAAAAATAAACGTTTCAGATAATGAAGGTTCAAACGTCTTATATTCTCCTGCACCTTCAAAAGTTAGTAAAACAGGCTCCATTTCTTTTTCATTCGAATCAGCCACTAGCCATTCCAATTCATACCCGTTTTCTTCATCGAAATAAACCGTATGATCTTCTTTTGAATAAACCACTTGCAGATTCGCTGCTTCTTGATGAAAAAATTCTTCTGGAGTGACACCTAAGACTTCAAGAATAGAAAAGAATGTTTCCATTGATGGTGAACTTAAATCTCGTTCCAACTGGGAAATATACCCTTTTGACAAATCTGTGCGTTCGCCTAGTTCTTCTTGTGTCAAATTCTTTTGGATGCGCAAATTTCTTAACTTCTCACCAATTTCCATAATTTCCTCCGTATGAAGTTTTCTAATAGTAAACTTCTGGTTTACTACCACTCGTATTAGTATACGAATTTTATTGCAAAAGGCAACCCTTTTTAACATTTTTTTTGCTGAATATTTCTTTATCTTTTCGAATCATTTCTACTTATTCGATTCTTTCTTTTTTCTGCCTCTTTCACCTAATTTTTGTCTAAATTTAAGGAAGAACCAGAATAAAAAAGTAGGCTTTGTGGTATGATAAAAGAAAATTTTTAAAAGGAGTGTCTCACGAATGAACGCTTTTCGATCTTTTCAGGTAATAAATGAACCTGTTTTCCATACAGCAATCAGTGATCTGCCATTTACTGAATTGGCTGAAAATGAAGTCTTGGTAAAAATTGCCTATTCTGATGTCAATTATAAAGATGCATTGGCAATGAGCGAGTCTGGTCAGGTGATACGAACCTATCCGATGACTCCAGGGATTGATTTATCCGGAACTGTCATCCAAAGTAAAGATTCACGTTTTTCAGAAGGAGATCTTGTACTTGCTACTGGTTTTGGGCTTGGTGTCACCTATCCAGGCGGTTACAGCCAATACCAAAAAGTACCAGGAGACTGGTTAGTCCCTCTACCGAAAAATATGACACTGCGTCAAGCGATGATTTTTGGTACAGCAGGGTTTACTGCTATGTTGTGTGTGAACGCTTTAATCCGTCAAGGCATAACCTCTAATAAAAAAATTGTCGTTACTGGTGCTTCTGGCGGTGTAGGCAGTGTAGCTGTCGCCCTGTTACATAAACTCGGATTCCAGTCAATCATTGCTTTTTCCAGAAAAGAAGAGTCTGTCACATGGCTAAAAAGTCTAGGTGCTTCTCAAGTCGTACGACCTGATGAATTTCTGCCAGAAACAACAAAAGCTTTAGGAAAACAGCAAATCGATGCTGTCATCGACACAGTAGGTGGTGAGCAACTAAGTAGTCTTCTTCCATTGATCTCTTATAACGGTGTAGCAGCTTTATGTGGCAATGCAGGGGGAATCAAACTAAACACGACCGTTTTGCCTTTTATTCTGCGAAACATCCAATTGATTGGCATCGATTCTGTCAATGTACCTATTGAACAACGTCCTTCTTTATGGCAACAGATGGCAGATTTGCAGATAGCAGATGACTTAGTTGCCCAAGAAGTTACTCTGGAGCAGTTGCCTGAAACAGCAACTAAACTACTTGCTGGGACACATCAAGGAAGAACACTGGTAAATGTAGGTGACCAAAAATGAAGGTTCTGATCACAGCTGGAGGGACAACTGAAAAAATCGATCAGGTACGTGCTATTACGAATCATTCGACAGGACGATTAGGACAAGCTTTAGCTGATCACTTAGCTGCCAACCCAGATACCACAGTCGATTACGTGACTACGAGACAAGCACTGAAACCGGAAAGACGTTCCAATATAACGATCTATACGATTGAGTCTGCCCAAGACTTGTTTTTGCAATTAGAAGTACTCACAAGAGAAGAACACTATGATGCAATTATCCACAGTATGGCAGTCAGTGATTTTACTCCTGCTTTTAGTTTTTCAGAAGAACAGTTGGCAAAAAAACTACCCGCTTCTTCAACGCAAGAAGAACTGGCCAATTGGTTTGCAGAAAATGAACAAACAAAGAACTCTGCTTCAAAAATCTCTTCTGACACTGAGCATCTTGTGCTCGTTTTGAAGAAAACGCCAAAAATCATTTCTTATCTGCGTGAATGGCAGCCGAAAGCGAAAATCATTGGTTTCAAACTATTAGTAGATGTACCAAAGGAATCACTTCTTACAGTCGCCAAAAACAGTCTGATAAATAACAAAACTGATTTTATTTTCGCAAATGATTTGACAGAAATCCATGGCGAGACACACCACGGCTATCTCTTATCTAAAGATGGGACAGTGGAAGAAGCACAAAGTAAATCAGAGATTGCTGCATTGATTACTGAAAAAATTAGATTGGAGGAATCAAAATGAAAAAGATCTTATTAGGCGTTACCGGAAGTATTTCTGCTTACAAAAGCGCCGATCTTACAAGTCAATTTGTCAAATTAGGTGTCCAAGTAGATGTGATTATGTCTAAAAATAGCACACATTTTATCACGCCATTAACCTTGCAATCTCTGTCGAAGCGAGCAGTCCATACAGATGTCATGCAAGAATCAAATCCACAGGTGATCAATCATATCGAACTAGCCAAACAAGCTGACTTGTTTCTCATCGCCCCTGCTACGGCGAACATTGTCGGCAAGCTAGCAAACGGCATTGCAGACGATCTCCTTTCAACAGTCGCAATGGCGCTTCCGGCGGGAACACCAAAACTGATTGCCCCTGCCATGAACACGAATATGTATCAAAACCCGATCACTCAGCGTAATCTGGAAACATTGAGATCTGTCGGCTATCAGGAAATCGAACCAAAAGAATCTCTTTTAGCTTGCGGAGATTTTGGAAAAGGTGCCTTAGCTGATATTCAGACGATCATCGAACAGGTCATGCTGACTCTTAACGAAAGAAATGCTTAGTGAAAAAGGAGTACTTATGAAAAATACAAAAAATTTTACTTTGACTGCGATGTTTTTAGCTATTTTGATTTTATTAGCTGTTACGCCTCTAGGGTTTATTCCTATTGGCCCAATAAATGCAACAACCATGCATATACCTGTAATCATTGCTTCGATCGTTTTAGGACCAAGACTAGGTGCTTTTCTTGGCGGTACATTTGGACTGATCAGTATGATTCGAAGTACGGTTATCCAAACACCTTTGTCTTTTGTCTTTTCTCCGTTCATCCCAGTCATCGGAACTGAACATGGAAGCTGGAAAGCCTTGTTGATCGCGTTTATCCCTCGGATCTTGATTGGTGTTGTTCCTTATTTCGTTTATAATGGTCTGCGCAAACTGATGAAACAAAAAGCAGATACCGTCTCTTTATTCTTAGCAGGACTTGCCGGCTCATTGACCAATACGATTTTAGTGATGAATATGATCTACTTTTTATTCCAGCAAGATTACGCCAAAGTCATCGGGACAAATTTAAATGCTGTTTATTCAGCTATTCTTGCAGTTATTTTTACAAGTGGCGTACCTGAAGGAATCGTCGCTGGTCTTGCGACTGCAGCAGTATGCAATGTCTTGTTAAGATACTTCAAGCGCCCTTCTCTTCATCACTGATAGTCATCGTAGCCGATGTCTGATTTTTTTCTCTTTTGGTGTTACTATTAAATAGTAAGATTTGACGTCGAAAGGATGATCCAAATGAAAATTTTTGTTGTAGGTGCAAACGGACAGATTGGCCGACACCTGATAAAAGATCTAGCTTCAAGTCCCCACGAAATTTTTGCTGGGGTAAGAGATGTCGCTTCCCAGACATTAGTGAAAAAAGAGAATGTTTCGTATGTCTCTTTTGATTTGACTTGGTCCGTGGAAAAAATGGCTGAAGCATTCAAAGGTATCGATGTATTGATTTTTGCTGCCGGTTCTCAAGGAAAGAATCTTCTGCAAGTAGACTTGGATGGTGCAATCAAAACAGTTATCGCAGCTGAAAATGCGCATGTCTCTCGTTATCTGATGGTCAGTGCTGTTTATGCAGATGAACCAGCAAAATGGCCTGAGTCCATGACAGATTATTATATTACTAAACATTATGCAGATGAATGGCTGAAACGAACTAACTTAGATTTTGTCATTCTTCAACCAGTCACATTGACGAACGATGAAGAAGTCACCTCCATTCAATTGACTAAGCCTAATGAAAAAGCAGCCAAAACGATTTCTCGTTCTACAGTTGCTGCTGTACTTGCCGCTCTTGTGGAAGAAACGGATATTTCCCGTACGACTCTAGTACTTTCTGAAGGTAGCAAAGAGTTGAATACAGCATTCCAAGAATGGGCAAAGGAGGAATAGATCCATGCGTGCCATTTCAATCAAGCATCCTGGTTCTGTAGATGTATTAGAACAAATAGAAGTGCCTGTTCCTGAACCAAAACAAGGCGAATTATTGATAAAAGTCCATACAGCAGCGGTCAATCGAACAGATATCATGAAAAGAGAATCAGTCTCTTTAAAACCTCCCTACCCTATTTTGGGTGTCGAAGTAGCTGGAGAGGTAGTTGAGAATAAAAGTGATATCTCCACTTTTACTCCTGGGACAAAAGTGTACGGATTAGTCAATCTAGGTGGTTATGCTGAATATGCTGTGATGCCTGCCGATCGAGCAATCCTTCTCCCTGATACGTTAGATTATGTTTCTGCTGCTGGAATCTCAGAAGTTTTTCTGACTGCTTATCAAACACTTTATTGGCTTGGAAAATTACAAGAAGGCGAAACTGTTTTGATCCACGCAGGAGCAAGTGGTGTTGGAACAGCAGCGATCCAATTAGCTAGACAACTTTCTCACGCGAAAATCATCGTTACTGCAGGATCAGAAGAAAAGCTCGCCTTTTGTAAAGAACTTGGTGCAGATGAATTGATCAACTATAAAAAACAAGATTTTCAAGAAGAGGTAAGAAAAATCACTGATGGTCGAGGAGTCGATGTTATCTTGGATTTCATCGGCGCTTCTTACTGGGAAAAGAATTTAGCTTCTATAGCCGTTGATGGTCGCTGGGTCTTGATTGGTATGCTTGGCGGAACCATTGTGCCTGAGATAGACCTTGGTGTATTGATTGGGAAACGTGTCCAACTTCTTGGTACATTATTGACACCTAGAAGTGATCAGTATAAAGCAGAGCTCGCACAAACTTTTATGGAAAAAGCGGGGCCTTTTCTAGAAAGTGGCAAGATTCGGCCAATCATTGACCGTACATTCCAATTCAGCGAAGTCAAACAAGCGCATGAATATATGGAAGCAAACAAAAACATCGGAAAAATCATTTTGAAGATAACTGAATAAAACCATGCTGATCAAAAAAGAGACTGGGACAGAAGCGTTTAACTCCAAGAAATAAGAAGGAGTTGCTTCTGCTTCCGCCGTTTATACGTGTTTAGAGCGTGGGACAAAAGTGTTCTTTACTTTTGTCCCACGCTCTTTTTCCGAACAAACGGTGTTCAAAAGCTTGCATCTGCGGTAATAAGTCCAACCAAGTCAAAAACATAAGAAGCTATTTTTACTTGGCTGTTCTTATTACTTGATGCAGGGCAGCTTTTTCACAACCTCTTCACTAAACGGTGTTCTACTGCCAACTCCTCGGTCACAAGTCACAATATTCAATAAACATGAGGAGCTGTTTTTTGAAATTGTTCCTTGTGACTCGGAGCCGAACGGCAGGCTCACGACCTCTTTCTTAAACGGTGTTCAATCAGCTGACCCTCGGTATTCGCTCAACAAACGGCAAAATATGTGGAACTATTTTTTCGTTTGTTTCTCTAATACTCAGGTCAAAACGCTGATTTCACAACCTCTTTTTATTTACGTTCTATTTCATTCATTTTGCGAAGCAAACCGAGCTGCTTGTATGCCCGCTTGTCGCCCAAAAATAATGATTTCTGCAACTGAGTTTCCACCGATCCGATTGTCTCCATGTAAGCCACCTGTGACTTCTCCGGCAGCATACAACCCGCTGATTGGCTGATTTTCTTTATCCAATACTTCGGTATTCGTATTGATTTTCACACCACCCATCGTATAATGGATCCCTGGCGCGATTTTGATTGCATAATAATTTGGAGACGATAGATCATGTTCCATGGCTGTGGCACGATTGAATTGAGCATCTTTTTTCTCCGCAACATCCGCATTCCATCCATCAATTGTTTTTGCTAATGTTTCTTTTGGCAAATCAATTTTTTCTGCTAATTCTTCCATTGTTTTTCCAGTTGTGACATATCCTTTTTGGTCATAAAATTCAATAGCAGTGGCACGATCACGCACGCCTTGATCAAAAATCAAATACGCTGATTTTTCAGGCAACGCTGTGATGGCTGCAGATACTTTATCCCTTGTATCCATTTCATTCACAAATCTTTTGCCTTCTTGATTTACCAAGATTGCTCCTTCTCCGCGAACCACTTCACCGATCAAGATTCCCTCATCCTGTTGCACGGTTGGATGGATTTGTATTTTATCCATGTCAACGGTTTGTCCGCCTAAGTTTTCGATCATGGTAATACCATCTCCAGTTGATCCTTCTTGATTTGTCGTAATATAATCAGCTAAATCGGGACGATATCTTTCAATAAATTCTTTGCTAGCACCAAAACCGCCTGTAGTGACGACGATTGCTTTACCGGTGATCTCTTTTGGTTCTTCTCCTTGGACATGTACAGTCACTTCATTGACTGTTTCGCCATTTTTCTTAATGTCTGTCACATCTGTGTTGACAAAAATCGGTATTTTTCGCTCATGGACGCTGTTCAATAATCCATCCACTAAATATCCACCGATAGCCGAGCCATCAGACGGACGATGCGTCCTCTTCTCGCTCATCCCTCCAGTGATCGTTAAATTATCTAGTTTGATCCCATTTTGATCCAACCAATCGATTGCATCAGCAGAGTGATCGACAAAGTAACGAAGCATTTCTTTATCATTTGTTCCTCCGCCACCTTTTAGCGTTTCTTCATAGAATGCCTCATTTGAGTCTTCGATTCCCTCTTCTTTTTGGAATTTGGTTTCAGAAGCGTTCATTCCGCTTGATGATTTAGACGTATTTCCTCCGGCAACAGGCATCTTTTCGAAAATCACTGGGTTCAAGCCAGCATCTTTTGCTTCGATAGCGGCTGCCATCCCTGCACCGCCAGCTCCCACGATTACGATATCATAAGATTCTTTCATTTCTTTTGGATCAGTATATGCTTGTTCAGAAGCACCTGATGACACTTCGGCAGATTCCTTCGTACTAGAACTTGTCTGTGCTGTATTTTTCTGATCTGCGCCACATGCACTCATGGCAAGAAGCGAAACCGCCGTTAATAAACCAACAACTAATTTTTTCATATTTATCCCCCTTTTCTCCTTATGCTTATATTAAGTGATTTTTTTCACAATATCAACTCTGTTTTTCTTTAAGACATATAGTTTTGGTAATCGCACGCTTCTTAGTATAATTAAGGATATACATGAAGGAGTTATTTTATGAATCATTTGAAAACCTTTTTTACGAACAGTACAAAAACTGCTGGCAGAATCACAAATGGAATCTATATTTTATTACGTATCATCGTTGTTATTATGTTGGCTGATCAGATTTGGAACCAACATTGGGGAAATACGATGCTTTTATTATTGACACTGATTTTATTTGAAATTCCTTATTTCCTGGAAAAGATATTAAAGATACAGATTCCAAATATGTTAGAAATCATATTGTTATCTTTTATTTTCAGTTCAACGGTTTTAGGAGAATTAAGCGATTTTTATGGCTATTTTTCAATGTGGGATACTTTTCTACATGCATTCAGCGGATTTTTAGCTGGGGGTGTCGGTTTTTCACTTGTTTATTTGCTCAATAAAAATACAAAAACGATGAACTTGACTCCTTTGTTATTAGCAGTCGTTTCCTTTTGTTTTTCGATGACAGTTGGTGTTATGTGGGAGTTTGTTGAATTTTCAGCAGATAAATTGCTACAATTCGATATGCAAAAAGATACGATCGTCCAGCAAATCAATAGTGTGGAGTTAAGCAAAGACGGAAACACTGTCTATCATGTTCCTGATATCACTCGGACAATCATTGAAAGTCAGAATGCAGACGGTAAAACAGATAAAATAATCATCCAAAATGGTTATTTAGATGTGGGAATCATGGATACTATGAAGGATTTATTTGTTAATTTTATTGGAGCAGTCGTTTTCAGTATATTTGGTTACCTTTATAGTCGAAATGATTACCAAAAATTTACTTTCATCAAGAATTTTATTCCCAAGAAAATCAAACGATAAACATACTAAAGAAATAAGAGAAGAGGCAGTGACAAGACTTTTGTCACGACCTCTTCTTTTTCGAATAAATAGCGTATCATCAGCTAGCCAACAGGATGAATTCAAAAACAGTAAGATAGAAAGAACTACTTTTCCGTTTTTCTTCTAATATTGTGAGCTGATTTCACCATTTTTTTATTTATCTAATTTACTTAAAACCTGCATAACTTTTTCATAGTCTGGATTAGGTGTGCCATCTAGATTTTCAGCAATAAAAGAAAAACCCATTTTTTTATAAAGAGCAATCGCCTGATGGCTCCATGTCTGGGTGTGAAGATAGATTGGTCCATCCGTATGGAGAGTAGAAAATTCTTGTAAGACTTTAGCAGTCAATGCTTTTGCGAGCCCTTTTCCTTGGTAAACTGGTTTAACTGCCAACCAATGAAAAACCGGATACACTCGCTCTCTTGATTTCTTTCGCCAAGCGGTACAGGTTGCTACTTTTTCTCCATTTTTTGTCTCTACAAAAAACATCCTTCTTTCAAGTTCTTCAGGATAAGGAGCAAAGTTTTTTTGAAAATACTCAAGTGCTTCATCTGTCGTTTGAAATTCCCCAACGGAAGTTTCAATCTCTGACCAAGCAGATTCGTCCCCTTTTTGATAGGTTCGAAATTCAAACCCTTCCGCTAAAGGTGTCATTGGCACAGGCAGTTGAAGTGGTCTTGTCATCCATATTTCTGCGTAAGGCAACGTTTTATCTAACATTTTTCTATCCCTCCTCGTATCCATTATGCCAAATAACAGATAACTCAGCTACTTATTTGACTATAACAGATAGGGGAATGAATCAGAACCAGTCATCTGCGTCAAATTCATTTCGATTAGCGTATACCCATGTTCCTGCCATACCTCGCATGACATCTCCTAAAGCGGAAGAAGAAGGGACACCTCCACCAGGTGCGGGTGTTCCCGGACTAGGAAGTGGTACTTGCGGCTGCAGATGCTCATCGGTGGAATCAATAGTTGACAAGCGTTTTTTCTTCGTTTCCTTGTGGTTCTCTGATTCATTTTGATCTTCCGGCTGTTTAG
This sequence comes from Enterococcus sp. C76, assembly GCF_040886985.1. Taxonomy (NCBI): domain Bacteria; kingdom Bacillati; phylum Bacillota; class Bacilli; order Lactobacillales; family Enterococcaceae; genus Enterococcus; species Enterococcus sp. C76. The sequence continues at coordinate 231,903 of NZ_JBFOEY010000003.1, read as the reverse complement.
CAACAATTTCTTTTTCTAATTGTTGTTCTATGTTAGACTCTAACATTTCATTTTCCGATTCAGAAACTTGTGGGATCAAACGATCTTCTTGCCTTATCGTTTTGTTAGATTCTGAACTTTTTATAGATATTCTTGCTGGTTCTAGGCTTCTTGTTTGTTTTACTTCCCCTGTTGGAGAAACTGTAGGAGCCATTTGTTGTTTTTTTTCTGACAAGCTTTCTTCTTGTTTTTTTTGTTCTTTTTGGTTTATCTGTTTATTTAATGGTAAAACATGTAATAGCGACTGAGCGTGGAGTTCTTGGAGTGAATACGGATCATGATAACTATACATAATCGTAAAATCGCCTGTTTGTTTGGTCAAATAACCATCCTCCAATGGTTCTCCGTTGATTATAACCGCTACATCTTTTAACGGTACGGGTTTACCTAAGGAGTTTGTTGCGGATTGGATCAACTCTTCTTTACTTATTTTTTCATTTGGCTGAGCGATAACAACGTGACCTTCTAATGAACTATTATCCGGTACATAAACATAAGTGAAGGTAATTTCCTCTCCTGATTGCTTTCTATTATTCATCAGTTCTGAGTGAAGGGCTTCAAGGATCACCGACCAGTTACTATTTCTGTCTAATCCGTTTGCTTGCATCCAGTCAGAAATATAAGTGACTTTTCCGTCTTGTTCATAAGTCGACAAATCTACATTTGGCACTCGATCAGAAAATTCAGCAGGGAGTTGTAAATCTGGAATAAGTTCTACACTACTTATGCGTGTTTCTGCTTGCAGTTCTTTATTCGTTTGACGATCAATAAAATGAGTGATGACAGTCGATGAAGCAGCAGGTGCTTCTACATAAACGACAGCTGTTGTTTCCACCGCTTTTGATGTAAGAGGGTCTACATAAGTTAATACGACGGGATATTCTCCCGGTGTGGTAGGATCTACTGTCCCGCTCATTTTGATTTCTTCTTTATTCCCTGAAGTTCCATCGCTTTTTGTTACATATTCGATAAGAGCTTTAGGGTCGTAATTCTCTCCTGTTATTAGATGAAGATCTTTACCTTTGATAGCTGTTTGATCAGCATGAACATGAATCACAGCAGATGCAGTCATTGTTTTTAAAGCAATTGGATCAAAATATGACAAGTCAATAGTAGATACACCTGTATTGGTCGTGTCTATGATATTCCCATTGTTTGAAATTACTTTGGACATATCTCCTTGTGTTCCATCTGCATTCCTCAAGCTTTCTACCAGATTCGATATCGAAATTTTTGTCCCTGCCAGAACGTCGATTTCCTTTCCTTCGAACTGTGAATAATCTTTTCCATATACATAAGAGACTTGTGCACTTCCACCGTCCTTCACACCTGTCAAAGCATGATTTAAACTATCAATGATCTGTTTTAGCTGATCCCCTTTTGTTGGATCAGTCATACCGGAAAAGACAGAAAGCGGCACGCTGCTTCCAGTTTCTGATGTCCATAATGTTTTGTTAGGAATTAACCAATAGTGGTTTATCGTTGGAGGATAACTGACTTTATTATAGGAATTCAAAGAAGGAAGTAGCTGTGTTCCACTTACATCAGTGAAAGTATGGGTAATAGTAATAGGGGAATCAGTCGTCTCAGAGACAGATGTACGTACGATCTTGATGGTTTGTGCCGTTGCCTGAATGGGTACATTCATATAGACACCTACAGATAAGCTGATCAGCATCGTACGCATCACAAATTTGACGTAGCGGTTTTCAGAACACGATCGTTCTTTGTCTAAACGGCAAGCGTGTTTATTTAGTTTTTTAGGTTGTCTTTTTGAACACATTTATTCTTAGTCCTCCCTACTCTTGCCTCGGCATGAAGTAGTAATTTTCATAAGATGATTTTATTATATAGATAAAATCAAAAAAAGATGGTCAATTGGGACAGTATTTTTCTTGATTTTTTATTGTTTCAAGAAAATCGGAATAATAACTTATGTACTTTTTAATTTTGTCAAGCAATATCTCTCGAGATCTAGTCATCTTTTCTTTGAAAAAACACATAAATCAGCTAATAAATAGGTGAGACAAAGCTGTCATCCATAAATATTAGCTGATTTTTTCAGTTAAATGTCTATTTTTTTCTCTGATAATGATATTCCCAAAATATTCCCAGTCATCTGGAGTCGGCGGATTTTTCCATATTATCTGCTCTTTGTTGAATTTTTCAAGCAAACAATCAGATAAATAAATATCCGTACGGGAAGTGATTCGATTTTCAATCACAATATTGTAATTTTTAAATCCCTTCACTTGAGAAATAATATAATCGGTATAGGCAGATCCTTGAGAAAAATCAATACAGACATAGATTGGTGATTCAAAATAAGAGACTGGACAAATACCGACCAATAAAAAAAGATAATCATAAAATAAGCGAATCATGAAACGTTCATCTTTTTCCAAGAAATAGCGTTTATTATCTTGTATGACATTTTGGATCGCTGTACTGAATATTGGATACGTTTCGAAGAAAAACTGCAACTGCTTTTTAGACGTAAAACTAGTCATCTCAAAGTCGAATATCCAATTTTTCCGATTGACATGCATCATCCCCATACGAAGTTCTTTTCGTATATGGAGTCTTTCTTCTTCAGAAACTTCAGTTGAAAATGGTAATTGATCAATCAATTCCACTGACATTTTTTGACTAATCATATGGATATCATGGAAATGAGCTTCCGCAAGTCCAAACGCACCATCTAATTCAAATTCTTCTTCCGTAATCAAAAATAACATGATATAAGAAATCTCATCAATAATCTGCTCTTTAGGGATATGTAGAAAAGAAATATGCGATAAATCCTTAATAATCTTCATTCCTTATGAGCTCTTAAAGTATTCATCTGAAAAGAAACGTTTTCCTATTGGTTGATTTCCATAAATCCTCAACAAACTAACAGTAGTTAGCAAATTGAATTTGATTCGCTTTGTGGCAGACAACTTTAAATTGAACAGATATTCAAAATATTGCACGATACTTTTTGCTTCATTCATGACGCTTTCTCTAAATGGCATAGAAAAACCATTAAAGACCCCAAAATATACCCCAAATAATACGTTCCGTATGTTTATTTCTTCCCCAACTAATATGTTTTTCTTTAACTTTATTTGATGCTGTTCAAGAAAAGAGACTAATTCTCTTCTTTTTACATAAGCTCTTGATATGCTTAAAAAATGGTTCTCTGCAAATTTTTCAATTGTTACTTTTGAATCCACGATCTCCGTTAACAGTCGAGCAATTTTTGATCGTTGAAAGTAGATTCTTCTTAAATTTTTGATATCCGTCAAATTTAGCCGTTCAACATGAATCTCTCCTTCTTCTGAGATTTGGATCTCTGGCTTTGATTTGAATTCAGAAAATTCTTTATTTAATTCTATGATATAATTTCTTGTTTTAAATTTAGATAAACCTAATGTTTCATATAACTTAGACAACACGACGTAATTCTTTTTCTCAAATTCTAAATATCTGGCTAACAGCAGTTTTTCTCTATCTTCCTCTTCGATAAGGTAATCCAACTTCATATCCTACACCTCAAAAAAATGCCTCATACCAATCACTTGATATGCAGATGAAAGTTCATCTTTTCACCTATACTGATTTTATGATGGATTACACCTGTTTTTTCATCAGTTATTCTCATTTTTTATCTTTTTTTTGAGAATATTGCAAAAAATGGAAAAATTTACGGGAAAATATTCTATATTTTTTGTTTTATTGTGTTAAAATGTACAAGATTTGCACCATTTGCGTAAACAACCACAAAAAAGAGCAGGGCGTCCACCGTCCTGCTCTTTTACTTATTTTAAGTGCAATTACTTATTAATTCGCTAAACTTCTGCTTGTTTCTCTCCAATGATCCGCACTTCTGTTTCTAAAGACACATCAAATTTTTCTTTGATTACTTCTTGGATGTGCGCAATCAATTCAATATAATCTGTCGCTGTCGCATGATCGATATTGACGATGAATCCAGCATGTTTTTCAGAGATTTGTGCACCGCCCCATTTCAGACCTTGCAATCCTGCTTGCTGGATCAGCTGACCCGTATAATGTCCTACTGGGCGCTTAAAGACACTGCCGCATGAAGGGTACTCTAATGGCTGTTTTGATTGACGCAATTCTGTCAACTCATCCATTCGTGCTTTGATTGCTTCATAATCCCCTGTTTGCAAACTGAATCGAGCTTCCAATACGATAGCACGTAGTTCTTGGACTTTACTGTGACGATAAGAAAATACCATTTCTTCTTTTGTCAAAGTTTTCAATGTTCCATCTTCAAGCAAAAGATCCACTTCAGCAAAAACATCTTTGATCTCTCCGCCATACGCACCTGCATTCATATAAACCGCTCCACCGACACTTCCAGGGATGCCGCAAGCAAATTCAAATCCAGTCAATGATTCGGCCAAAGCTGCATAAGTCGTATCAATCAGTGAGGCACCTGCTTCCGCAATGACCATCGTTCCTTTGACATGAATCTGTTTCATTTCAGTCAGCATGATGACTACACCGCGGATTCCGCCATCTTGAACGATCAGATTGCTTGCGTTTCCTAGTACCATCCAAGGTATATCATGGATTCGGCAATAATCGATGATTTGCTTTACTTCTTCTTGCTTTTTCGGGAATGCAAGGACATCAGCTGGTCCGCCTGTTTTCGTAAACGTATAGTTCATCAATGGTTCATCAAACAATAAAGTGATCGTGGCTAAGCTTTCAACTATTTCTTCTTTATTCACTGAGGATTTTCCTTTCTTTTCTCAAACGTCCCCATTATTCTATCACGCTTAATACAATCTTGCCAGTCTTGTTCAAAGTTGATGACGGTAGTGCTCTTTAAGCACTTCCTCGCATAATTCATGACTTCTTACAACTTCTTGCTGTTTAAGCAGTTCTGCTTCCGGTTTACCTGAACGTACCTGAGATAAGAAGGCCTCTACCATTGGCTCAAATCCGCGTTTGACTAGCGTGTTCGTCCAGTCGCCAAATTCTTTCACCTTTTTTCCATCAGCATCTTGAATGACAAGCTGGGTCAGGTCGCTTACTTCATAAGTACCATTCTTACTTGTTACTTGATATTTTTCTGTATTAGCACCACTTGCCAAATCCATCGTTAATATAGCCGTTTGATTTTGTGTTTCTAATTGTAAAATGGCATATTCCAAATATTCCTTTGTTTCTCTTATCTGATATTTTGTTCTCAAAATGGGTTCATCCAATAAATACACCGCTGTATCAATGAGATGTAAAAATAAATCATAAAGGACGAATTCTGTCGTCTCTTTTGCCGCTATTCGATTTTTTTGCAGTTGGATCAGCCGCTTCTCTGGAATACGTTTCAATTCTTCTACCATAGGAGCAAAGCGTCGGTTAAAACCGACCATCAAGATCACTTGGTTCTTATCAGCCAATTCTTGCAATTCACGCACTTCGTTTAGATGGACACTCAACGGTTTGTCAATATAAACATGGATACCATTTTCTAGACATCTTTTTGCTAGCTCATAATGTACTTTTGTTGCTGCGTGGATCATGCATGCTTCGATTTTTTCTTCTAAGAGCTCATCGATCGTTTCATATAGATGTTGGAACCCATATTCTTTTTGGATTCTTTCTTTTGTTTCTTTATTTCGTGTTGCAAAATAAAAATCAACTGTTCCTTGTTTTTTCGCATAGGTTGGTAAATATGCTTTTTCTGCAATATTCCCTACACCGATTACACCAATCTTCATCGACTTTCCTCCTGGATCATTTAGTTACTTTCATCTTACACCATTTTTTACTAAAATGAGGTACAATAGTATCGCAAAGGTAAGGAATTTAATTTGAAGGAGTGTGCTTTTATTGAAATTTATCTCTTGGAACGTCAACGGGCTTCGTGCCATCGTAAATAAAAATTTTTTAGAAGTTTTTCATGAGTTAGACGCCGATTTTTTCTGTTTGCAGGAAACAAAGCTCCAAGCAGGACAGATCGATTTAGATCTTCCTGGTTATTATCAATATTGGAATTATGCGGAACGAAAAGGCTATTCTGGTACAGCCATTTTTGCTAAAGAACCTGCATTGAATGCCACTTACGGAATGGGTATCGATATCCACGACACAGAAGGCCGTCTGATCACTTTGGAATATTCCGATTTCTTTCTTGTAACTTGTTATACGCCAAATTCTCAAAGTGAATTGAAACGTTTAGATTACCGATTAGAATGGGAAGAAGCCTTTTATAATTATTTGGAAAATCTAAAGAAACAAAAAACAGTCATCGTTTGCGGGGATCTAAACGTCGCGCATCAAACGATCGATTTGAAAAACTGGAAAACGAATCAAAAAAATGCTGGATTCACTCCGGAAGAAAGAGCGGCTCTTTCTCGACTGTTGGATAACGGGTTTATCGACACATTTCGTTATTTTTATCCAACCCAAGAAGGTGTTTACTCTTGGTGGAATTACCGATTCAATTCAAGAAAAAACAATGCTGGTTGGCGGATCGATTACTTTTTGACGAGCAAAGATTTAGCGCCAAGACTGGCTGATGCAAAGATCCATACGGACATTATGGGCAGTGACCATTGTCCAGTAGAATTAGATTTAAAATAAAGAGGTTGTGAAAAAGCTGTTTAGTTTCGAGTATGAAGAAAAATTTTGTGAAAATGGCTTTCCCATTTTTGCATAAATTTGGCTTAATACCGAGAAACTGGCTTTTGAACACCGTTTACCAAGAGGTTGTGAAATCAGCGTTTGACCTTAGTATTAGAGAAACAAAGGGCAAAATAGTTCCTCATATTTTGCCGTTTGTTGAGCGAATACCGAAGGTCAGCTGATTGAACACCGTTTACCAAGAGGTTGTGAGCCTGCCGTTTCACTCTGAGGCACAAGGAGCAATTTCAAAAAACAGCTTCTCATGTTTGTTGGATATTGTGACTTGTGACCGAGGAGTTGGCAGGAGAACACCGTTTATCAAGAGGTTGTGAAATCAGCGTCCTGACCTGAGTATTAGAGAAAGAAAACGGCAAAATAGTTCCTCATATTTGCCGTTTTCTGAGCTGATACTCAGAAGTCATGATCCTCTCGTCTAACTCCGAGTCGCAAGGAATGAGTTCAAAAAATAGCTTTTCTCTACAAAAACTACATAAAAAATCCGATGTTTTTTGTTAAAACTATTTGTTTTTTTCAAAAGTATGTTACAGTAATTTCCCAAGGAGGTTTTACAGAAATGAATTTTGTTGCCATGGATTTTGAAACTGCCAATCATCAGCCTTATAGCGCTTGTTCTCTTGCGCTAGTCATGGTAAAAAACAGCCAAATCGTCGATGAATTCTATACATTGATACAGCCGGAAACTCCTTTTTTCTGGCGAAACGTCCAAATTCACGGAATCCATCAAGAAGATGTACGCAATGCGCCGAAATTTCCAGAAGTCTGGCAAACTATCCAGCCATATTTTCAAAAAAATCGTTTAATCGTTGCACATAATGCTGCTTTTGATACAAAGGTCTTAGCAGGTTGTTTAGATTATTACCATCTCGAACAGCCTAATTATCTTTCTTTATGTACAGTGAAAAGCAGTCGTCGCTTGTTTCCTGAATTTCCAAATCATCGATTGAACACTGTGTGCGAAAATTTGAACATCCAATTAGATCATCATCATGATGCATTGGAAGATAGTCGTGCGTGTGCGGAAATCCTGCTTTATCAAGAAAAAAAATTCGGGACAGATCCATTGAAAAAACTCGTGACTATAAAGTAAAATAATCATTTACTTATGAAACGCACAAAGAGGTTGTGAAATCAGCGTTTTGACCTGAGTATTAGAGAAACAAACGGCAAAATAGTTCCTCATATTTTGCCGTTTTTTGAGCTAATACCGAAGGTCAGCTGATTGAACACCGTTTACCAAGAGGTCGTGAGCCTGCCGTTCAGCTCCGAGTCACAAGGAGCAAGTTCAAAAAACAGCTTCTCATGTTTGATGAATGTTGTGGCTTGTGACCGAGGAGTTGGCAGGAGAACACCGTTTAAGGAAGAGGTTGTGAAAAAGCTGTGCTGCATCAAGTAATAAGAACAGCCAAACAAAAATAGCTCCTCCTATTTTTCGTTTGGTTGGGCTTATTACCGCAGATGCAAGCTTTTGAACACCGTTTATTCAAAAAAATGGACTGCGACACGACTTTTGTCACAGTCCATTCGTGCGTTTTTCTGCCTTCCCAAAAGGTTGACAGTTTCTTAACTCTTTTCTTATTTTTTCTATTCAATCAAATAACTCATTTTATATACATCTAAAAATTCACCTAAATCTGTTCTTGCCCCTCTAGGCATGACCGCTTCGATTTGGAAACCCATTTTCTGGTAAAGGTGTACGGCTCTTTCATTACGAACTTGAACATCCAGCTCCAATCGAAAAAGTACACCCATTTCCTTCGCCCAATTGATGATTTCTTCTAGCATAAGAGTACCTAGTCCCATCCCCCAATATTCCTGCAGGATACTGATACCGACTTCTCCCACGTGAGATAAACGAAATTGACTGTCTGCTTTGACTGATGCTGTTCCAACAATCGTCCCCTCATTGAGAGCAAGCAGCAATAAATTATTGTTGCTTTCGTACATATAACCCAACTCTTCTGCTAAAGTTCCTGGGGGTAAAAGAAGTTCAGCTTCGTCTAAAGCTAAAAATTCTGTCTCGCTATTGACTTGTTCCATCATCGAAAGAATATCTTTTGCATCTTTTGGCACTGCTTCCCGCAAGATGATTCCAATTTCTTCACTCATGGTTTTCAACCCATTTTTCTAGGATTCGCTGTTTGAATGTTTCACTTTGTTCACCATATGAGATCAATTTCACATAACGCTTTTCTAAATCTGTATCACTTTTTTCTAAAATCAGTTCCAAATAATCTTCTGGCAGTGCTTCTTCTAATAGATTTCCCCATTCGACAACGGAAAGTCCATCTCCTTCAAAATATTCATCTAACCCTAAGTCAGCTCCGCTAGCTGCTACCCGATAAATATCCATGTGATACAACGGAATCCTGCCTTGATTATATTCTCTAATAATCGTGTATGTCGGACTTTTGATCATTTGCGTTATTCCCAGTCCTTGGGCGATACCTTTCGTCAATGTTGTTTTACCCGCACCTAGATCACCAGTCAATATCAGATTATCACCTGGCATGGCGGAATGACCAATTGCCTCTGCAAATTGTTCTGTCATTGTTAATCCTGATAGTTCAATCATTTTTCATCTTCTCCCGCTCTTCTTTCTTTTTGCCAGTATATCGCGTAATGAAGTTTTTTTAAAGAAAAAAACGAACTAGTCAAGAACAGCAGCTGCCGTTTTTGGACTAGTCCGTGTGTATTTATTAATCAATCAATGTCTGTGCTGCTGTGATAATCGATAATTTATATACGTCTTCTTCATTTGCTCCACGAGACAAATCAGAAACCGGTTTGTTCAAACCTTGCAAGATTGGTCCGATTGCTTCAAAGTTACCGAAACGTTGAGCAATTTTATAACCAATATTTCCTGATTGCAATTCTGGAAATACAAAGACTGTTGCTTGACCAGCTACTTCTGAATCTGGCGCTTTCAGTTGTGCAACTGAAGGAACATAAGAAGCATCAAATTGCAATTCGCCGTCGATCAAATATTGCGGTGCTAGTTTTTTAGCGATTTTAGTGGCTTCAACTACTTTGTCTACTTCTGGCGATTTCGCTGAACCTTTTGTCGAGAAGCTCATCATCGCCACTTTTGGTTCGATATCGAACAGTTCAGCTGTTTTTGCAGAATCTACAGCGATTTCTGCCAATTCTTGTGCAGTTGGATTCACATTGATTGCACAATCAGAAAAGACATATTTTTCTTGGTCTCTTCCACGTACCATGATCATCGCACCACTTGTCCGACTGACACCAGGTTTTGTTTTGATGATTTGAAGTGCTGGACGAACAGTGTCACCAGTCGAATGGATTGCTCCAGAGACCATGCCGTCTGCAACGCCCATATACGTAAGCATCGTGCCAAAGTAATTCACATCTTTTAAAATCTTTTCTGCTTGTTCTTTGGATGCCTTTCCATTTCTACGTTCGACAAACGCATCTACCATTTCACCCCACTTATCGTAAGTATCAGGACTAATGATCGTAAAGCTAGATGTTTTGATTCCTCTGGCATGTGCTGCATTTCTTATTTCTTCTTCGTTTCCTACTAAAATGGGTTCCACCAGTTCTTCTGCTTTCAACCGGGCAGCTGCACCTAAAATTCGAGCATCAGTAGCTTCCGGGAAAACGATTTTGATCCCACGGCGAACAATCTTAAATCTTAAACTATCAAACAATTCCACAAGATGACCTCCAGACGTTTTTATATGTATTATCATACACTATTCCATAAAAAAAGAACAGTTTATTTTATCTGTATCAGTCAAAAATGCCGGAAAAATGAAGTTTTTCACATATATGGCAAACTGCGCTATAACAGGAAAGCGCTGTTTTATTACACTGTTTCAGGCAGCTGCCAATTAATCGGTTCTTCTCCTAACGCAAGGAGTGCATCATTCGTTTTCGAGAAGGGTTTGGAACCGAAAAAGCCACGGCTTGCAGATAGCGGACTGGGATGTGGAGATGTAATGATGATATGCCGGCTCTTATCGATCATTTTGATTTTTTCTTGCGCCGGTTTTCCCCACAAGATAAACACGATTGGTTTTTCTCGTTCATTTAATTTTTCAATGATCGTGTCTGTTAATCTTTCCCAACCTTTCCCGCGATGTGAATATGCTTGCCCTTCCCTAACAGTAAGGACAGTGTTGAGTAAGAGGACTCCCTGTTTAGCCCATGATACTAGGTTTCCATGTTGAACAGGTACGATACCAAGATCATCATGAAGCTCTTTGTAGATATTTCTTAAAGATGGCGGGATCTTCACGCCAGGCTGCACAGAAAAAGATAATCCATGAGCTTGGTTTTCTCCATGATAAGGATCTTGTCCTAAGATCACTACTTTGACTTCTTCATAAGGAGTCAATTCCAACGCTTCATAGATATGATACATATCTGGATGGATCTTTTGGGTCGCATATTCTTTCTTTAAAAATTCTCTTAGATGCAGATAATAATCTTTTGAAAATTCTGAGGACAAAACTTCTTGCCAACTGTTATGAATGATTTCTTTCAAAACCTCCACCTCCTAATAAAAAGAATAACTCACATTTTCTTCAATCACAAGGGACAATCTTCCCCCTCAGCACTTGATTAATATGGTAAACTAGGAACAAGAAGCAGAAAGGAACGATAATCATTATGATCAAATTAATTGCATCAGATATGGATGGTACATTATTAGATGCCCATATGAGTGTTTCTCCTGAAAATGCCGAAGCGATACATTTTGCAAACGATGCCGGCGTTGAGTTCATGGTCGCTACTGGACGAAACTATCAAGAAGCTCGCGCCGCTTTGGATGAAGTAGGAATCGATTGTGCGATGATCACTTTGAACGGGGCACAAGTATTTGATAAAGAAGGAAATTCCTTGTTTACCGTATCCATCCCAACTAATCAAGCAACCTCTGTTTTGGATATTTTAGACGCTAACGGTATTTACTATGAAGTAGCAACCAACGATGGTCTTTATTCTGAAAATCAAGCGAAGCGGATCGAAAGCTTTGCTTCCATGGTCGCTACCCATTTACCTCACCTTACGTATAAAATGGCGATTGCCATGGCCTCAGCTAAGCTGGAGTTGTTGCACATCACATATGTAGACAGTATTCGTACCATTTTGGAAGAAAAGAATCTGGAAGTCTTGAAAATCATCTGTTTTCATACGGAAGGACCTGCCGTGTTAGGACCAGTTGGTAAGCAGATTTCTCTTTTAGGTGATTTAGCTGTCACTTCTTCTGGTCAAAACAATATTGAAGTGAACCATAAAAACGCTCAAAAAGGGATTGCCGTTGCCCATGTCGCGCATGAGCGTGGCATTTCTTTAGAAGAAGTCATGACGATTGGTGATAATTTTAATGATGTCAGCATGCTGCAAGTGGCTGGAGTCAGTTTTGCAATGGGAAATGCAGAAATCGAAGTAAAAGATTATGCCAAATATACAACGGACACGAACCTTGAATCTGGCGTAGGAAAAGCCATATTGCGCGCGATTGCAGAAGACTTATAGTTTTATCTAGAAAAGAGGGAGATAGATGTCAGAATTTTTCATTCAGGAAAAACAGCTTGGACGTGCAACTCGGACAATCGTCAAAAACGAAAAAGGGCATTCCCTGTTTTTGATGGTTGGTCGCTGGGGAACAAAGGGCGATGCGTTGTCTCTTTATGCCATGAATGGCGATCTTGTTGCCCACATCAAGCAAATAAGCCTGACATTCGGTACGCGTTTTGAACTGTATAAGGAGTTCGAAAAAGTGGGAACCATGCAGAAAATATTCAATTGGCCCGGTGATTTTTATTATATTCGTAGGCTTCACTGGACAGTCCAAGGTGATATCTATAATCATCAATATCAAATCCATCATTTCAATCAACAAATCATGAAGATGGATAAAGCTACGCTTTTTTCAGGAGATTACTATGTACTGGATATCTCAAATGATGAAGATGCTCCTGTTTGTATTTGTATTGCTGCGGTTTTAGATTACTGGCTTTACCGAAAGAACAAAAACAAAGAAAAGCCTTTATCCTATCGATTTGATGTGAATTAGAAAAAATAAAAGCAGCATGAAAGCAAGCTAACAATAAACAACCTCAACATCTAAGTCAAAATGAAGAATCTACGATATTGGGAGTCGTTACTTGATCGAGTAACGACTCCCAATATTTCTTATCAATAATAGAAAATACCAAAATTCCCCACGAAGCAGAGGTATTCAAACACTCTTGATGAACTAAAAAAGTGCTATTTCATCCGTCTATATTCTCCTATCACATATTAAAACTTTAATCGACCGATAGGACATCCTCCATTCGATCTGACCGTCCCTCTGTATATCCCTACATACCAGAATCTTCCTGTAGCAAAATCTTTGTCGTAAGACCAACTTTGTAAATATAATTGCCCACAATAAATACCATCATTATATATAATTGTATTTGTTAGACCGCTTAAAGTAGCCGATCGTCTTGTATGGTAGATAACTTTACTACCTCTGCTATTGATAGTACTCATTACTTGCTCAGCACTTAAATCATTTGTATCGGCATGTATTTTTTGTGAAAAAGCGGTTAATCCCCATATAACCATTGTTAAAATAAATAAGTTCTTAAATTTTTTCACTTATATATCTCCTTCCCTGAAATTTATTTTTGAAGGAATCGGTAAAGGTAAGGAATGGTGATAAAAATATCCCTCATAATATCCTCGAGTTCCATTTGAAACAGGCATTTCCCTATATTTTCCAAGCCAACCTCGATAGGCTCCAGATTGGAAGAATGCAACAGCTGGAGCAGGATTTCCAGTCGTTGTCCATCCACTTGTCCAATAACGTGTCAATATAGCTTGTGGAGAAATAGTGATAAACTTCATTTGATCGAAATCAAAAATAGTGGTTTCTACAATGTGAGAAGGAGCATCCTCACCATAGCTAAAATATTTTGTTTCAGCATGGACACCGTTATTACTTAATAAAAAAACAGCAACGGACAGTAAAAAACAACTAGATAAAAAAACATTTTTAATCATAAAAAACCTCCATTTCTATTTTTACACTCTGATCATACATTGAATTTTTATGCACATCAAACAAAACTTCAATTATATTACCATCATTTTTCAAATATGGTAAAATATAAGAAAAATAGAGGTTAAAGGAGACGATCACATGAAAAAAAAGTTATTAAAAAGAACTATTTATACATCACATTTGTTATTATTATTCATAATCAGCGGTTGCAATTCGAATTACAATAAAATAACTTATGTCACAATAGAACAAATTACAGCTAATGGAACCTTACAAACTAGAGGAACTTATATTTTAGATAATGGGTATTTAGAAATCAGTAAAGAATTTAAACAAAATATAAATTTAAATACCTCTCCAACAAAATTGTTAAGCGAAACCGATCGACTGTTACTGGCTGAAATGATTAAAGAAGACTTTCCTTCCGAAACTATTTCTACTGAAAATCCAGAATTACTGCAAAGTTTCAACAGGAAAGTCAAAAATGGAAGAGTGGAAATCGATTCTGATAATAAAAAAACTTATCTAATCGGAAAAGATTACAAAAAGGAATTTACATGGGTAGCTGACAATCAAGCAAGGCTAAAAGATTCATTCGGAGTCGAATACAGTTTTACAACGGATAGCAAATAGGACTGTGACAAAAATCGTGTCACAGTCCTTTATTTCGAACAAACGGTGTTCCAGAAGTAGCTTCTTCGAAAAATAAGCCGAAATGTTACAAAAATTTGAGAAGCAATTTTCGTAAATTCCTTCTTATTTCTTGAAGCTGACCACTTCTGTCACAACCTTATTAAAACCTATTCAATTTTTAGTAACAATTATTCTTCTTTACACTATTATTATTTTTTACTATTTGACCATTTAAATCAATTTAATTTCTTTTGCATATGATCATAAAGATGACCACTGATCATCCGCTGACCGACCACTTTGAAGCCATGGCGTTCGTATAATTTTTTAGCCTTTGGATTTTTTTCATCCACACTTAGTCCGATGACGGAGCGATTCGCTTTCTTCGCCAATTTAGGTAATGCTTCTAATAATCGTGAACCGATGCCTTGCCCTCTAAAATCTTCTGATACACTGATAGAGTCCAAATACCATTCATTGGGAAACGTTTCTTTATCAATGAACAAACGTGTAGACGCATCTAACTGATATTTTTCTAAGATAGGTACTAGCGGCTGATCGATGATTGCTTCTTCTTCATCTGTATAACCGTAAGCAACTCCTGCAACTTTACCGTCTATTTCTTCTACGATACCTCGTGAATAACTGTAGCGATAATTTGGATCAGTGATTGCTTCTTCTAAAATCTCTAAAGTTTTTTGTTCCCCTGTCTGCTTCAAAAATGGCAATTCCATGTCTTTTAGAATCACTAAGATCAATGGAGCGATTTCTGGAGCATCTTCTTTTCTCGCAAAACGAATCATAGTTTCCTCTCCTTTTCTCCATTCTAACATGCAGAAAAAGAAATCGCAAAATCGTTATTTTAAAAAATCTTCTATCTTTTCAGTAATGAAATAACCATGAGTAACGATTCTTGCCGCTTCAGTTCGGCAATAAGGGCAGACGATTGGCATTTCTTTATCATTATGTTCGACTACATTATTGACTTCTTCGTATGCAAATTTTTTTCCGCAATTAGGGCATTTCATTTTTTCCATGTTATCTCAACTTCCTTTCATCTTTACCCTCTTAGCTTACTCTTATATTGAAAAAAAGAGAAGCGATAGCCTTTTTCTATGCAGATATCCATACCTGTTGAGTCTGTTTTCCATCAATTAATTGGACTTGATAATACGGACGTTCATCTTTAACTACAATTGCCCACTCTTTCACTTTTGCTTTTTTCCCGTAGTAGCTGACTGCTTCCTTCATCGCTGCTTGCGGTTGCTTGAACTCTTCCGTTTTTTCTATGTCAAATAGAGGTTCTGCTGTTTTTTCTGTATGATTCCTTACAGTTGCTTTCCCAGTGGACGGATTGACTGCTATGACTTGTCCTTTACAAAAAAACTGGTATTCATATGTCGCATTCGTAGGATTATCCAATTCTTTTTCCACTGCAAAATGGATAGAAGATATATTATGTTTTTTTGTTTCTTTTTTAGCGATTGCTGCTGCTTCGTTCAATGAGATCCGATATTCTTGATCACTAATATCATCCAAGTGAAAAGCGGCGCTGAGCAATCCTGTCATACCGGTAAACAATATTACGATGAGGGCAGCAGCACCAAACATCATTTTTTTCATTCTTCATTCTCCTGTTTCTTTTTTTAAAGAATATCAAGAAATGAACGAACGAAAAATCGAATGAAACGAAAAAAAAGTGACAATTTTGTTATCTTTATTCGTGTAGTTCTAACGGCAACCCGTCTGGATCAAAGAAGAACGTCATTTTTTTCCCTGTAAACGTATCTTCTCTTACCGGTTCAGATTCGATCCCTAGGGAATGCAATTCTGCAATCGTTTCTTCGATATCGTCTACTTTGAAAGCAAGATGACGCAAGCCACAAGCTTCTGGATAGTTTGGTCGTTGTGGTGCATTGGCAATTCCAAAAATCTCCAATTCGGCACTTCCTAGTTTCAGATCTAATTTATAGTCATCTCGTTCTTTGCGGTAGTTTTCTCTGATTACTTCAAATCCTAATTTATTAACATAAAAATCACGTGATTTCTGATAATCTGAAACAATGATGGCTACATGATGGATCGTTGTAAGGTTCATATAAGCACTCCTATTCTTCGTTTAAATTCGTATCTATCTTATTCTCCAGCTCTATTGTAAATGTGTCAGCTTGAAAAAAATAGCTGTTTTTTCTTTTTATAAGAAAAAAGGCAAAAAAAAACAGAAAGTAGGTCCTCCAAGACACTCTTCCTGTTCCCAATATAATAAATGAAAGTAAGAAATTATATTTTCAAGAAAACAAACAGAAAATTATCATAACACAAATTATTTATAATTGAAAGACTAGTTTTTTTTTAAGAAAAGCATACAATAGATTGTGTTAGTAAATACAGAACACACTACATTTAGTGTCTTAAGGAGTCCTCATACATGAAGTCATATTTTCAGTTTTTAGCTCATCAGCTAAAAGGCTGGCCGCAACAAAATTATTATCTTTTCTTTTTCAGTCTTGGCTGTCAGGTCATGACTCTTGTCAATAGTCCCATCACTTGGCTGTCCGTTATCACATTTATCGGTACCACGCTTGGTGTATTGTGTATTTTATCCATCAATGCGGCAAAATCAGTCAACGGTATTTTAGGTATTTTGTCTGCGATTTGTTTTATTATCGTTGGATTTTCAGCAAAAAACTATTTAAGTATCGGTGAACAGATTGCTTATATGATCACATTGGATATCCCCGTATTGTTAAGCAAAGAATGGAATCATAATATGGCTTCAAAAATCCGAAAATTCACTGGAAAAAGCTGGTTTATCGCAATCATCAGTACTTTCCTTGTCTATCTTGTTTCAGGATTCCTGATTGGTCGTTATACAGATGATCCTCGCCCATGGGTAGATGCCATTGCTTTTTCCATTAGCTTGACTGCTGGTATCATCAGTTTCTTGCGTTACAATAACCAATATTACTGGTGGTTAGCTTCAGGGCTTGCACAAATGGTCCTTTGGTATATTTCATTTACGCATGGATCTGCAAGTTTGGCGATGTTCGTGAACAGCTCTGTTTACTTGCTGAATGATGTCCTTGCATTCACCGTTTCTCCTTGGTATAACCAAAAAGAACGTGAACGTATGCAAAAAATGGAAGAAGAATACTACAACGCACAACAACACGCATAAAAAATAGGCTTTCTCTCTATTTTTAGAGAGAAAGCCTATTTTTTATAGTAATTCCTTCAGATACTTTCTTGCCTCATCATTGAAACGCAGTGATTCTTCTAACTTCTGATAATATTCTAACGCTTGTTTTTGCGCTTCAGTAAAACGATAATGTTTTCCTTTCCATTTGTCGATCGTCTCTTGTACATTCCCAGAATGGATCTCCTTCACCACTAGCTGCCATTTTTCTTTTGAGACTGTGTGCTCTTTCTTATCAGCAGATTGTACGGCTTCTCGTTCTTTACGCAATACTTTTAAAAAACCATTTCTGACTATCCGAGGAATGCTGTCGAAGAATCCTTCCGTAAAACCATAGCGACAATATTGCTTCCAAATAAATAGATAGATTTTTGGTTGGATGAACCGTTGTTTTTTCGCAAAATATTCCATCTGAGCAATGACTTCTGGTGTTCGCTGACGTTTTGTCTTTCTCAATGCGGAAATAAACGTTTCAAAATAAGCATTAGGATGCGCTGGTACTTCTTCATAAACGATGGATTGCCAATCTTTACGTAAAAATGTGCGATAGTTGTTCAAGAATTCTTCTACATCCTTTACTAATTCTTCTGCAAAGTCGTCAAACAGTTCTTTCTTTATCTGTCGCTTTTTTGGCTGCCCGTTGATGTGTTCACTGATTTTCTTGATTTCATTTTCCAATGCTTGATAATCCGCTATGTAAATCGGCATTTCTGCTTGGCGAAATTCTGCGAGACGCTGTGCTAATTTTATATCCGGTAAATACGGCTGTTTCATCCGTCGATTTTGGTACAGGACAAAACAGTATTTTTGCCATAGTTCTTCAGGAAAATCGATATTCTTTTGCTTAAGCCATAATAATTCATCTAAGGCCAGATCGACTTTTGTCATTCCCTGATGGATCGAAGCTGCTACTGTCGGAGAAACATGCAGGTGATCGGCAAAGTGGTTGATACCTAGCTTTAGGGTCTTTCCGGTTTTTGGCGATTTGACGATATATTGCACTTTTAATTCTCTCCCACATTCGCAATACAATTTTTGCTGGCTTCGTTTTGTTCGAAAAAACGGATTGATCTTGAAGTCAGAAAACACCCAATCTGTTGCGGCCAAATAATGTTCTTCCATAAAACGAGAGCTGATTAGATATCGGCGGTGCTTATCGACTAGTTCCCGCTGTTTTTTTGTTAATTTTGCATATATCTCCCAACGTTGACTGCTTGTGTATTGTTTAGAGATCTTAATAGGATAGCTTTTGTTGATTTCTTTTGGAAACCATTCTTCAAAGACGGATTGCCATTCTTCCACGGCTATTTCTTTCCTTTCTAATTACAAAAAGCTGGCTACTAACATAACGTTAGCAACCAGCCAGTGTTTCTTGCTAAATTAGTGAGTTGTTCCGGCATTCCCGGAAATATCTTCTTTATTTTCTACTGCTGCTTCAACTGCATAAGTCAAAGAAGAAGCAATGTCTTCCAGAGACATAGAAGGTGTACCCACTGGACGATCGATCACTTGATCTGGTGAGAATGGTACGTGGATGAACCCACCGCGAATTGCAGGGAATTGCGTTTCGATCAAATGAAGCAAACGATACATGATATCGTTGCAGACAAATGTTCCTGCTGTATAAGAGATGTACGCTGGTAGACCATGATCTTGTACATTTTTTGTCATTGCTTTGATTGGCAATGAAGTAAAGTAAGCGGCTGGACCGTTTTCTTCTAAAGCCGTATCAAATGGCTGATTTCCTTCATTATCAGGAATTCTTGCTTCTGCTAGATTGATTGCGACACGTTCGAACGAGACTGCTGACCGTCCGCCTGCTTGTCCGACACAGATCACGACATCTGGTTGGTACTGTTGGATGGCTTCTTTGACTACTTGACTGCTTTTTTCGAATACGGTCGGTACTTCCACTTTGATGATTTCAGCACCGCTGATTTCATCTGGCATTTTCTTTACTGCTTCATAGGCTGGATTCACTTTGTCCCCACCAAATGGATCAAAACCTGTTACTAGTACTTTCATCTGTTGTTCCTCCGTCCGATTGATTTAACATATGGTTATCTTTTATCTTACCATTTTCCTTGAACAGCGTAAATAAAGGAAAGAAGAGTTTAAATAACATAACAGAGCAAACTTAATATATTCTTATAAAAAAATAGTGTTCCGCTACTTTGAAAGCGGATTATTTTACTATAAAATAAAGATTGTCTGATGGAAATATCACCTATACCATTTATCGAAGAAAGGAAGTGAAAAATGAAAAAAATAACATTAGTTTGCAAAATAGGACTTCTTTTAGGAAGTACCGTCACTAGCATGGTGCAAGCAGAAGTACATGCTGACACAGTCACAGACTCAAAAAACGAAATACGGATAACCGAGCAAATGCCTCGATCAGGCGGGGTCATTTTGGATGATAGCGGGAAAGTGATTGGCACGACAGATCCCTCTCTCATAACGGATGCCCCTTTAGAAAGTAGAGGATCTGTCCATATCCACCGCGGACATTGGACATACGGGACACATAGTTGGCCTGTTATGCCAATAGGACAAAAACGTGCTTGGTCAAATTTCAATCATTATGATAAATTCCACTATGCAACAGCAGTGGTTGGAGGTAGAAGATATACTGCTTATGCTGACCGTAACATGTATGCCTATGCCACTGTAGTAGGTGATAGCAAACACACAGGCTTAGCGTATTACGGCTGGTGGTAATCCATCTTTAAGTAACTACACTGATGTTTTCATCAGACATCATTAAAAAATTGCTACTTATTTTAACAGTAAAGGATCACATTTCATGAACAATAAACTTATTCGGTTGAATTTATTCGTCCTTTTTTCTATCCTTTCATTTATGATTTTCTTTTATGTCCAAGAGGTGGCACAAGAAAGAATCATCGCCGACAGCTATTCGCTTCCTGAACAATACCGATCGTTCGATCTACCTCGAACGATCCAAGACGATCGACAAAATTTTTCGAGAAACCTGTCCATTTTGCTCGAAACGGCAGAAGAAGAACAGTTGAACGTACTTTTTCGTGAAACAAATTTCACACCCAAAATCACGAACGGAAAGCCTGACCCAAGTGTTGATTTAGTCGTGATCGACTACTTTTCCAATGAGCCTGATTTGAGAACGCTGCTGAATCATCCTTCAGCAAAACACCTCTCAACCCAACACTATACGATCAATTATGCTTCGTTCAACAATCATCCATTGATAGAGCTGCCTTCCTTTAAAGAAGCGACGAAATTTGTAGAGAGCCAAAATACAGAGCAGGTATCCGCGTTCATCGAAAGCTTGACGACTAAGTATAATGAACTCTATCAACCTTCATTCACGGTGCAGGATTTTCAATATACAGATTATTCAGAAACCATCATGTTGCTTGATTTTCGTCCTGTGAGGAATTTGATTATTATCAGTCTGGTCTTCTTTCTGTTATTCACCGCTCTATGGCTATTCGACAATGCAAGAAAGTTATCGATCCTACGATTGAACGGACTCTCTTGTGCGACGATCTTGTATAAAGTACTGATAAAACATCTACTTTTCCTGTTCGGATCGTGTTGTTTGGTCCAGCTAATTTTTGATCCATCGATTTTCCTTTTGAACATGTTCCACCAATTCGCTTTTTTTACCGTATCTATCATTAGTTTGCTATGTGTTGTTTATTTCTTATGCACCACTTCTTTTGTGGAGAATCTAAATAGGAAATCGTATGCCAGAACTTTTATTTTTTCACTTTATTTCTTCAAGACCATCGCCTTCGTCTGGTGCTTGGCAAGCGTCCTTACACTTGTAGAACTGGTCAATCTGTCGCTTCTTCCTTCTACGTATCCGGATGAATTTTCTGAGTATGCAGTATTTTATAATACCTATTCAGGGAAAAACAACCATGAAGTCATCAGTATCGAAAACAATGTATTAAGCGCCCAACAAGACCGCTTGTATCAATATCTAGAAGAAAACGGGATGCTACTGATTGGTACCATCAGTTACTTTATGGAAGAAGAAGAAATCAACCGCAAAATTTGTGTAAATGTCAATTATTTGCAAAAATACCCGATCATCAGCGTAACTGGACAAAAAATAGCGATCTCTCCCGAGGAAACACAACGTGTCTTTTTAGTACCGGAAAGATTGGAGAATCAGTTCCAAGAAATCAAAGAACATTATTTGCATGGCTACTTTCTGGATGAATCACAAGCTGATTTTTATCTCATCCGGTCCAAACAAGAGATCCATACATTCCATCCAGATGAAGAAATCATTTACTATCCGAATGTCATCGAAGTCCAAACAAGAAATAACAGCGCGGGGAATCTCCGGCAAATCATTACTGGTGGTGGATATTTCGACCCAGTCAAAGTTCCTATCACTCAATCGGTCGAGAAAACATTCGAACCGATCAAAAAGGTACTGGAAGAAAATTATTTATTGGACAACTACCCAGTCCTCACTCCGCTTTCAGAAATCAAAAAAGTAGATTTACATTTCGGAATCAAACGACGTAGCCTGGAAATTCTCTTCGCTCTTTATCTTTTGATCACCATGATTGCTTATCTCGTGCTGATTTCTTTGAAGATCAAAAAGCAGAAATATACGATTTGGCGATTGAATGGTATTTCCATGATCAAAACTTATCGTATGATTTTCTTGCCGTTTTTCATACAATATGGTGCATTGGTTTTATATACGACTTTCATGGATGCGCCTTTTGCTTGGATCCAAAGTCTGATTCTTTTTTCTATCTTAGAGATGGGAATGATTTTCTTCACCTTGCACCGTTTGGAAAGAAAAGAAAAAGCAACTATATTAAAAGGAGAATGATAGCCTGATGCCTCTCATCCAATTAGATCATGTAACGAAAACCTACAAACAAAAACTTGTCCTGGATGCTGTCTCCTTGTCGATCGATCAAGGAGAATTTTGGACGATCCACGGAAAAAGCGGTGCAGGAAAATCCACCCTATTGAATCTTTTGGGACTCATTGATTCATTCGATGAAGGAACGGTCTCGCTCTTTGGAAAAAATGCGCCGAAAATCAACAGCAAAGCAGCTCTTTTACTACGGAGAAATAAAATCTCCTATCTTTTCCAAAATCATGGATTGATTGAAGATGAAACGATCATGGACAATTTAAACATCCCCTTCATCTATCGAAAGACCAGACGAAGAGAAAAAATCAAGCTGCAGCAAGAAGCTCTTGCCAAGGTTTCCTTAGACTATCCATTGAAAACAAAAGTTTATCGTCTTTCTGGCGGAGAAAAGCAACGCCTAGCTTTTGCCAAACTCCTACTAGAAGACAAAGAATTGATCCTAGCAGATGAACCCACTGGCTCTTTAGATAACGAGAACCGTAACCATATCTTGGATCTGCTATTCCAACAGCATCGCGCGGGGAAAACAGTCATCGTTGTGACCCATGATCCTTATATCATCGAAAAAAGTCCACGCTCTTTTTCAATTGATTCTTGGCAGGAAACTAAAAAAAGAGGTTGTGAAATCAGCGCCCTGACCTGAGTATTAGAGAAACAAAAAGGGGATGTGACTAGTGTCACACCTCCTTTTTCCGAATAAATGGTGTTCCAGAAGTAGCTTCTTCGAAAAATAAGCCGAAATGCCAAAAAAATTTGAGAAGCCATTTTCGTCAATTCCTTCTTATTTCTTGAAGCTGAACACTTCTGTCCCAACCTCTTTTTTTATTTAAATAAAATCATGTAAGCAATTTGGAAAACAAGCATGAACAAAGCAATGAAAAGTTGATTTTTGATCACACCGTATTTATCTTTCATCTCCAGCATCGCCACTGGCACGATATTGAAGTTAGCAGCCATTGGTGTCAGCAAGGTTCCACAAAAACCGCAAGTCAACGCGACCATTCCTATTAATGCTGGATTCGCTCCATGGCTAAATACGAATGGCGCACCGATACCAACCGTCATCACGGTGATAGCCGCAAATGCATTCCCCATGATTACCGTAAATATCACCATGCCAAGAGCGTAAATGATGATACCGATGTTCACATTTCCTTCTGGAACGATCGTACCTACGGCATTGGAAATCACTGTCCCAACTCCGGCACTTGTAAATACCGCACCAAGAGAAGCTAAAAGCATTGGCAACATACTTAACGGCCCTACTGTGCCCAGCATATCTGCTGCGTCATCTAAAAATGTGCTTGGGCGATTATCTCGAGAAAAGAACATCAAGATCAGCATAGCCGCAAACACACCGACACCCACACCGACTAAAGCACCTAAATTGGTGAATAGAGCAAACAAAATCGCAAAGACACCGATACTCAAAGCTGGAATAAATATTTTCATTCCTAGTTTGTCTGACATTTTTTCCATATATGCTTTTGATGGAAGCCGACTTTCTCCTTTGCTGACTCTCTTAGCAATCGCCGGTATGGTCATCGCAAAGATCAAGCCGCCGTTCACGATTGCCGGAAGCCATCTTCCTCCTGCAATAACTACCCCTAAAACCGTCCAGAAAAAGGCTGAGCCGTAACGATGAGGATTGGTTTGATCTGTTAAGTTTCTTACTCCAGTGTAAATCAACACAAGTCCCATCACGATATAAAGAATCTCCAATAATTTATCGCCTAACAAAATATCAGGATTTGTAAAAAAGTCCATCTTATTGCCCCTTTCCTGAATAATATTTCTTCGCTAGCTTCTTTTCTTTAAGATAGAAGTAGACACTTGCCACGACTAAAGCTGTGATGGCCACTGGAACTTCCACTAAAGCAAGCTGTCCCAATGTTACGTCATATCCTAGATCTTTCAATGTGGATTGGACTAGCAATGCCCCTGCTCCTCCGATGAACAGTACTTGTCCAAAGAACCAGCAGACATTTTCCATAGCTGAAGCCATCCCTTTTAGTTCTTCTTCATGCTTCGGATGGACTTCTAACCCTTTTGATTCGATGGTCCCCAATGCCATAGGTAGAATGATCGGACGAACAAATCCAGCAACTCCACCAAAACTCACGTTAAAAGCTGCAAAGATCATTCGAAAGATCCCATAAATATCTACGATCATGCCAGCAGATACTTTCTTGAATCGCTTGATCAAGGAAGCCGCTGATTCTTTCAGACCATTTCTTTCAAGTGTTCCTGTCGCCAACATAATGATGATGAAAATCGCCATCCCACGATTGTTCACAAAACTTGTGCCTAAAAGTTCTAACATTCCTTGAATGCCAAGACCGCCAGTCAAAGCTGTCACAACTAAAGCAACCATTACGATCAATATCGAGTCTAATTTAAATGCGAACCCGAGAATAACGATCAATACGCCTAAAAGGCTAAGATAATTTCCCATGTACTTTCCTCCATAAAATGACAATATTTTTTTAATTATAATGCAAAACACATAAAAAATATAGCTGTTTTCTCACGAAATAGACACTATTTTTAAATATTTTTCGTTATTTTTTTATTATATAATTTACCTTACTTATTGTAAGATAAAGCTTTTTTCAATCTAATGCTTGATAATAAATAAAAATAAGGAACAGCTACCGTTTTTTTTAAATGATTTATAAATAACAGATTAGTTCTATGCTGTTGAAAAGTATTTATTTTCCGCTAATGATGTATCTGTCAATGCTTGATACACCTTACTAAAAAGTATGAGATTGCCGATATCTGGATAGGTGTGCTATACTACAGAAAAAGATATACGAACTGCCACCGGGTAGGATAAAGAGGATGATCATTCCATTAGGTCTTTGAAGGGATGATTTTCCTCTTTTTGTGTATTTTTTTATAGTTAAGGAGGAATGTCAGTATGGCATGGATGGAATTAATCATAGCAGGGATTTTGGAAGTATTCTGGTCAACGATGATGAAATGGAGTGATGGTTTTTCCAAAGTCAATTATTCTTTCTACACAGTGATTGGCATGATTGCTAGTTTTTACTTTTTGTCAAAGGCAATCAAAAGTTTGCCGATGAGTCTCTCTTATCCTATTTGGACAGGGATTGGCGCGGTTGGTTCGGTCATTATTGGTGTGGTCTTGTTTCATGATAAGCTGAATCTTTCCACTTGGTTCTTTGTCGGGTTGCTGCTCATCAGCATCATTGGCATCAAGATCACTAGCGGTCACTAGATACTTAGACAAGCAGACAAGGAATGATCAGAAAAAGCGGGGCTTTTTATTTGATATTCCTCTTTCGATGAAAAAACAAGAAAATAAGACTAATGACCTAGCGACTTCTCTACTCATCAGGTGTATGCTTGTACTATCTATAGAAAAGGAGTGAATATTTTTGAAAAGTCTTTCGGTCCAAGAATTATCCAAGAACTTTGGTCACAAACAAGCCCTCAGCGATGTCAGTTTTAGCTTATCTCCTG
The DNA here is from genome assembly GCF_040886985.1 of Enterococcus sp. C76. Classification (NCBI taxonomy): domain Bacteria; kingdom Bacillati; phylum Bacillota; class Bacilli; order Lactobacillales; family Enterococcaceae; genus Enterococcus; species Enterococcus sp. C76. Next base: position 205,962 of record NZ_JBFOEY010000003.1, on the reverse strand, counting down.
GCAAAATCGTTGGATTAGTAGGTCCTAATGGCGCTGGAAAAACAACGATCATGAAAGCTATTTTAGGACTGATCCATTACTCAGAAGGAACGATCCGTATTGGTGAAAATGAGATTTCTCCCTCTAGTCATAAAGGATTAGAACAAGTAGGAGCATTGATCGAATATCCGGGTATCTATCCATTCTTAACAGGTTATGATCATCTGAAGTTATTCTCTGAAACAAACGATGTATCTGCTATCGACACTATCGTGAATCAGCTCAAGATGGAAAAGTACATTCACAAAAAAGCGAAATCCTACTCGTTGGGAATGAAACAAAAATTGGGAATTGCTCTTGCCTTACTGAACCATCCGTCTATCGTTATTTTAGATGAGCCGATGAACGGTTTGGATCCACAAGCAACAAGAGATGTGCGAAAAATCATTACCGACTTGGCTACTCAGGGCACCTCTTTCTTGATCTCCAGTCACTTACTCAGCGAGCTTGAAAAAATGGTCGATGAGCTGATCCTGATCAATCAAGGAAAGATCATCAAACAATGTACAATGGCTGAATTGAACCAAACAGCGCAAGATTTCATCGTTATCTCTACAACAAATGATCAAGCTGCTCGAACGATCTTGACAGACGCTGGATATCCCTTGGAAGATCCTGATAAAATCAAGCTTCTAAAAGAAAACGAAGAATTATTAGGAACTGTGATCCAGTTATTGTCTGCAGAAAATATCCATGTGACAGATGTCCAGCATCTGACGAATGATTTGGAATCTTCCCTATTGGAAATTCTGGATTCAGTAAAGGGGGAAGAAGAAAAATGACATTGCTTGTAAAACAAGAATTATTTAAATTGATCAAGAAAAAGTCGACTGCTGTTTTATCTGTTCTATTAGTCGCTTTGCTCATAGGAACAGCACTTCTAGCCAAAAAATACACGACGATCATTGATCCAGTTGAAATGACTGCTCAGCTTTTCAGTGCCACATCTTGGATCGTCTTTATCATGATTGCTGCTGCAAGTACGATCATTTCAATGGAATCACAATATGGTACATTGAAAAATCTCCTTTATCGAAAGTATTCTCGAGGAGAAATATTAGTAAGCAAATGGATCACATTAGTTATTTATTCTATTTATTTATACCTTTTAGCTATTATTGTCACCGTGTTGATGAAACTGATCCTTTTCCCTTCGATTTCCTTTACGGAGAAGATTTCTACTGGTCAGACACTAATCCAAAGCTTGTTCACTTATACTTTGGGTAGTTATATCGGTTTATGGCTGATTTTAAGTTTAGTGTTGATGATTGCTTGTTTTATCAATAGTTCCGGTGCCTCCATCTCAGCAGGGATCGTCTTTTATTTTGCTTCATCAATCATATCTGGTATCCTCATCGCACTCATTCAAAAATGGGAGTGGATCAAATGGAATCCAATCAGTATGCTGAATCTGCAAAACCAAATTGGCAACGAAGAGATCATGAAGCAATTGACTCATCTTTCTACTAATCAAATGCTGTTTGGCAATTTAGCTTACATTGCTTTGTTCTTAGCATTGGGATACCTCGTATTCAAGCGAAAAAATGTATGATGGTCCATTAAAAAAGAGGTTATGACAGAAGTAGTCAGTTTCAAGAAATTTCGGCTTATTTTTAGAAGAAGCTACTTCTTGAACACCCTTTATTCGGAAAAAGAAGCGGTGACACGAATGTTGTCACCGCTTCTTTTTTGAATAAACGACAGGCTCACAGCCTCTCTTTATACTTTTATATGTGAAGCATCCCAGTGGCAAATAAAACCATTGCGATTACTCCGACCATCGTCACACAGATAAGTAAAATCTTATCTAAGTGGATATGTTGTACAGGTTCGTTTTGCTCTTTACGTGCTTTGAGGTAAAAATAAATACCTGGTAAGAAAAGAACAAGAACAAGCATCACTTCATTAAAGGCTACGACTAGCATGGCCCATACTTGAAAAGCACTTGCTAAAAGCCCTACTAAAAATTGGACCCATTCTTTTCGCTGATAAGAAAGCTTCATTTGGTACAGTCCTAAGAAAAGCCACGTGAAGAAAATCGCTGCTGTACCAAGTGTATAAGCAAAGTTATACGCACTGTCAGTGAATAATAATGAAAGTAAAAAGACATTCGTACATAACGTCGTCAATACGATAGCATAAGTTGGTGCACCATTTTTGTTGAGTTTTCCCCATGCTTTAGGCAAAAGTCCGTCCTCAGCCATATTCCCCATTGTTTCAATCGGCAAGATCGTCCATGAGAGCCAAACCCCAACTAAAGAAATGATCAAACCGCCGTTGATCACGACCGCCCCCCATTTACCAACCATCATTTCAAATACATATCCCATAGCAGGTTGCGCTTTGATCGTTTGCAGCTGATTCATCGTCATTGTGCCATATGGAAGCATGGAAACCAAGACGTAAATAATGATCAAACCGAATATCCCTAGAATCGTTGCTTTCCCAACATCCGATTGTTTTTTTGCTCGTGAGCCTACGACAGAAGCTCCTTCAATACCAACGAATACCCAGAGCATCACCATGATGCAGCTCAATACTTGACTAGAAAACGGGATCGGCTGCCCATTCGCATTCAATATGATATCGCTAGAAAAGTTATTAATGAATTGTTGGATCGAAAAGGTGCTGATAGCTACTACAATAAATAAAAATAATGGCACTAATTTACAAAACGTGACGATAGCATTGACAAAGCTAGCATTTTCAACTCCCCGATTCACTAGCCATGCATATCCCCATAAGAAGATCGTACTCATCACGATCGATGCCACATTTTGACCACCTTCGAATACGGGGAAGAAATAACCTAATGCACTCATCAACAATGTTGCGAACGCCACGTTTCCTAACCAGCATGTTAGCCAGTAACCCCAACCGCTGATAAAACCAGCGAAACGGCCAAAACCTTCTTCTGCGTAACTAAAGATTCCGCCTTTTAAATCTGGACGTTTTTTATTGATATTATTGATCGATAAGGAGAGCATCAACATTGCTGTTCCTACGAGTACCCAGCTGAAAATAGCTGGGCCGCCAGCCGATCCGGAGATGTCCGTCATAATACCAAATACGCCACCTCCAATCGCTGAACCAATCACTAAGGCAGCAAGTGGAATCAAACCAATTCCTTTTTTCTGTTGCTCTGTATCCATGTAAGCATCCTCCAAAGTAAAACCGCTTTTATCAAAAAGTATAACAAACCTTTTTTATTTTTACTTAATTAATAAAAACTTTAATAGAAATATAATTCTACCGACTTTTTTCTCATTATACAAGCAAAGCGCCTAGTCCCTTTCCAAATTACACCACCAAAAAACTTAAAAAGATGCTATACTAAAGGGAAAGAATTGGGGGATGATCCATGAACATTTTATATATATCGATTTCAGGAAATACGCGTGCTTTCGCCAAACATCTAGCAGAATATGCTGAAAAAATGCATGCAGAAGATCCTGTCAATCCTGAAGTTACTTTAAAAGAAATCCATGAAAATAGTGATTTTACGAAAGAAACAGAACCATTTTTTACTTTCGTTCCTACTTATTTAGACGGTGGGAATGGGTTAGACAACGGTGACACAGAAATCTTGACCGAAACGATGCGCGAATATCTGGAGTACGAAGACAATCATAAACTTTGCCTTGGTGTAGTCGGTAGCGGTAATAAAAACTTCAATAATCAATATTGTCTGACAGCCAAACAATACGCACAAAGATTCGGCTTTCCTTTCTTGGCAGATTATGAATTACGGGGAACACCATCTGATGTGACACGCGTTTATCAAATTTTAGCAGAAAAAAATAAATAACACAAAAGAAGAAGCTGAAAAATAAATTTTGGCTTCTTCTTTTTATGTTCTCTATTGTTTCTATTCTTATTAAGCTTTGACATCCATCACAGGTGCTTTTGCTTTCGCTTTACCTGTTTTTTCCAAGACAAAGTTTTTTACACGATCCATATTGGTTACCAAGACGATCATGGAGGTTTCTTTGTCTGCTGCTTTAATTGCTTCTAGGTCAGCTTCTGCTACAAGCGTATCAGGTGTCACTTGCTGTCCTTCTGTTACTTTCACATCAAATGGCGTACCGCCTAAGTCAACTGTGTTGATACCCATATGAAGCAAGATTTCTAAGCCGTTTGGTGTCGTAATGCCGATAGCATGTTTTGTTGGGAAGACAGAACTTATTACTCCAGTAACCGGAGAATAGATATGTCCGTTTTCTGGTTCTACAAAGTAACCTTCACCCATCATTTTTTGTGCAAAAACTGGATCACTTGCTTTATCTAAAGAAACAACTGTTCCGTCAGCGACTGATGAGAGGATAGTCACACTTTCAGCTGAAGCTTGAGGTACTGCTTTTTCAGGCACTTCATTTACTGTGGCTGTTTCGGTCGCTAGTTCTTCTTTTTCTAAACGGTCTTTAGGAATACCGAAGAAGAATGTAGCAACGAATCCACCAGCGTAAGCGGCCAATAAACCAAGGATATAGCCTAACCATTTACCGTCAGAGATCAATGGGATCAAAGCGGCTCCTGAAGGTCCAATAGCGATTGCTCCGACATTTCCGATCATTCCGATCACTGCCCCACCGATACCTCCACCGATACAAGCAGTAATAAATGGACGTCCTAGAGGTAATGTTACTCCGTAAATCAATGGTTCGCCGATTCCTAAGATTCCGACTGGTAAAGCCCCTTTGATCATTTCTGTTAATTCTTTGTCTTTTTTGCAGCGGATCCATAATGCCAATGCTGCACCCACTTGTCCTGCTCCGGCCATCGCAAGAATTGGAAGCAATAAGGTACGACCAGTTTCATCAATCATTTGTACATGGATTGGCGTCAAGATCTGATGTAGTCCGAACATGACCATTGGCAAGAATAATGTACCTAGAACGAAGCCGGCAAATGCTCCTCCAACACCAAGTACCCAGTTGATCCCACCGACCATGCCGTCAGAAATGAACCCTGCTAAAGGCATGATGAAGAAAATTTCGATCAGACCGATGGCAATCAGTGAAAGAGTTGGCGTAACGATGATATCTACCGCATCAGGTACTACTTTATGCAGTTTTTTCTCAACGATTGACAATAACCAAACTGCGAAGATAACACCTAAGATCCCGCCTTGTCCAGCTGCAAGAGCTTCACCGGTAAACAAGTTTTTCAGTGGTGCTTCCGGATTCATCCCTGTCAGCATCACAACGGCCCCGATAACTCCACCAAGCGTTGGCGTTGCACCAAAAACTTGTGCAGCATTGATACCTGTATAGATAACTAGATAGCTAAACATCCCGTTTTTCAAGATGTTCATCACATCGATATATTGTTGCCATGTTCCTGCGTCTAGTGTCCCAGCTGTGACTAAGTTTGCTAAAACTGCGGCAATCCCTGCTACGATCCCAGTGCCGACAAATGCAGGGATCATTGGTACAAAGATATTAGAGATGTCTTTTAATACCGATTTGATTTTAGAGGGTTTTTGTTTCGATTTTTGTGCCGCTTTCATTTCTTGTGCCCGTTCGTTTACACGGTCTTTTCCAGATGCAGAAGAACTTGTTGTAGTCGCACTTGCAGAAGGAAGTTTTTCTCCTAATTTCACGCCTGCTAAGTCAACCATTTCTTGTGCTACTTTGTTCACTTTCCCAGGTCCGATGATGACTTGGAGCTGTTCATCCTCTACTACGCCAAGTACTCCTGGAATCGCTTTTAATTCCGAGACATTTACAAGATCATCATTGATGACCTTCATACGTACACGAGTCATGCAGTGGACAATGCTTTCAACATTGCCCATACCGCCTGCTCCTTGATAAATTTGTTTTGCCAGTTCTTCCAAAGTCAATTCGTTTTTTGCCATGGTCTTTTCCCCCTCATAAGGTTCCTTTTACAAAACCGTTTGCTTCAGCTAATTTTGCTTGAGCTGCCTCTTTATCACTATTTGTCAAAATCATGACGATAGCCAGTTTGACATTTTGATCTGCTTCTTCAAAGTACTTTTCAGCTGTTTCGTAGTCAGCTTCTGTCGCTTGCATGATGATTCGTTTTGAGCGTTCGATTAGTTTTTCATTTGTTGGTTTGACGTCGACCATCAAGTTATTGAATACTTTACCGATACCGATCATACTGATAGTAGAAATCATATTCAAAATCAGTTTTTGTGCTGTTCCTGACTTCAATCGAGTAGAGCCTGTCAAAAATTCTGGTCCTGCATCGACTTCGATTGGGAAATCCGCATGCTTGCTGATTTCTGCTTGTTTATTGCAAGAAATCGTTCCTGTAACAGCACCAATCGATTTTGCGTAATCTAATCCACCAATCACATATGGTGTACGACCGCTAGCTGCGATACCAATAACTATATCATTTTTTGTTAAATTCAGCTTGATTAGATCTTCTTGCCCTAATTCATAAGAATCTTCGGCTCCTTCGACGGCTACCGTCATTGCTTCTTCTCCACCAGCAATTAGACCTATGACCATTTCCGGTTCTACACCGAATGTCGGTACACATTCAGCAGCATCTAATACACCAAGTCTACCACTCGTTCCAGCTCCCATATAAATCAAGCGACCACCTTTTTTAAAGGATTCAATCGTGTTGGCGATCACTGGCTCGATACTTGTCAGTTCTTTTTCAACAGCAGCGGCCACTTTCTGATCTTCTTTGTTCATTAGTTGGACTGCTTGAGAAATACTCATTTCATCTAATCCAAAAGTTTCTTGGTTTCTGCGTTCCGTTGTTAGGTTCTCTAAATTGATTTTGCTCATTTTTATCTTCCTTCTTTTCTTATAAATTGATAGTTCATACCAGCTTTGATTTGGTTGATCAGCGGTAGTTCTTCTTTGATGACTTTGGCTACTACATTCACTTTTTCATCCGCTGGCAAATCATATTTAGTTAATTGGATCTCGCCCATATAGCGCAAATACTTTTCGTTATCTAAAGTAATAGATCCTTTCATACGCTTAGCTGTATTTCTTACTGGGATTGGCGGAATCTCTCGAAAACGCGCATCTGCGCTTCGTATGACATCTCTTGCATCATCTTGCCGATTCGTATGTTTTCCTAATATATATTCGTAAAAATCTTCATCTACAGATTCCGTATGCAGCAAGACTGTCTGTTCTTTTTGGAAAGAAGCAAATTGCTCCTGAACGTGTTCTGACAGACCTGCATCTCCGATATAAACAATATCCGTGTTACTTGCTAATAGATCAAGAGCGCCTGCTAGAGGATGGATCCCTCGATGTTCTTCCAAAGTCGGTAATCCTTGATACAGTGGACCTCTCAACTCTGTATCTCCTGGTACAAAGCCTTGGACAAGGAATCCTTGAGTTTTGAGCCATTGATTTTTTTCCTGATACCATTCTTTGTCCAGCCCTGTTTCAGGACGTGGATAATAATTATGCCAAGCTTCGATTTGTGAGAAATCAGCCGCTGCTTCTTTCAACTCATCGATATCTTTAGGCGTGATCGTGCTGGCGTTCAAACTGATTTTCAATTGATGTGACCAGTCGGCGATCTGCTGATTAGAAATATGATAATCCATTCTTAACCCTGTTACACCAATTGCTTTCAAGGGTGTTAGATCTTCTAGTGAAAAGCCAGCTCGTTTCAATGCCTCTCCTGAAATATCGACCATCAACTCTAGTTTATTCTTTTTCGCTTCGCTTCCTAGTTCGATCAATCGATTTTGATAAGCCGAAACATCATCTTCCGGTATATGCATGGAAGTGAAAATACCGACAAAGCCATTGGATGCCATTTGGCGGATATACTGTTTCTTCTCTTCTGACAAAGAATCATTCATAAATATTGAAAAGCCAAACATATTATCCCTCTTTTTCTGTATCCGTCTTCATTTCTATGACTAGAGTATATATCTAAAGAAACAAAATTTCAATACTTTTGTTAAAATAATTAAATTTTATTTCTAAAAATTGGATTTATATTGCCAAAAGAATTGACACAGCCACAAAAAAGGCACTGCTAAGCAAAAGCAGTGCCTTGAAACATTTTATTTAAATAACACAAAAGCCTAATTACTCATAAGAAATTAATTCTGTATTGTCTACCATGAATGTAAAGAACCCTTCATTAGGCATTGGATGAAAATAAGCATTGATCACTCTTATCAAGGCATTATGACAGACTAACAAGTAGACATTTTCTTCGTCTTCCATGCATTCTTTCAATAAAGGAACGATTCGTGCGTACACATCTAAGACCGACTCTCCATTTGGGAAACGTACAGCAAACGCTAAACGCGCTTTTTGAAAGTTTTCATCTTTGCTTGGCAGTCCATCATAATCCCCAAAATCCATTTCTACCAATCGCTCATCAGCGGTCATCGACAAATTGAGACGATCAGCTACTGCTTGTGCTGTATCTCTTGCTCGTTGAAGAGGGGAATGGATGATTTTCGTGATCGGAACAGGCAAATCTACTACCTTTTCTGCTAGTGCCTGTGCCTGCATCTGTCCTTTTTCAGTCAGCGGCACATCTGCCCGCCCGCAAACTAATCCTTGTGCGTTCCAAGTTGTTTCTCCGTGTCTCGTTACATAAAGCATGTGATTCTCTCCTTCGTTGACAAAGTTCTCCTTAACCATACCTTGTTGTCTTTGAGATTACAAGGTTTAGATTTTCTCAAGAGAAATAATCTCAGTAGATACTTTATCTAGAAAGGTTTGATCATGTTCCACTAGTAACATAGCAGGTTTCACGTTCAAAATCAGTTGTTCTAATTGTTCTTGATTGAAGACATCCAAATAATTCAATGGTTCATCCCATATATATAGCTCAGCTGGTTGTGATAAAGATTTAGCCAATTCCACTTTTTTCCGTTGTCCCATACTCATCTGTTCGATTTTGTTATGAAAAACATCTCTTTCCATCCCAAGCTTTCGGAGATTATTCAAAAATGCTTGGTAGTCTACTCGGTTTTTCTCCGCGAATTCCGCCAACGTCCCTCGATTGTCTTCATAATTTTGGCGTACGTAACTAATGGTCAAATGTTTGGGCTGGGATTTTTCTCCTACAACCTTGCCGCTGAATGTTCCCAGAAGATAATGGATAATGGATGACTTTCCTGCGCCGTTAGGGCCTGAAATCGCCACCCGCTGATGTGGTTCGATCGTAAAATGAACTGGCTCGAATAACAGATTTTCATACCCTAATTGAAGATTTTCTACGCTTAACAGCCGTTTATGATGAGACACTTGGCTATTCATCGTCAAAGCATCGATATACTCGATATCTTTTAATAATTTTTCTTTCTCACTGATCTGGGTTTCCATCCGATTCACGATTGCTTTAGATCGTTTCATCGTCCGTGCAGCATCAGCGCCTACTGCTCCTTTATTCACTCGCCTAGATTCCGTATCGATGAATCCGACTTTTTTCTTTGTTTTGTCTCCTTCACGGGAACGAGACCATTCTGCTTTTTCTGCCGCTGTTTTCTTTAGCCTGCTGACTTCTTTTTTCAATTTTTCATTTTGAGCTATTTCAAATTCATCACGAAGTTTTTTCTGTTCTTCATAGATAGAGAAATTCCCTTGATAAAGTTCCAGTTGGCTCTTTTCGATTGCTAAAACATGGTCCACTACTTCATCGATAAATCCCCGATCATGACTCACCACGATGAATCCTTGTTTTTTCTTTTTCAAGTAAGCAGCTACTTGTTTTCTGCCAGAGATATCCAAATGATTCGTTGGTTCATCGATTAACGGGAAATGAGTGTCATCCACAAATAAGAGTGCCAGTAGGACTTTTGTCTTCTCTCCTCCTGATAGTGTGCTGAATTCTCTCCATAAGATTTCAGGATCTGTTTGCATCAGTTGGAGCTCTCTTTCAATTTCCCATATCTCAAAATCCGTAATCTCATTTAACACATAATAGGTCAAACGCTCTTTATCTTTTGTTTGCTGCGGGAAATAGACAAACGCTTGCTGATGGATCACTTGCCCTTGGTAAGGGAGTTTGTTTTGCAGGATATTCAGTAAAGTTGTCTTTCCTCGACCGTTTCGTCCGATAAGTCCTAGTTTCCATTGGGTGTCAAAGTTTAGATTGGCTTGTTCAAATAATAATGTGCCTTGGCTGTCATAGCCGAATGTCAGATTTTTTATTTCGATTTTAGACATTATTCCATCACCTCGTAAAAAAAGACCAGTCCTATTTTCAGAACTGGCTAAAGAGGATGCAAGGGTTTGGTGCACACAAAAAGACCCATACATCGAAAGAACCAAGCCAATCCTGAAAATCTGCACACTGCTCCCTTGTCTCCACAAGGTACAGTCTGAATGCAGCTTTCATCAATCGACTTAATTTTTCAATGCACGGATCCCTCACTTTGTCCTATATTTGAAGTTACGATAGCATAAAGAAATTGATTTTGTCAACTACTTCGGGAGGATGGTGAAAAATCTGCTGAGTGTCTGTCCTAAGATTTTTGTTTTTTCTAATGTTTGCCTGTGTTCCATTGCTTCCTCTAAATCGATTGGTCCTAATTGAATGCTTAAGACAATGGGGAGAAAATCAGAGAGTCCTTCCAACTCTTGGTCCCTACTTCCGCAAATAGCGATTATTGGTTTTCGATATTTTTTTGCCAGCACTGCTACGCCATATGGAACTTTTCCGTGAATTGTTTGCTGATCAATCCGCCCTTCTCCTGTAATGATGACATCTGCTTGTTCGATCTGTTTTTCTAATCCAGTGATTTGGCTGACCAACTCAAAACCAGAGACCATCTTCGCTCCTAACAAAAAAAGGGCTCCGCCGATACCGCCTGCTGCTCCGCTTCCTGGGATGTTATCTAAATCCACCTCCCAAACATCTTTTATCTGCTGAGCAATCTTTTCTGCTTGTTTATCCAAGAAAGCTAACGTCGTATCCGTTCCTCCTTTTTGTCTTCCAAATTGCCAAGCAGCTCCTTGTTGACCTGTATATGGATTGGTCACATCTGCAGCGATGATCACTTTTGCTTTAGAAACAAGAACGTTCCTTCGATCCAAATGAAGTTTTTTAGTAGATAACAAAGGATTTCCTTCTGTGTACCCTTCTAAAGAAGCACCCAAGGATTGGAGTAATCCTAGACCACCATCGCTACATCCGCTTCCTCCTAAAGTGACAATGATTTGTTCCACTTCTTGAAGCAGTGCATCTTTGATAAGCTCTCCCAAGGCATAACTAGAAGCAAGTCGGATGGTTTGATCCGTTGGTTTATCAAGTAAATCTAATCCTAATACTTGTGCAGATTCAATGACTGCGGTATTTTTTCCTTGCCAGTTCGTCAATAAATAAGTGATTTTTCGCTGACGAAATAAGAAATCCATCCCATCAATCGTACGCCAGGTTCCCCCGAGCGCGTAATAGATTGCTTCTGCAGTATTTTCTCCGCCATCTGCAATCGGCACATTGATTTTTCTTCCTTTACGGTCTTCCCAGCCATTTAGAACTGCCTGATTTAATTCAAATGAAGAAGCACTTCCTTTAAATGAATCGATTGCCGCCAAAATATCCATCTATATCCCTCACTTTCTTCTTAAGTAAGACACTTTTTTTCACTTTTTTCAAACAAAACAATGCTATTTTCTTCTGTTTTTCTATATACTAAAAGGGAACTCATTGAATAAAGGAGAGAAAAAACATGAAAATCGCAATAGCTGGAGCCGGAGCAATGGGCAGCCGAATCGGATTGATGTTGCATCAAAGCGGAAATGAGGTCGTCTTGATCGATCGCTGGCCTGCTCACATTGAAGCCATTCGTACAAATGGATTGATTGCTGACTTTAATGGCAAAGAAGTAGTTGCAAAACTGCCAATCTATTCACCAAAAGAAATCATCGAAAGCAACGAACACGTGGATTTGATCGTAGCCTTGACAAAAGCGAATCAATTAGATGATATGTTTCGTTCAATCCAATCCATTATTACTGAGAATACTTATGTTTTGTGTTTACTGAATGGATTAGGTCATGAAGATGTACTGGAAAAATATGTACCAAAGAAAAATATCTTATTTGGGATCACGATGTGGACAGCTGGTCTAGCTGGTCCCGGAAAAGTCACATTATTAGGTGATGGAGAAATCGAACTAGAGAACTTGGAACCAGAAGGCGAAGCATTTACAAAAAAAGTTGTAGAAGTCTTTCAAGAAGCAAGATTGAATCCAATCTATAGTCATAATGTTCGTTATTCCATTTGGCGAAAAGCTTGTGTAAACGGAACATTAAATGGATTATGCACGATCTTGGATTGTAATATTGCTGAACTAGGTGCGCAAAAAGCGGCAGAGGGCATGGTTCGAACGATCGTATCTGAGTTTGCTTCTATCGCAGCAATAGAAGGAATCACATTAGATCAAGAAGAAGTGTACCAGCATATTGCTTCTACTTATGATCCTGACAACATCGGGTTGCATTACCCATCTATGTACCAAGACCTGATCAAAAACCATCGTTTGACTGAAATCGACTACATCAATGGTGCCGTTTGGCGAAAAGGACAAAAATATGATATTGCTACACCATATTGTGCCTTTTTGACCCAATTAGTCCATGCAAAAGAAGGAATCCTTGGCGCAGAATAAAAGGCTCTCTGATGAGAATCAGCTGGATCAGCAGCTGGTTCTCATTTTTTTACCCCCACGAAAGATCAAAAAGAAAAACACAATTCTCATGTTGCCATAAGAATTGCGCTTGTTTATTTTCATCTATGATTGGTTGGCACTTTTATTTATTTTTAACAGAGGAAAGATCGTATTCATATTGTTCATAAATAGCGGAGTCAGTAGTGAAAAAACGTTTTGCCCAATTTTCTGCATCAAAAAATTCCAACAGTTCTGATGGGATTGGCTGAAATGGCGTATGCAGAAATTCCGGTAATTCATCTAAATCACGTTCTTGAAGCAAAAAAATGTTTTCAGGATGATAAAACTGATAATGAGCTATGGCTTGATTATCTGTCACTAGCTTCTTTTGAAAATACATAGATTCAAACGTTCGCAAAGTCACTCCTTGCTGCCCTTCCCGCAACAGTTCTAGAATCCCGCTCGATTCCCCAGTTTTTTTCAGATACTCTTCATAAGTAAGGTATCCAGGTTGTTCATTTCCTCGAAGCGGAAGAATAAAGTAATTGGTCGTAACACCTCTTTTTGTAAATTCCTGCTTATATTTTTCTGCCCGTTCTTTTCTGCCGTTATTTGTTGCACCAAAAAAAAGATCCGTCTTTGGTTCGCTAGAAGAAAAATCCATATGTTTCGAATAAAAGGAACTATTATGTTTTAGTCCAAGTTCTTTTGCTTCCAAAAAATCAAAATGATAAATCTCATCGATTGCCGGTTCATCTTGTGCCTGTTTCAGCATCGCCTCGTGTTCTGCTTTGAAGTGGTTCCAAAAAAATAACACGATTTTTGCATTGGTAAATGGACGCACGCGTCGAGCCATCTCCATATCAAATCCATAATCTAAAAAAACGATCAGCTGATAATTTGCCAACTGTTGTCGAGCCGATTTAATGAATTCCGACTGTAGTAAATCTTTTCCGGACCAAACATCTAAAGAGCGGATGGAAGGGAAAAAATAAAGTGATTTATTTTTCGCAACTAGCAATACGTCGTTTTTGTTCATCTGTTCCGCCTCACTTTCTCTGTCACTTTTTCCTATGATAGCCTGTTTAAATAGTAAAAAGCTAGTAAAACGCTTCCTATTATTTTTATAAAAATTTAACATTTCTATGAAAATACGATGAAATAAATCATTCTTCCATTAAAATATGCCTAAGAGTTTTCTGAATAGTTGTAATTGTCTGAAAATTTGTTATCATTAGTCATTGTTATTATTGCTATTTATTCTTACTATACATTTTGATTGTGAATTTAAAAGAAAGAGGTTATTTATGGAAGATAAAAAATTGAAAAAACAACTTAGCTCCCGACATATCACCATGCTAGCTTTGGGTGGAGCGATTGGTGCAGGTCTATTTAAAGGAAGTGGCGAAGCGATTGGAATCGCCGGCCCTTCTGTATTGATCGCTTTTTTGATTGGCGGAATGATTTTATATATCGTGATGAAAGGTCTGGGAAAAATTGTTTTAAGTGGTGGCGATACGCACCACGGATTATCTGGATTGATTCGTCCATATCTAGGTGCTCATTCTGCCGATTTTACCGATTGGGTCTACTGGTCCATGTGGATTATCAATATCATTGCTGAAGCTGTTGCAGCTGCTTCCTTTTTACAGTTGTGGTTCCCCCACGTCCCAGCTTGGGTATTTGTTTTTATGTTGGCTGTTTTAACTACTATCATCAATCTTTATTCGGTACGATTATTCGCAGAGACAGAATATTGGCTGGCCTTTGCTAAAATCAGTGTCATTATCCTATTAATCATTTTTGCTGCTTATCTTGTTGGTCAGCAAATGTTGGGTACTGGTGTTTTCCCTACCCTTCAACAATTGACTGATCATGGTGGTTTTACTCCTCATGGTATGAAGGGAATCATCAGTTCTTTGCTTGTAGTTATCTATTCTTACGGCGGTTCTGAGCTGATTGCTATCACAGTAAGCGAAGCAGATGATCCTAAACGTGCGATTCCTAAAGCAATCAAAGGCGTTATGGGAAGAATCATTTCCTTTTACATTATTCCTTTATTTTTGCTTTTGATTATTTTTCCTTGGAATACATTAGCAGGTACGAACGTTAGTCCTTTTGTGATGGTATTTGAAAAAATGAATATTCCATTTGCAGCAGATATCGTCAATTTCGTGATTGTTCTTGCTCTGTTCTCGTCTATTAATTCAGGTGTGTATGCTTCTTCGAGGATTTTGTTCTTCCGCTTGAAAGATCGAAAAGGTTCCTCTAGAAAACTAGCTGTTTTAAACAAGCATCAAGTACCGCAACGTGCTGTACTGTTTTGTACCAGTGTTCTTTATCTAGGTGTGGCTCTTTCTTATTTTGTCGGTGACAAATTATTTGGCTATCTGGCAGGTTCTCTTTCCTATACAGTATTATTGATCTGGATCATTATCAGTGCTGCGTCCTTTGTACTGGCACTAAGGAAAGGAACGTTATGGGACAAAGGAATCAGCTTTTTTGCATTAGCAGTCTTAGGGTTGATTTTCCTTGGTATCCTATTCACGAACTCCATTGGGGTAACTGTATTGACCGGTCTGCTTTACCTGTTCATTTATTTCAGTTATCAAAAAAAGAATGATGCTTTCGTCTTGACGAATGAATGAAACCAATAGAGAATTTTATTCTATTTATATTGAATAGCTGGAGCTATTGAAAAAGGAGCTGCGACAAAAATTGTTGCAGTTCCTTTTTCCGAATAAACGGTGTTCAAAAACTTACATCTGCGGTAATAAGTCCAGCCAAGTTAAAAACATAAGAAACTGTTTTTACTTGGCTGTTCTTATTACTTGATGCAGAACAGCTTTTTCACGACCTCTCCACTAAACGGTGTTCTCCTGCCAACTCCTCGGTCACAAGTCACAATATTCAACAAACATGAGAAACTATTTTTTGAATTTGTTCCTTGTGACTCAGCGTTAAACGGCAGGCTCACGACCTCTTGATAAACGGTGTTCAAAAACCATCTGTGCAGATTAATTGATTGTTCTCCACGCTCATGACATGATAGAAGAAAGGAATGAAGAAAAAGGAGTTTGTTTTAAATGAAAAAGTATTGGAAGTTTTTGTTGATGATTGGTGTTTCGACGGTAGTCATGTTTGGTATGATGTATTTGAATGTTTATGCGCTCGACCATATCTTCTTCAGTCGCACACGTGTATTCATGGCGCTGATGATGGGTGCAGTCATGGCAGTCATCATGTTGTTGTTCATGTGGAAAATGTATGAAAACAAAAAGATAAATGCTATGATTTTAGTGGCAAGTCTTCTTGTTTTTGCTGGTTCCTTATTTATGGTACGAAGCCAAACAACTGTCAACGATACGGCGTGGATGAAGGCAATGATCCCTCATCACTCTATTGCTATCTTGACAAGTAAACGAGCTGATTTAAAAGATCCTGAAGTAAAAAAATTAGCGGAAGAAATCATTCAGGCACAAGAAGAAGAGATCGATAAAATGAAAAAAATGATCAAAGAAATGGAATGACCATTATCTATCCAAACAGAAAAAGAGGTTGTGAAAAAGCTGCCCTGCATCAAGTAATAAGGACAGCCAAACAAAAATAGCTTCTCATATTTTTCGTTTGGTTAGGCTTATTACCGCAGATGCAAGCTTTTGAACACCGTTTATTCGTAAAAGGGAGTGTGACAAGACTTTTGTCACACTCCCTTTTTCCGTTTTTATTGTTCCAATTGCGCTGTCTTGCTTACTGCTTCTTGCGGTTTCACAAATTTCTTTGAGATCCCCCAACCTGTAAAGGCACTGACCATCGAAAACACAGGTGAAAGCAAACTGAAAAACACGAATGGCAAGTAAGTGAGTGTAGGAATGCCAAATGTACTTGCTACGAAACTTCCGGCGATCCCCCAAGGCACTAAGTAATTGATCACTGTTCCACCATCTTCTAGTGTTCTCCCTAGTACAGTTGGATCAAAGCCTGCTTTTTCGTAAGTTTCTTTAAATGCATTACCAGGCAGGATAACAGATAGAAATTGTTCTCCAATAAAGATATTTACTCCGATGCTTGTCATCAATGTTGTAAAAATCAATTTGGGGGTGTTCGTCATCTTTCTTGATACTCGTTCCATAACGGTTGAGATCAACCCAAATTCGATCAACAAACCACCTAATGACAATGTTAGAATAATCAATGACACAGTTGGCATCATACTTTCGATTCCTCCACGGCTAAGCAGTGAATCGATTTGTTGGTTTCCAGTATTTGAAACAAATCCAGATTCGATGACCCCTGCCAACTTTGTTAAGGAAGTTTGTGGGTTTTGAATAAAGATCATTCCTACTGCTACAGCGATATTCAACAAAATCGTCAAAATTGCCGGCACCTTTTTCCATGCACACAAGAGCATTAAAAATAGAGGAATCAGTGACCAGATTGAAATAGTAAAGTTTGCTTCTAGAATATCGGTCACTTCACGAATAGATGAAAGACTTGCGGCTTTACTTGTGTGTCCTAAAATCATGAATAAAAAGAAAGAAACAACAAATGCCGGAACAGTCGACCACATCATATGCTTGATGTGTTTGAACAAATCGGCATCAACAATAGCTGCTGCTAAATTTGTTGATTCGGATAATGGAGACATCTTGTCTCCAAAAACGGCACCTGAAACAATGGCTCCAACTACAAGGGCTGGATTTAGTCCTAGTGTTGTCCCAATACCGAAAAATGCAATCCCAATCGTTGACATAACAGTAAAGGCACTCCCTACAGCGCTACCTACGATTGCACAAACAACAAATACAGAAGGGACGAACCACTGGACACTGATCAATTTAAATCCAATGACCATGAGGGTTGGAATAATTCCTGCTTGTATCCATACAGCAATCAATGAACCGACTAAAATAAAAATAAAGATTGGAATGATCCCCGGTTTGATGCCATTGATGATCCCTTCGTGCAGCCAATCTGTCGGGTATTTTTTTATCACTGCGTACAACATGACCATTCCGATAGCTGCCAAAATCGTGATATTAGGTGAAACCTTTAATCCGACAACGCCAATCGCAATGCCTAAAACAATGACCATTAATACAAGTGTTGCTTCTAAAAAACTTGGTGTTCCTTTTTTTTCCATGATAATCTCTCCTTTTTTAGTTGTTCTTATGTTCTAAAAAAGTTAAGATATCGGATTACTCCGCCACAATTCATCCGCGATTCCTCCTTTATAAAAATAAAAAGACCTGCTTTCAACTAAGGACGAATGACTCCGCGGTACCACCTTAATTAAAAACAGATCTGTTTTTCACTTTCAAACGATTATTCAAATGTATGGACTTTCCATGTAATTCGTCAATTAGGCTTGATCGGTTCGCAGCGACCACCGACTTTCTGAACAAAACACCTAACCGCTACTGCGTGAAAAGTTGACTTGTATGAAGTTTACCTTCCATAAGATCATTTGTCAATGAAAAAGAAAATATTTTTTCATTTTTCTGAAAATTATTTTTATAACTTTCACGCACAACTTTATCTTTTTACTAGAAAGTAGCGCCCTCTTGTTTTTTTCTTGCTACTATTTCTTGATGTTCTTGTTTGATTTTTTCTAATAGCTTGGGTTCTCTCAATAAATCTAGAGCTGTATTGGCAAGTAATTCCGCTGCAATCGCAATAGAAGCAAGTCCTTTTTCACTTTTAGCAGCAGCTTTGAATTCTTCTGTATGTCCGGCAATGTATGTCTCAGAGATTGCTACAGTAGGCTGTATCGTTGGAATGACTTGGCTGACATTTCCTACATCAGAAGAACCTAGACTTGTTCTTTGTTCCGTTTCTATTTCTTCATCAGGAACACCTGCTTCTTTTGCATGTTGGAAGAATAAGTCATCGAAAGAAGGCGTGACGATGACATCATCGACTGCATTTTGGAACAATCCAAACTCAAAAGTCGTACCCGTGCTTAATGCAGCACCTCGTACGATATTTTCCACTTTTTCATATACTTTGTCTAATGTTTGTCGATTTCCTGCACGTAAATAGAAACGTCCAGCAGCGTAGTCTGGTATGACATTGGCCGCCACGCCTCCATCTGTAATGATTCCATGGATATTGACATCTTTTGGCAATTGCAAGCGTAGAGCGTTGATTCCGTTAAACACTTGGATCAAGGCTTCCAAAGCATTTACTCCTTTTTCAGGTGCTGCTGCTGCATGAGAAGCGACACCGTAAAATTTGATATCAACTGGATCATTTGCTAAAGATTCTGTCGTTTTCCCATAACGAAAAGCTGGATGGACACATAATGCTGCATCGACATCCTCAAAAAACCCTTCCCGAACGAAGCTGCCCTTAGCTGATCCATTTTCGCCTCCTTCTTCCCCCGGAGTACCATACACACGGATTTCTCCACCAATCTCATCAATGAATTGTTTCACTATGCTGGCTGCTAATACGGAGTAAGTACCAAATAAATTATGTCCGCATGCATGACCAATACCTGGTAAAGCATCAAATTCTGCCAAAAAGGCAATTGTCGGACCTGGTTTATTGGAAATATAACGTGCATCAAAGCCTGTTCGGTGCCCAGCTACTTCTTTTTCTACCCAGAACCCTTCTTTTTCCAATTGTTTGATTAAAGCTGCTGAGGAATAAAATTCATAATTACTTACTTCAGGATGATCGTGGATAGCTAGTGCAAGTGCTTGATATTCTGGTAAACGGTATTGGATCAGATCCTTCAATTGATTTGTTGAGAGTGTTGTTGTCATAAAAATTTCCTCCTATGCTAGTCGTTTTTTCTTATTTTCTCCCGAATGTTTCCCACGCAGGTACGCTTGAACCTTTTGATGTTTTTTCGATTACTTTGGCTGTTTCTTCTGTTTGATAGGCATCTACTATTTTTTGATACGTTTTATTGTCTTCATCTTCTTTTCTTGCAACGATGATATTGACATAAGGACGTGCATGGTCATCGACTGGTTCTAAGAAGATTGCATCAGAAGCGGGATTAAATCCAGCATCTACAGCTACACCGCTATTGATGACTGAAATGTCTACATCCGACAAAGCACGTGCTGTTTGGGAAGCATCTAACTCAGAAATGTCTAGATTTTTTTTATTCTCGGTAATATCAGAAACGGTAGGCGCTTGGCCTTTTGCCTTGTCCACTTTGATCAATCCAGCAGTTTGCAATAACAGAAGAGCTCTGCCGCCATTCGTGACATCATTAGGGATTGCAACTTTCGCTCCATCTTTGATATCAGCCACATCTTTTAACGTATTGGAATAAATTCCCAACGGTGCATTAACCGTATTCCCAATCGATACTAAATCAGTTCCGTGTTCTTCATTGTAATTGTCTAAAAAGAATTGATGTTGGAAGGAGTTCAAATCGATCGATCCATCTGCTAAAGCCGCATTTGGCTGATTGTAATCTGTAAATTTCACATATTCCAAATGGATGTTTTCCTTTTTCAAACGCTCTTTCACATCGTCCCATACATCTGTATCTTCCCCAATGATCCCTAGTTTTACGGTCGTTTCTTTTTTGTCAGTTGTAGCTGCTTTTCCTTGGCTGCACCCTGCCAACCAAATAATTGCTACAAATGTAATGACTGCAAAACGAATAATTTTTTTCATTTTTTCTCCTCCACTTTCAATGTGTGATTTTTTTAATCAGTTGATTACTGATAAATTGACTCAAAAAAACTAAGATCAGAATCAATAATGTAGCGACAATCGTTACATCTGTTTGGAATCGATTATATCCTCTCGATATAGCAAGATTCCCTAATCCGCCGGCACCTACTGCTCCGGCCATGGTAGTCAGTCCGATCACATTGATAATCGTCAACGCTGAGACCCGAATGATACCAGGTAACCCTTCTAACAAATAAACACGTAAAATGATGCCGATTGGGCTCGTGCCCATCGCTTCTGCTGCTTCGATCACCCCAGGATCAACTTCTAGCAGTGCATTCTCGATTTGACGGGCAAAAAACGGGACAACGCCAAAAATCAAAGGGACTAAAGCTGCTTTGGCACCGATCGTCGTTCCAACTAAGAAACGAGTAGTCAAAGCTAAAAGGGAAAGCAAGATAATAAAAGGGATGGAACGAATGATATTGATCAACTTATCAAGTATTTCGAACAGCAGCCTGTTAGCTAGTAATCCATTTGGACGCGTCACTACTAACGTCACACCTAGGATGATTCCGATAATCCCACCAATGAATGCCGTCCAAAAAGACATATATAGTGTTTGCTTTGTTGCTTCGATGAATTCATCCGGAATCAAATAGACATTCGGCAAATATGTTTTAAAAAATTCAGTCATTTTAGCTTCCTCCTTCGATGACTTTGATACGGTTATCTAATTCGTTTTTTTGTAAAATAGTTACTTTTACACCAGATTTGATCAAATAATCCAATGCTTTTTGCCGCTGTTTGGTTTCTCCAGCTAAAGTAACAATCAAACTTCCTAAGGGTGTTTCTTGTAATAGCTCTACATTACCGTATAAGATATTCGCTGTTACTTGGTACTTGCTGTAAAGATGAGCGATTAGAGGTTCGTTCGTCTGGTTGCCGATATAACTTAATTCCACCAACCATTTATTTGCAATCTGATCGGCAAAAGCAGCATGGGCACTGATTGTTTCCAATGCTTGGTCAAGGTGTGTCGCTGTCCGAATAAAATCTTTAGTCAATTCTTCTTCAGGATGACTGAAAATCTGGATGCTGCTGCCTTTTTCAATGATTTTTCCCTCTTCCATAACCGCCACCTTGTTGCAGATTTCTTTGACAACTTGCATCTCGTGAGTAATCAGGACGATCGTTAGACCTAGTTGACGATTTAGTTTTTTTAACAGTGCAAGGATCTGAAGGGTCGTTTTCGGATCAAGTGCACTAGTTGCTTCATCGCATAACAACACTTTAGGTTCATTTGCCAGAGCTCGTGCGATTGCCACTCGTTGTTTTTGTCCCCCCGACAGTTGTTTAGGATACGCAGATGCTTTTTCTTCCAGACCGACAAGTTCCAGTAGTTCATTCACTTTTTGACGACGTTCCTGTTTTGATTTTCCAGAATACTTTAGAGAAAAATCTACGTTGTCAAAAATCGTTCGACTTTCCATTAGATTGAAATGCTGAAAGATCATACCGATAGCCTTTCTTTCTTTTCGCAATTCTTTTGGAGAGAGCTGGCTTAAATTCGTCTGATTGACGATGACTTCTCCTGCTGTTGGTTTCTGCAACAAATTCATCACGCGGACTAACGTACTCTTTCCTGCACCTGAGTAACCGACGATCCCATAAACATCCCCTTTTTCAATCGTTAAATCTACAGAATCTACTGCCTGTATCTCTTTTTCTTTTTGTTTGAAACATACAGAAACATCTCGCAATTCAATCATTAACATTCCTCCTTGTCTATAAAAAAAGCATCCTCAAGAAAATGAAAATAGTCATTTTCTTGAGGACGCCTTTTTGCGTGTTACCACCTCATGTTCAAGCTGTGTTCACACACAACTCCTCTTCAAGTACCATCATACTCTAGCAAGATATCGGTCGCAGCCGTCATCGCCTTACATCTATGCTCGGGATGAATTGCTCGATGGCCATTTTCCAATAGTCGTTCCTTGCTTCTTCTCAGCTACCGAAGCTCTCTGTCAAAGGTTCTTCTATCGTACTTACCATTTCAATGCAAATAATATTCAAAAAAAAAATCCTTTTACTAACATAAACTATGTCAGTAAAAGGACGACGTATCGTGGTACCACCTTTTTTCGGAAGTTTTCTTCCCTCAAGCCCAACATCTCAAAAAGAGAGATTGGCGTTCGTTTTAACGGTCGAACATTTCCGAATTTGCCTACTTATCGACAAATTATTCTCCAAGGCCATTTTCAGCTTTTCTTACTTGACTCTTCACACCAGCCAGAGCCTCTCTGCAAAGTTTCCAAACTTACTTTCCTTCTCAACGAAATCAATATTTTGTTGTTGGGAATAATCTACAGGAGGAAAACTGAAAAGTCAAGCATGAAATCCAAATTATTTTTTCTATATTTATTTTTCTGTTTTTTTATCTAACATTTCAATAACAGTTCGAAGATCTTTCCCTTCCGCAAGAAGGTTCAGTTTTTCCTTTTCTTCGACGCTATAATTTCGAACGAAACTGGAATCGGGTATCAAAACAACACCTAGTCCAGCACGTGAAGCGGCTGTCGCTCCTACTAAAGAATCTTCCACTGCAAAAGCTGAAGGAGCTTCTAATCCTGTTCGTTCCAAAGCTGTCAGATAAGGGACCGGTGAAGGCTTGTTCTCCGATACTTCATCTCCGAACGTAAACGTATCAAAGTAATCGGCTAATTGAAAGTGATCCAAGATATCTGTTGCTCTTTTCGTAACAGTTGTTGTAGCAATCCCTAGTTTCATATGACGTTCTTTTAAGTCTGTCAATATTTCTTTTGCGTAGGGTTTCAATTGGATAGCTCCACTTGTCAGCTGTTGATAAAAATATTCTTCACGCTTTGCTCGGACTTCCTGCACTTTTTCAGGACTGCCTGCTGCCTGCACTAAAATATCAAAACTTTGTTTCCAGTTTTTTCCGCCCCAAGCGTCAACGATTTCTTTCGGGATATGAATATCAAATTGCTGGAATCCCCAAAGCCAACCATCCCGATACGTTCTTTCCGTATCCACTAACAAACCATCTAAATCAAATATTGCACCTTTCATCTATACATTAATCCTTTCCAAAACAATACACCTAGTTTAGCATGATTGATCCAAAATGAACAGAAGCATAGAGCCCAGCCGCATCGCTTATAAGAGTTCTTGGAATCGACGGATATAGATTTTCTTCACAGCTGTCACAAGCGCCAGATAAGCGACGACTGTTACAAGCAGCCATAACCAGTAATTGCCAGGGAGCGGCATCAAGCCTAACTCAGCACCAAATCCTGTGAATGGAAGGACTGAACCGACAATGATTCCTAATGTAGTGATAACCAGCATGGCAAATGTTGCATTGCTTTGGATAAATGGTATTTTCGGTGTACGCAATGCATGGAGCACTAATGTTTGTGTCCACAGGGATTCGACGAACCATCCTGCATGGAATAATGCGATAAAAATCACTTGTTGTGAGCTATCCAATGTATGGAAACTTCCACCAACTACAGCAGGACAAATAACAAAATACATCAACAAGTAAGTAGTGATATCAAAAATCGAACTTGTTGGACCAAAATAAACCATGAATTTTCCAATACTAGATGCATTCCATTTCTTTGGCTCATCCAAATATTCTTTATCCATCCGATCCCATGGTAAGGAAATGCAAGAAACGTCATAGATCAGATTCAAAAATAGAAGTTGCAAAGGCAACATTGGTAAAAATGGTAAGAACGTACTGGCAATCAGTACGGAAAACATATTGCCAAAATTAGAACTTGCTGTAGCCTTGATATATTTCATGATGTTTCCAAAAGTTTCTCGCCCAGAAAGAAGGCCTCTTTCCAAAATCGTCAAATCTTTTTCTAAAAGGATCACGTCTGCTGATTCTTTTGCGATATCCACAGCTGTATCCACGGAAATACCGATATCAGCC
Organism: Enterococcus sp. C76; assembly: GCF_040886985.1. NCBI lineage: Bacteria > Bacillati > Bacillota > Bacilli > Lactobacillales > Enterococcaceae > Enterococcus > Enterococcus sp. C76. The sequence goes on along the minus strand of NZ_JBFOEY010000003.1, from coordinate 181,726 downwards.
ACTTTCATTGCTGGAGCATCATTGATACCATCTCCTAAAAATCCGACAGTATGACCATTTTTACGTAAAGCTGTCGTCAATCGTGCTTTTTGCTGAGGATTCAATTTTACGAATACTTCATGGTCTTCAGCTACTTGCGCTAATTCATGATCATTCATTTCCGAGATTTTCTCACCAGTAATCAATTCATTGATTTCTAGGCCTACTTGACGGCACACAGACCGTGTGACTAATTCATTGTCCCCAGTCAGAACTTTTACAGCTACACCATGTTCTTTTAAAGCTTTCAACGCTTGTTTTGTTGTTTCTTTTGGTGGATCAAGGAAAGCAAGATAACCAATCAGAACCATGTCTGACTCATCTTTGACTGAAAATTCTCCAACAACGCTTGGATTGGTCTTTTGTGCGACACCAATCACTCGCAAGCCGTCTTCATTAAGTGATTGTACTTTTGCAAGCACCGCTTCTTTTCGTTCTTTTGTTAATGGTGCGACAATACCACCAAGATCAATAAATTTAGAAATGTTCAACATTTCTTCAATCGCGCCTTTTGTGATCATCTGTGTTTTGCCAGCTGGATCAGCGACCACAACACTCATACGGCGACGTTCAAAATCAAAAGGAATTTCATCTACTTTTTGATAATTGATCGTATCTGTATCTAAAGTTTCTGCTGCTTCATCAATGATAGCCACATCTAACAAATTTTTCAGCCCTGTTTGATAGTAGCTGTTTAGATAAGCATGGCGCAAAACACGATCATCTTCATTTCCTTCACAATCCATATGATATTCAAGAATGATTTTGTCTTGTGTCAATGTTCCCGTTTTATCCGTACATAACACATCGATCGCACCAAAATTCTGGATAGCATTTAAATTTTTGATGACTGTTCCTTTTTTGGCCATCACACTTGCTCCTTTGACCAAATTCGTCGTAACGATCATTGGAAGCATTTCAGGCGTTAAACCAACTGCTACAGATAATCCAAAAAGAAAAGCTTCTAACCAATCTCCTTTTGTAAGCCCATTGATAACGATAACTGCTGGAGCCATCAATGACATAAATTTGATCAGCAGCATGGATGTTTTGTGGATGCCTAATTCAAAACTTGATTGGATGGGTTTTTCAGATAGCGTTTCTGCTACATGCCCAAATAGTGTGTCATTTCCGACAGAAACAATGATTCCTTCCGCGCTTCCACTGATGACATTGCTTCCCATAAAGACAAGATTTTCATAACTTGTTTCGCTTTGCTGATCGTCTTCACATACTTTCGCATGCTTTTCTACTGGATAGCTTTCCCCTGTCAGTGCTGCTTGGGAAATGAATAGATCCTTTGCGGACAATAAACGCATATCCGCTGGTATCATATCTCCTGCTGAAAGCCGCACAAGATCTCCGCAGACGATTTCTTCCATAGGAATCTCTGTATACTCGCCATTTCGTTTGACAGCTGCCGTTACTTTCACAAGTGATTTCAGTTTTTCAGCTGCTTGATTAGAACGCACAGACTGGATCAACGTCATCGTCCCACTGACGATAACCATAGTGAAGATAATGGCTACACCAAAGAGATCTTTATCTCCTGGAGCGGCTAATACGTATTCCGTAATGAATGAAATAATTCCTAATGCAATCAACACTAATGTAAAGGGTGTGATGTATGCTTTCAATATTTCTATAATGAATGGTGTTTTTTTGCCATATGAAATCGCATTTTCACCATAAGTTTCTCTTGAACGCTCGATTTGTTCTTCTGACAATCCATTTGCTGATGCATGGAACAATTCAAATAATTCTTGCTTCGTTTTTCCAGCAAAAGCTGCATAGATTTTTTGTGTATCTTTCTTTTTTTCCATCTCAATCTCTCCTTTGTGTCCAAAAGACAGCTGTTTTCGCTGTTTCTGGTCTTTTGCTATTTATCGGATCGATAGAGAAAATGCTGAAAGGGGCTGAGAACAGATAGATAATAGCCCTGGCCTTTCCTCTAAATCCTTGTTTTTCGAATGACTGTCATCCATTTGTTCTCATCTCCTTTACTAAGTAATTTTAATTCATGACTTCCAATCATTTTTCGAATAGTTATTTTCCCAACTCGCTCACCCCCCTTTTTGTTTTTTCACCGATGGGATTTGCGGCAACAAAAAAACCTCTCGCCAAATACTCAGCGAAAGGTTTGAAAAAGCAAATCAAAAAAGCTTCTCAGATCTCATCGTTGAGTTTTGACACTGTACAACGTAAAAAGCAGATGTCTGCTTTTAGCTACCTTATGAAAAGCCTTATCTCGACAATTCCTGTTCTACCCATTGGCGTCTCTCGACGTTTTTGGGCAGTAGCCTATGTTTGTATAGGAGCCTCACCTAACAAATCCTATTCGGTTTTCCTTCGTTAATATAACAACTAAAAAAGAGGATGTCAAATCAATTTTCCATGTTTTTCATACTTTTTTAAAATACACGTGTTATATTTCCGTCTCACGCAGTTTTATTTGTCTCATTTTCCACCTCCAGCTATAATAGAATTATAGTAGGAAACGAGGTGCTGTTATGGAACGAACACTTGTTATTATCAAGCCAGACGGCGTAAGACGCCATTTGGTCGGAAGCATCATCCAACGTTTTGAAGCAAAGGGACTGGCCATTGCTGAAATGAAATTTGCAACGATGACACCTGAACTAGCAAAAGAGCATTATCAGCACTTGACTGAACGCAGTTTTTTTGATGAACTGATCGATTACATGACTTCTGGTCCGGTCGTTTATCTTGTGCTGGTCGGCGAGGAAGTGATTGATATCGTCCGTAAGATGGTCGGAGCAACAAAAGCGGCTGATGCCGTTCCAGGTACGATCCGAGGAGATTATGCACTGCCGGGGACTGAAAACATCATCCATGCTTCTGATTCCCGTGATGCTGCAACAAAAGAGATCGCCCGCTTTTTCCCACCATTCGATACAAACAAACCGGCTGAAAAAGCGGCGAAGTGATACAAATCCTAAACTGTTGGTCTAACTGCTGGATTTAGCAATGGCCAGCAGTTTTTTCTCTAAAGAATTCCTTTGATTCTTCCCTAATGTATATTCGATCACTGTGAAAAACTCTTGGTAGTCTTCCGATTTTTCTTCCCCTAAAGCAGCGGAAATCAGTCGTTGGTAATAGTCCGCCATCAATGTTTCATAAACCACTGTACTTCTTTCTTTATGCGCTAAACTCCGTTTCATATCTTCATTCACGCTACGTGCCTTTTTTAAGCGACCATTTTCTATATAAAACAAAGTCAGATTCGTCAAAAAAGTAAAAAGATACTGCTCGTGATTATTCAGTTGCGCGATCCGTCGCATTCTTTTTTTGATTTTCAAATAATTATTCTCAATAAACCGATCACTGAATATCCAAGGAAAATCAGCTAGAATAGATACTTCAAATTGACCATACTCTGGTACTTGCATCAAATATTCTTCAATGATACGACATTCATAACGCAAAAATTCGAATTCCGTCTCAGATACTTCTGTTTTTTTGGACATGTGCAGATTCAAAACCAAATAGTACAGATCTTCTGTTTTCTTATAGTGCCTGCGGTTATTAGCAATTTCTTTGTAAGGATCAAAGCTGTCTTCTTGAATCCGATCTAGCATTCGTCTTTTTTTCTTTAATTTTTTTGGCTCATCAAGCTGATTTCGTATCCATTCATATTCGGCAAGTGTCATGTTCATTCGCTCTAAAAATGATTTCAATGTTCCAAACGATACTTTTTTCACTGAATTCGTCTCGATCCCGACTAGCGAAGTTTTAGAACAGATTCCTTCCGCTAATTGGGACTGCGTCAGCTTTTTGTTGACTCGAAGCTTCTTGATCAATTCTCCATCATACATAATAGTTCTCCTTTTTTAATTGAAATTAACCCTTGGCTTTTCCAGAATGCTTGCCAATAAGAGGAATGATTATTTCAATTTAAATTTTCCGCATTCAATAAATAGATACGTTAAAAATAAAAAATACACGAAAAAAATAAAAAAATGTTTTTCTCATAAAAAATACCAACCTTCAAGCATGAGACTGCTGTCTAATCCCTGAAGGTTGGTTTGATTGTTTATTGATTATTTTTTTGCTGCTCCGCATTGGTTCCTGTTACTGGATATAGGTTAGTCGTTGTTTTATTGCCGTTTTTTGAAAAGACACTGGTCGAATGTTCACCCTTTTGCTTTTCGATTGCTTCATTACGTTCCGCTTCGTTTTTATAATCATATTTTTTCGGATCAATCGTCTCAAATCCGTTTGGCACATAAAACCGCAAGAGATTTTCCTGATTCAGCTTATCTGAAAGACTTAACGCAGTCTTGACTTTTTCCTGATCTTTGGAGATTTCCTCGTCGATTCCTGCTGCTTTCGTATCGATGATTTCTCCTGTCTGATTATTGTAAGCTTTTCCTCCTAAGACGGTATATTGGGGTGTCACGAAGTTCCCATTTCGAAAAGCAACTACTTGATCGTGCTGAGAAGATAATAAGTCTGTACCAAAATGAAGATAATCTTTATCATCGATTCCCAATAGATGTAGTAATGTCGGCAAAACATCGATTTCTCCACCGTATTCATGATTGACTGTCCCTTTAGTGTAACCAGGCATATGGATCATCAATGGCACTCGTTGCATCTGTGCGTTGTCAAATTCATCCCATGTATCTGGATCTTTACCAAGAGCACTTGCTAAATCTTTATTATCTGTATTCGAGATCCCAAAATGATCTCCGTAAATCACAAAGATTGAATTTTGGTAAATACCAGATTTTTTCAAATACGTAAAAAATTGTTCCAATGATTGATCCAGATAATGGGCCGTTCGAACATAATTATCTACTGTGCTATTGCCAGTATTCAAAGATGGAAAGTCGAAATTCTTGTCATCCGTATAATAAGGCGTGTGGTTGGTTACGGAAAGAAATTTCGTGTAGAACGGCTGTTGTAGATGTTCAAGATATTGGGCAGATTCTCTGAATAAATCTTTATCTAATATCCCATAACCTAACGTTTCGTCGGATTCATCAAAATAAGATCGATCAAAGAAATTGTCATACCCTAAATTTTTATATACATGATCTCTATTCCAGAAACTAGCTACATTCCCATGGAAAACAGCACTTGTATAGCCTTCTGTTTGTCCAAGGATCGCTGGTGCTGCTTGAAAGACATTATCTGACCCAAGTTCTGTGAATAATGAGCCTTGAGGTAAACCAAATGTGCCAGTTTCCAACATGTTTTCAGCATCACTTGTCTTTCCCTGTCCTACTTCATGAAAGAAATTGTCAAAGCTGATCGTTGCTTGATTCTGGAAAATACTATTTAAAAACGGCGTGACTTCTTGTCCGTCTACCTTCATATTGATCAAAAACTGTTGAAAACTTTCTAAATGAAGGACAATCACATTTTTTCCTTTAGCGAGCCCAAATGTTTCAGGATTTGGCTCTGCATAATGTTTCTTTGTATAGTCTAAAACTTCATCAATTCCATTACTGCTTGCATGCGCGCGAACACTGCTGGTCATTCCTGTTTTGATCCCGTCATAAATAGTGTACGCATCGATTCCTAGATATTTGACAATATAGGAACGGTCAAATGTCCGCTGCAGTAATTGTGGACGGTTGGCTTCGCTCAACGCTAGATTTCCTGAAAAAATCAATCCTGAAAGACAGGTAACCGCGATAGCCATCGGTTTGCTGACAGGGTTGCTTTTGATAGGTATTTTCTTGACCTTCAACCAAACCAGTAGCCCAATGAACACAGCGATATCCAACCAGTAGATGACATCATGGGGTTTCATCAAAGAAAAGGAGCTTCCTGACAACCCTTGCGACACTTTCGAAAAGCCTAATACAGATTTGACTGTAATGAAATCTGTGAATTCTCGATAAAAAATAATATTCAAGTACAACAAAAGCGTATTTAAAATATCAATGATCAAAAGAATGGCTAACGCTGGCTTTGGCTTTTTAATATACAAAGAAAGGCCAAAAAACAATAAGGTAGTCGCAATCGGGTTGATCCACAAGATAAAGTACTGGATCGTACCTTCCACACCTAATGAAAAATCTGCATAGTAAGCAATGATCGTCTTCAGCCAAAAAAAGAAAACAGCTGTCAAAACGATTGCTAAACGATTTTGGCACAATTTTTTAAGTTGTGTCACGTATATCACTTCTCTCTATTCACATTTTTTCTTATTTTGCTCCTGAAAAATGAAAATTTCCTAAAAAAATTGTTATCTTAAGATTTTTTTATTCTTTCTAAAGATTATTCCGTCCATTTTTCACAGCATAAAACCGCTGTGATGTAAGCGATTAAACGAATGGAGAGATAAAAGTCTTGTGGTGACCGCTTCACTCCACGGTATTCAAAAGTAGTTTCTCGGTATTCGTACAAAAAAAAAGAGGCTGAGACAAAATTCTTGTCGCAGCTCCCTATTTCTTGATGCAGGACAGCTTTTTCACAACCTCTGTTTTTCATTGTCCATAGGTTTGATATTGTCCTTCTGATGACTCATTCGTAATGATTGAGGCTTGATTTTCTTCATTTCCCGTTATCGTTTGTCCACTGCCAGAATCTGAAGGGCTTGGTTCTGTCGACTCGTTTTTTTGAGAAGAAGCAGTTGTTTTCTTGACTTGTTCATTGGTTTTTTTCCATTCCGCTAGTCGATCGGCCACCACTTTTTTGTCCACTTTTTCAGAATAAGCTGTGACCACTTTTCCATTTTTCAAACGAGCTACCTTGTCGCCATCATGAGTCAAAAGCAAAACGGCCAAATGTTTGTCTTTGAATTGATATTGTCTGAGAGAAATCGCACTAAGTACGTCATCGATATTGATAAATTGATTTTCTTCTTTTCCTTTTGGCAAATAGATGTCCAATTCACCTTTTTCGTAATTGGCAGTTAATTTATATTCCTCCCACCAATAAGTTGAGAATTCTTTTTTGAAATTATCTACTGATTCTTTGCTTGCTACGATTTTTTCTGTTTCTTTCTGAGCAAGATCTGCTGTCATTTTTCCTGAAAATGCTGCGGATAAAATAAGCAGTAAGAAAAAACCGAATAACCAAAAGAGAAGAAACGGTCTTTTTTTCCTCATGCCTTCCTCCACTCCTATTTAATTTTGACTATTCTATTATATACAAAAAATGAAATAGAAAGACAAAAAAGTTGAAAAAGATCGTAAATAATTGAACTTCTTTTTCCTGAAGCGGTAAGAACGGGAATTTTCATACATTCTCTCTTGGCTATTCTTTAAGCTTCAAATCCATTTCTGTCTGATACATCTTTGAACCAATGACCCGATTTCTTAATCGTTCTTTTTCCATCTTGTGCTAAATCTACTGAAATAAAACCGTAACGATTCTTATAGGCATTGGTCCACGACCAGTTATCCATGCATGTCCACATATGATAACCTAAACAATTGGCACCTTCTTGAATGGCTTGATGGACATATTTCAGATGAGATTGAACAAATTCGATCCGATAATCATCGTGGATCATACCATCTTCCTTGATAAATCGTGCTTCATTTTCTACACCCATGCCGTTTTCAGAAATAAAACAGTCGATATTCCCATAATGATCTCGTACATTGATCAAAATATCATAGATTCCTTTTTCATAGATCTCCCATCCGCGATAAGGATTCATTTTACGACCAGGCATTTCATAATTGTCGAAGTAATCCTCAGGCATAGGACCGTTTTTAGTATCGATTGGTGTTTCTTTTGCTTTTATTCGGCGTGGCTGGTAATAATTAATTCCCAAAAGATCTACTGTGTTTTCTTTAATGATCGCCAAATCATCTGGATGGATCTCCGGCATTAGATCGAGTTCTTTTATTCTTTCGATCAATTCACTTGGAAACTCGCCTTTTACAGCTGGATCAAGGAATGAACGATTGAAGAACGCATCTGCTATTCGTGCTGCTTTAACATCTTCGGGATTTGATTCGTCTCTTGGATAACTCGGTGTCAAATTCAAGATGATTCCGATGACACCGCTTTGGTCCATTTCATGGTAAGCTTTGATGGCTAATGCTGAAGCCAACGCTTCATGATAACCAACTTGGATTGCCTTTTTCATATCTGATTCTTCCGGATAATGCCATCGATACAAATAGCCTGCCTCGACTGGAACGATTGGTTCATTATGGGTAAACCATTTTTTTACTTTCGAGCCAAACAACTGAAAACAACTTTTTGCGTATTTTTCATAGGCTTCAACCGTTTCTCGGTTCAACCATCCGCCTTTTTCTTGCAGATACATCGGCATATCGAAATGATACAGATTAACAAAGGGTTCGATACCGTTTTCAATCAACTCATCAAAATAGCGATGATAGAAACGAACGGCTTCTTCGTTGATTGTTCCAGATTCATCAGGTATCAAACGGCTCCATTGGATAGAGGTTCGAAATGAATTATGCCCAGTCTGTTTCATCAACTGTACATCCTCTTGATACTTCGTATAAACTTGCGAGGTTTTTTCCGGTCCTACTTGATCAAAGAACTTTTGCGGTTCGTTTTTGTACCAATAATCAAAAATGTTCTCTCCTTTTCCATCGCCTGAAATTCTTCCTTCTGTTTGTGGACCACTTGCTGCAGAGCCCCACCAAAAATTTTCTGGAAATTGATATCTTTTCATCAAAGCACCTCTTTTTCTTTTTTAGTTGATTCCATGTATGATATTTTCCATCACAATCACTTTTTCATTTTCTTCCTCTTCTTTTTTGATTCGTTTCAACAGCTGTTCTGCTGCTCGTTCCCCGATTTTATCTGTTGGTGGCGTGATCGTGATTTTCGGAAGGATACTCAGATCGTTTTTATCTAAATAATCATAGTGACTGAACGCAATATCCTTCCCGATTCTGACACCTTCTTGATTGAAACATTCGATGGCACCAATCGACATATTGTAATTGCTGACAAAAATAGCAGTTGCCCCTTTTTCTAATAATGCTTTTGCCCCGTAATAGCCGCTTTTTCTAGAATAGTCTCCTGTAAAGATCTCTAAATGGATAGACGGATCCTTTTGTACCGCTTCTTTGGCTCCAGCTAAACGTTCTCTTGCTACGTAATCTGTTTGAGCGGCAGCAATAAATCCTATTGTTTTATGTCCTTGTCTGCCATGATGAGCAATCACTTTTGCTACACTTTCTCGATCATTCACTACTATTGTATCAATACCTGCTGGCGCATCCGGACAATTCAGTGCGACAACTGGGATACTCATTTTTGTCAGCATTTCAAATCCAGACCACTCTTCTTCTGATAAGAAGACGATCAACCCATCGATTGCATGCTTCATCAGGTATTCGATTTTTTGATCGATTTTTTCTGGCTGATCGGCAAACCCGCTTAATAATAAGCTATACCCATTTTCTTCAGCTACTCTTTCGATCCCTGAAACAACCTCCGAACCAAAACGGCTAGATATCCCGTTTATCAAAAGTCCAATAGAGAAACTTCGATTATTCTTCAATCCTTTAGCAATGATGTTTTCTTTATAGTCCAACGCTGAAATCGCTTCTGCTATTTTTTCCATATTCTTTTCCTTCAGCTGCTGACCGTTTAAATAGCGGGAAACTGTTCCCACTGAAACACCAGCCATCTTAGCCACGTCACGGATCGATGCCATACATTTTCACTCCTGCCAGTTACATTTGATTTCTTTTTCTTGTTGTTCGACCATGATGACCGCTTTCTTTGCATAATGCCGCTTGTCATCAATGTCCATATAACTAAAGTCTTCAGAAGTGAGTTCAAAAACAAGCAGTCTTTCCTCTTGAGACTGCAATTCATCTTTACGAAAAGCTTTCAATAATTTCGTTCTTTGGATGACAGCGCCGTCAATTAATCGGAAATAGACAAGAGTACTTGTTTTACCTGAAACACTTCCTGTATTTTTAACTTTAATTGATATTATTACTTTGTCAATATCCGTTTTGACTTCCATCTGACTGTATTCAAATGTTGTATAGCTTAGACCATGTCCAAAAGGATAAAATGGACTGCCGCTTAAATCATAATAATTCTCTTGTTTAGAAGCAGCACGCTGATAGTAATAAACAGGTAGTTGCTGACTATTTCTAGGATAAGACAAACTCAATCGTCCGCTTGGGTTATTTCTTCCAGAAATCATCTGCGCAATGGCTTTTCCACCCTCCTGTCCAGGAAACCATGCTGTTGCAATGGCATTCGTAAATGACTCGATTTTCATCAAATCGTAGGGTCTTCCTTGCACAAGTATCGTGATGATTGGCTTGCCTAGTTGATACAATTGTTCAATCAGTTGTTCTTGGTATCCACCTAAAGAAAGAGAAGCAACATCTACATTTTCTCCAGAATCCATGTTGATCCCTTTCGATGAAACTGCCCCGTTACGAAGAAATTCCATATCAAAGTTCCGCGCACTTGATCCACCTAGAACTGCAATGATTACATCTGAGTTTTGAGCAAGGGTCACCGCTTCTAATAATTTTTCTTCCTGATCCTCCTGATTTCTTACTTCACATCCTTGTGCATAAGAAACCGTTGATTGGGGAAACTCTGTTTTTATCTCTTGTACTATCGTTTTTTTCAAACGGTCTTCTGTTTGTGGTGCAGAGTAGTCTCCCAACAAGTGGTAAACATCGTGAGCATTTGGTCCTATAACAGCAATGTTTTTTACTTGTTGATCCAACGGCAATATACCGTCATTTTTTAGTAAAGTGATACTTTCTTTTGCTGTCTCTAAATTTAAGTGCTCTGATTCCTCCATGAGATGATCCCAATACTCCTTTGGATCGTTTGCAAATGGTTGTTCAAACAAACCTAATAAAAATTTGACAGATAAAACTCGGCGAACTGCTTGATCTAGTAGCTTTTCATCTACGACTTGATCATCAATGGCTTCTGCAATCTTGGTATAGGTCTCGTCCCACAAACTGAGATCGATTCCTGCCGCTAATGCATATGCTGCAGCAGTCTTTTTATCTGTAAAAACATCGGATAAACGATCCAAAGCAACACCGTCTGCCATAACGATCCCTTGATAACCGATCTCTTTTCTTAATGTTTGCTCAAAAAGCGCTCGATTGATATGACAAGGTACCCCGTCGATATCATTATAAGCAGCCATGACACCTACTGCATTTCTTGTACTCTTCAATAATGGCCCGTAAATATCGGAGAACTCTCTGCGTCCAATCGTCACTGTGCCTGAATTATGACCGCCTAAAGCTTCTCCTTGTGCGATACAGTGCTTTAACACAACACCGATCTGATCCTTCTTCTTATTGATTTCCTCTACTGTCTGATCAAGAAAAGAAACTTTTTCTGAAATAATCTCTCCTTGGAACCCTCGAACGACCGCTTCAGAAAAACGAGCTGAGAGAATCGGATCTTCCCCAAAGCACTCTTCTGTCCTTCCCCAACGAGGATCTTTTGCCAGATCCAAAGTCGACACCAGCGCTAAATGAACACCTTTAGCAGCCAGTTCTTTTGCCATCAATCGGCTCGTTTGTTCTAATAACGCTACATTGAAGGTATTTCCACGGCCGATATTCGTTGGATAAGAAATCCCATCCAAACCTTGATGACCATGTGGACATTCTTCTACAAGCAAAACTGGAATTTTCCATCGCGAATGCTTTAGTACATATTCTTGGACTAGGTTAGCCACCTTCCAGCTTTCTTTTGCAAGAATCCCATTCTTATAATCTGTTTTAGACCACGGATCAGAGCGAAACAGACCGTATAAGGCACCCAGACCGCCTCCCCATTTAACATGTTCTTTTAACTTTTCTGTTAATTCGATCTTGTCTCCGTTTTTTTCATAACATTCCCAACCATACAAATGCTGGTTTACCTGTCCTACTTTTTCAGCAATATTCATCCGCGAAAGTAAATCTTCTACTCTTTGGCGGATGGTCAACTTTGGGTTTTGATACGGGTAATCGTACACCTTAATATCCTCCTTCTGCCAATTTTGCCTTATTAGCGGCTAACACAAATGGCAGGAATAAAAATACATCTAGAACGATAAGTATTACTGTTAAGACTGCTGCTCGTATATCGCCTCCTGTAGCAATAAAAGATTGTATAACCGGCGGAGTGATCCAAGGTGCAGCAGCAACTGTTTTACTGATGATTCCAAGACTTGTGGCTGCGTAGGCAATAATCAAGTTAATAGATGGTATAATAGCGCAAGGAACCATATATATTGGATTCATGACTACTGGTAATCCAAACATAATTGGTTCCGTAATATTAAATAAACAAGTAGTCAGACCAAATTTAGCGATCGATCGCTGTTCTTGACGTTTAGAAGCCCACAAGATAGCAATAACTAACGGTAAAATACACCCGCCACCTCCGATCAATCCAAATGCATTGGTAAAGGGTTCCGTAATAATATTAGGAATTTCTTTTCCTACTGAAAAAGCATCCATGTTTTCCTGAATAGACTGTAACAAAGGTGCTTGCCGTATAGGAGCCAAAATACTCGAACCATGCATACCAAACACCCATAAGAAATCAGAGAAAAACTGTAAAAATAAGATGCCTGGGACGGATAAAACAAAAGCTTTCAATGGTGTCTGAATCGCTAATTCAATTAATTGCGGAACATTCAAACCAGTCGTATGGTTTAAAGTAAAAACGACAACTGAAAAAAATAAAATGACAACTATTTCTGGTACTAAAGAATTAAATGACGTAGCTACTGCCGGTGGAACTCCTTCTGGCATCCTGATTTTAAAACTCTTCATTTTCGCTAATTTGATAAATAATTCTGTACTGACAAGGGCAGCAATCATCGCCGTTGCTAAGCCAGACGAAGAAGTCAGACTTTGTAAGAAAACCCCTGTAGCTTCTGCTGTATTTCCGTCCATCAAAGTGACTGTACTTGATAAAGGCATCAAAATAAACATTACGGCTGTACTTAGAATTCCTGCATGAACAGGACTAAATGATGGATCATCAATCACGCCTGTTTGGATATAGTGGGTTGCCAAATTCCAGCCGATATTGTAACACACGATAATAGCTAAAATACTCATCGTACCATTATTCACGATTGAAGCAAGTTCAGCCAATGGACTTAGATCAAGTATTCTTTGGACTGTTGCATTTGAAAAAATCAGAGCATTCAGCAAAACCATGACAGAAGCAGCCATTACTAACGGCATAGTAACGATAAAACTGTCTCGAATGGCCAGCAAGTGTCGCTGGCTACTCATCTTAGATACGATTGGTAGCATTTTTTCAGATAGTCTGTCTACGACTTTCATTATTTCATCTCCTAGATTCTAAAATTGAACCGGTTCATTTTTAATATAGCACTTTTCTAAAAGATTGCAACACATTTTTTAAACCGCTTTCTAAAGGTGGTGGATTTTTTATGACTTTTGAAAATTTATTCTATTTAATGGTATTTTGTGAATTTTTTCTCTTCCATCCGTTTGAAGTTTTACTTTCCAATGGTATAATTTCTTTATCCTATCAAATGGGGGAAGTATTTTGAAGAAATTAATCGTACTATTTATTTTGTCTGCGGGACTTTTGACATTGACTGGCTGTGATTTGTTTGGCGGCTCTGACCAATCCTCGGACGAAACAACCGATTCTTCTGTCTTAAAAGCGGAAAAAGCAGATATCACCAACAGTGTATATACGCTAAAAGTACGTAAAGATATGGATTTATCCGCGGGACAGTTGACATTTACAGATAAAAAAATGGAATGGACACGCACGTATCAGACACAAGGAGCTGATTCTTCTGAATCATCTGAAGAAAAAACAGTGCTGACAGATATCAAGATCACTACCAAAGATGACGAATATATTATTTCAGGAAAAGAAAATAAAAAAGAAGCAACAGTCACATTTACCAAAATCGGTAATTACCGTTTGAAGGATGAGGATGGCAACATCTACAGTCTATAGTGCCATCTGTTGGATCTTCTTTTGTTTCTCCCCTTCTTTTCTGCTATAGTAAAGAAGCAAGATGACTGTAAAGGAGACGAAATGGATGATCGATAGTCCTGATTATTGTACATGTAATAACAACAAAAATATCCATACAGAATTTAATGATCAAGGAAGTTTGAGTATATGCGATAATTGCCACAAACTAGTCAAAGATTCTTTTAAATCGTTTGAATCTTATCCTGTCAAAAATTATGTAAAAAGCAAAAGAAAATAAGCAAAATCAAGCAAAACTCACTATGGCTGATTTTTATGAACTTCAAACTCAGCTTCTTCCTTTGATCAAGCTTCAAAAACTGGAATCAGTAAAACAAACAGTGGATCATTTCAGTTCACAAATCAAAGAGTAACGTTTTATTTATTTCACATCTTTGAATATAAAATAACCAAACGATAGAAAGATTTATTCTACATCACGTAGTAATTTTTCTTTCCCGTCGTTTGGTTTTTTATTTTTAGCCTAATTCTTGACCTTTCGCATGCTGATTATCTGTAAAATATTTTCCAGCAGGCTTTCCTTCCAATTCAGCTAATTTTTCTTGGATCTGACGAATCACCTTTTTTGCATCTTCTGGATTTTCTACAAAATCGAATGTATCCCCATCCACTTGTATTTTAGGACATACATCGAAATCTTCATACCATTGATTATAGCGGGTGTTCAATGTTTCGTAATAGGTGTATAACGTTTCATCGCTTTCTAGCTGTTCATAGTCACGCCCGCGTTTTTTGATACGTTCTAGCATCGTGTCCAAAGAAACTTTGATATGGACCATCAAATCAGGCCGTTTTTTTGGAGCAACATCATCTAACTCGTTTAGCATCGTATCTAATAAGCTATCGTACTGCTGTACTTCGATATCCGTTACCCGACCTAAATCAGCATTTAGATGGAACAACAGACTATCTTCGTAGATGGAGCGGTCTAGCACATTGTCATCGTTCACTAAAGCATTTTTCATTGCTAAAAATCGCTTATTCAAAAAGAAGATTTGCAATAAAAATGCGTACTGCTCAGGATTTGAATAAAAAAGCGGCAATACTTCGTTATCTTCGACATTTTCATAAAATGGTTTAGAATCAATCTCTTTTGCAAGCATATCCGTCAAACTGCTCTTACCTGCACCAATCGTTCCTGAAATCAAAATCACTGACATACAACCCTTCCTCTTCTATAAGTACTCGCCTACGTAAGTTTCAACAGGCAATTTTTCAAAATCATATTCGCGTACAGCTTGGTCTGATTTTAAATACGTGTGAAGACTTTGTGTAATCATCAAGTTCGTAGGTACCGTCTCTTCTTGTACGATGATCATCGGTTTTTTCAACATAGTTGCCACACCTAATTCGTAAGCCGTTCCTGGATCGATTGTTTGATGCTCAAAGTCAAGGATAGCCACAACAAATTCTGCATTTGTCAACTCTTCCATATCTTTTTCGTATACTTCTTGCGCCCAACCAGCACTGAATAGTTCATAATTGCTTTCTTGGTGATGACGTGGAGAGTAGAAACTTGTAACTGTTTTGTTTTCCTCCAACGCTTTTTCGATACGACTTACTCGATCGATTTGCTCCTCTGAAAAAAATGGTCCTGCTAAATATATTTGACTCATTATTTTGCCTCCTTCAATAATAGCTGATTTTTAATAGATACTGCTCGTAATTCATTGACCAGTTCCAATGGATTGTTGGAAAAGATCACTTGATCCAACCATTTTTTATCCATAAAATCCTCTTTTGCAAAAGTTTCTAATAATTGTTGCAAGCCGCTGTAATAACCGCCAATATTCAATATTCCGATTGGCTTATCAGGTGTCAGGCCGATCGCTATCCAAGAAAGAAGTTGCGAAAATTCCTCCAATGTACCTAGACCTCCAGGGAAAACGAGGACAGCATCTCCTTTTTCAAATAATAATACCTTTCTTTCATCGATCGTCTCTGTAGGAATAAATGTAGTAACATCTTTCCCTGGCAGCTCAGTTTCAAAAAGGCCATTTGGATAGATACCTGTGACTTTTCCGTTATTTTCCAGTACTGTTTTACTAATCACTCCCATAATCCCGGAGTATGAACCACCGTAAACCAGTTCGATTTCTTCTTGTGCCATATATTTTCCTAACGTTTGCGCAATAAATTTGTAACTTTCTTTATTGCCAAAACGGGAACCGCAAAAAACAGTAAGTTTCATAAAAAAACACTCCCTAACTCAAAAGTCTATCTTCATTCTACACGTGTTTTTTTAAAATAAAAGACTAGATTTTGTAGTTTTTTAGTGGTATATAGATCAAACACCACTATATATAGTATTTACAAAAAAAGAATTTTTCAGCTATTTTACAGTAACCAAAAAAATAAATAACTAGTAAATATGAAATTGAAACGACTTACTTATAGAAGAAATTGGGATTTCGTCCTGTATGTCAATAACACGCATTATTTAAATCGTCACACACTTATTTCTCCTATTAATGAAAAATCCATTTTATTCTCGTGTTATGTTTCACCAACGCCTGATGTTTCTCTAAATAAAAAAGCCGACGAACCAAATGATCGAAATTTGATCATTTTGGTTCATCAGCTTGTTCCCAAACCTTTGTATTAACGATAAATAGCTGGATTCGTAAAACTATCACTTGGATCATCACTGCTGGAAGAAAATTCGGTGATAACCGCGCCTGTTGCACCTGCCTGGAACCAGTGTTTGATATTTGGTTCGATCGTGTACTGATCTCCAGCGTGAAGTATGATTTCTTTTTTTGCCGTATAGTAACGTTCTTGCCCCTTTGGAATAATACAGGAAAGTTTTTTTGTTTCTTTTCCTTCGACATAAAGATATACTAAGCCTTTTCGACAACGAAAGGTTTCCTTTTTTCCTTCATTTTCATCTCGAGGTGGGTGCCGATGCTCTGGACAAGTTTGATAAGGCAATAATACCAGTTCTTTCCCGCAGTATCGCTCATTATTTTCATAAACAAATAAATTCAATCCTTCAGTCTCGATTGCTCCTAATCCAAAATCTGTATATTCTATTCTTTCTAATTCTGTTTCTTTCAATACTACTCCTGAATCTAGGAACATTTGTTGTACTCTTTTCTTGTAATCCATTCTGTTCCTCCTAACTGATTGTCAAGTCATCCCAAGATATCTCTTCTTCCTCTTTTTCTTCTTGGATGACTTCTGCATTTGGGTCAACTGGTTTTTTCAAAAATAAAATAGTTATTCCCGTAGCAAAAGAACCAGCTAATAAAGCGCCAATGAATGACCATGGTCTGGTCATCGTAGCGACTGCAAACATTCCTGATGCTGGGATACGGCTATCTGCTCCCCATAGCATGCTCAATCCACCGCCGACTGCCCCACCAACTCCTGTTGCTATGACATTACGTGCCAAGTCATTCAATACGATAGGAAAGCACCCCTCAGTGATTTGACAAATCCCCATAGGAAAAGCTGTCTTCAATGTATCGATTTCTTGACGATTGAATATATTTTTACGAATGATTTTCCCTAAGAAATAAGCAATCGTCAAGCCGAATGGGGTGACCATTGAAGCTAAGATCAATACAGTGATTGGTTCATAGATTCCTTCTGAAAACAAAGCAAACACAAACGCAAATACGACTTTATTGATAGCTCCGCCGTAATCGATTGATGACAATACCCCAATTACTGCTCCGTATAAAAATAACGAAGAAGTATCCAAATCACTTAAATAACCTGTAAGCATCTCTGTAAGCCAATTGATGGGTGTTCCTATTACATAGTACATGATCAACCCGCCGATGAAAGAACTGAGGAATGGCAGAACCAGAGTTGGCATTAGACCATCCATCCATTTAGGTACTTTGATTCCTGCCGTTAATCCAATAACGACTAATCCAGATAAATATCCGCCAACCATCCCACCTAAAAAACCCGCTCCGATCCCACTAGCAGTCATCCCGACAATCAAACCAGGTGCAATACCAGGCTTATCTGCCATTGAATAAGCTATCGCACAGGAAACGATCATCGGTAATAAACCTAAACCATATCCACCCATCGTTGTCATCGTATCTGCAAAAGAAAAACCATCTGTGAAGGATTCGATCGTTGTACCATCCAACATATTTCCAATAGCCAGCAAGAATCCAGAAGCAACGACGATAGGTAAAAAGAAAGAGATCGCCGTCATCAAATGTTTTTTGAAGCCGATTGATTTCAATTTCTCCATCTTATACTCCTTTCGTTCGTCCATCCAACATCTCTTCTAATTTTTCAATCAGTTTTCTCGGAGATTTGACAACTAGACTAGTTGGTACTTCGACTATTTTTTTTCCAAGAAACCGCTCTTTCCCATTCACCTTGATATCTGCAGCGATAAGCACAACATCTGCATCCGCGATGCACGTTTGACTCAGTAGATCTTGTGTCCCAGCAAGCCCCTGTGTCTCGATCCAGATCTCATGACCAAGACTCTCCGCTGCTTGAAGCAATTTTTCTTTTGCGATATACGTGTGTGCAATTCCCGCAGTACAAGCTGCGATCCCTACGATCTTCATTTTGCACTCCCCCTCACATATAATATTTTGCTTTATTGTCTGCTTTGAATAAATGAATTTTATCTAAGGCAACTTGTTTAACAGCTTCCATACAAGGCGGAAACAGCACATTCGGTTCACGGATCTCTAAATCTCCCGAGTTCAAGATATCTCGGAGTTTTTCTGCGAATACTATTTTGATATCACTGGAAATATTGATTTTGTTTATTCCTAATTCAACTGCCTGACGTATCTCCTCATCTGAGTTGCTCGATCCTCCATGGAGGACTAAAGGAACAGTGGTCAATGATCGTATCGTTTCCAAAATATCGAGTCGCAGCTTAGGTTTGAGTTCCTTAGGATAGATTCCATGAGCTGTTCCAATAGCGATCGCCAAGCTATCGATCCCTGTCTCCTCAATGAATGCTTGTGCTGTTGACGGATCTGTATAAATAATCTCGCTGACACCCCCTTCTATGGTATTACCTGTGTCGCCAATCGTTCCCAGTTCGGCCTCTACAGAAATACCAACAGCGTGAGCAGCTTCTACTACTTTTTTAGATAACATAACATTTGTTTCGTATGATAGGTGAGATGCATCGATCATGACCGAAGTAAAACCTAGGCGGATGGCATGAATAATTTGGTTAAAGTCAGCACCATGATCTAAATGGATACATATAGGGATATCTGTCTGCTGAGCTGCATATTTTACTTGGGCGACGAAACTATCTGTCAAAAATTTCAGTTCTTCTGGATGGATCGCAATCATGACAGGAGCTTGTGCTTCTTCGCAAGCTTCTATCACTGCATTCAATAATTGTCCAGAACCTGCATTGAAGGCAGGTACGGCAAAGCCTTTCTCATTTGCTACAGCTAGTATTTCTTTTCCTGTTACTAACATACGTTATCGTTCCTCCTAGTCATTTTGTGTCAATAATGTATACAATTCTTCGATTGAAGCAGCTTTTTTCAGTTCTTTGATAAACCTCTCTCTTGCCAAAAGTACAGCAATTTTTTGCAAAAGCTGAAGATGTCCTTTATTTTTATCTCCTTCTTGTACAGCAAATAAAATCACAATCTCTACAGGTCGTTCATCTAATGTTTCCCATGGGATCGGATCAGCTAAAGTAGCAGCCGCGATTACTGTCTGTCTGACGCTTGTTGACTTACCATGAGGGATAGCGATTCCTTGTCCGATTCCTGTTGCTCCTTCTGCTTCTCTTTGATAGACATCCTCTAAGAAACTTTCTGTATCGGATATTACGCCTTTATCCGTCATAAGTTGGGTTAATTCTTTTAAGATTTGACGTTTCGTTCGTGCACTCGAATGAATGATCAGCAACTCTTCATAAATGACTTGAGTCAATTCCAGTGATATTTCCTCCCTTCAAAAAACAGGCTTGACGCATTCCGCTTCAGCGAAATGGGTCAAGCCTGTCGAACAGTGACTCCCCGAATTTTAGATTTTTTGATAGACACTTTCCACCTCTCTTTCATTGATTGAATCCCCGATCTTTCGTTTGAATCCGATTCCTTTTTTGATCAACACCCACTCTCCTTCCTTTGATTTCGCAATGATAGCATTGTGATTCAAAACAGCGACCACTTGCATCGGTTGCTCCTCTCCTTTCAGTGATAGAAAACAGCCAAATAAAATCTGCTTTCATAATATGATACGCAAAGGCTGGTTCCTTTGACGAAAAAAGCATCTTTTTACACTGACCGTATCTGCTGACTGCATCTCTATTAAAAGTATTGAAAATCTTCGAATAGAGCAGATTTATCTTCAGGTGTATGTTCAGATAAAAAAGGTATTGAACACAATGTCCAATACCTTTTGCTCAGCAAATAAAACGCATACAATTTGTTAAATTTTCTCCTCTAAAGGGTAGATTTCTCCTTTTAGATTCGATACAATAAACAAGGTTGATGTATTTACATTGACTATGGCAAACTTGGACGGTCACGTGTGATGACTTTTCAAGGCCTCTGTTTCTAGCTGCCACTAGAAGCAGAGGTGCCTTTTTTTATTTGGCTGTTTCTATCTGCCATTTATGATACTGATAGCGCCAACAGTAGTCAAGAAAAAACGAAAAAACACGAAAATGTGTACTGTTTTTCGGTCAGGTTTTTGTAAAAGCAACATTTCTTATTCTTTTATGCCCCATTTGCGAAATACACTTTTTTCGAGTGCCCCTTCTCTTCTTCTTTCTTCTAATAGTTTCAAGATGTGAGGTGAGGCGTTTGATTCATTTAATGGTGGAATAGCTTATCGTAGCTTCAATGAATTAAAAGCTTCCTTTAATCACTAGACTTCTATGAATGAGTAGATTTCCCTCATCCATAGAAGCCTAATTTTTTGGTTAATGCAGTTATTTATATGTTTAAAATATTTTGAAGTGTTAAAGTTATAGGGAAAGAATACCTAAAGCGGAGCCAATGTGTGCACCTGCAAGTAACTGTTGTTTCGCTTGTCGTTGTAAACTCGTTTTTTCTGGATAGTCTTGTACATGAGCATCTACTCGTCCAAAGATCCATGGAACTCCGCTATCATCTTGTTCGTCCACTGACAAAAGGCGATAATCAGCTGCAAAAAGTCGGATTTTTGAATCTTGTTTCAACCATTTAGTAAGATTTGGCGACAGTAACCAAGTATCTGTGTACATCACTTGGTAATGATAATCAGGAAAATACAATTCAAAAAAACGAATGGCGCTTTCGTAACTATCTCTTATCTTATTGCGGGATAAATCTGCATCGGAAGGAATATGAAGAGAAAGACACTGCTTCCCCTCTAATTTTAGCTCTTTGTGCCCCTTTGGAAAATATGTCCTTTCGTATTCCAATTCACCAATCCGAAAGATCAATCCGCTAGTGTAACGCCAAATCCAAAAACCACGGTCAAAGCGATACTTTCCTGTTACTTGAAAATGTTCATGAATAAATCTAGTAAAAGCATTCATTGTTGCCAAATAGACAGTTCTTGGAATCTTCAATGGTTGATAAATTTTTAACCAACTTTGAGAAGCTGCATATAGATAAATTGTTAATGCTACAAACGGCTCTTCTCCATAAACTTCGTCTATTTTTTTGGCAGCTGCTTTTGCTTTATTAGCATCCAGTAATTCACGACTATATTGTTCAAGCACTTCATTAGAAATACTTTCTAATTCCATCATCATTTGTTCTATCACGGCTTCTGGGAAATCTAAGTCACCCGCTAGATTCTTGATTTTATACACTATTTCCTCCATCAAAATTTTTTCTTCATTCCCCTCTTCTTAAGTGTGTGGCTCAAATAATCAATCATCGTTTTTCGAATCTTTGATCATCTTCTTTATTGTACATCATTTGCAAGATCAGATGCCGTCACTACTTTGATTCGCCCAGCATCACGTTGTTCTTTTACATAATCACAAAGTGCCAAATAAATATATATCAAAAACAACCACTTTATGTAAAAAAAATAATACTTATGCTAAATAATTTGATTTCCATACTAAGTAAAAGAATAACTTTGCTGTATCATATGGTTATAAAAAAATTCTATTCAGATTAGCTTTTAATTTTCATCTAATTCTCTCCAAACCAGAGAGATTTCTTAACCAAATATCCTTTTCCACTTTATTATACAGGTGTACAATAAATAAAAAGAAAAACGTTATTTTATTTTCTTAGATAATTGGAGGCTAATTTCATGAAAAAAAGGATATTCATTTTACTCCCTCTCGTACTTCTGTTTGTTGGTTGTGAACAAAAAAACACTCGTCAGTCAACACCTCATTCGACTGTTATTGAAAACACTACTTCTCGTGAAGCAACAACTGACAGTAAAACGAATAACGAATCAAGCGCTACTGTCAAAAGCAGGAGCGAATCAGTTTCTCAAACCACTAGTTCTTCCATCGTTCCATCAACTACTTCGTCGTCAACTGTACCGTCAACAAATAGTAGTGAGACTTATGCTTCTGTCAGTGAATCGACAAGTCCACAAGTTAGTAATTCAACTGATTTGTTAAGTAATTATTCTGATCTAGAAATAGAATACACTAGAGTTTGGCTAGCTGTGATGGGCACACAATATAAACAATGGTTAGCTGATTCAAGTACTGGTTTTGAACTGCATGTTTCTAAGTCTCCAGCAGGAACACCAATTGACCCTTATGACCCAGGAAGTGTCGCTTTTCCAGCTGAAACAGTCACACTTAGTGGAAATATAACTTTCCAAGGTTTAGTAGTTTATTCTAGCAATCATAACGGTACAATAACTCAATATCCTGTTCCTTCTCACTGGCAACATGATGAAACTTCTGACCATCCTGAGCTAGTCAAAGAAAAGACTCAAAAAATACTAGATGAAGCTTCTACAGTCAGTATCCCTACCAACACTCCTGAAGATATCAAACAGCTTATTGATGTTATGGTAATCGACAATTGAACGAGGAGAACAAAAAACATTCATTTAACAAGTTGGCTTTTTTCGATTGAGACAGGAAGTCTACAAAAAGGCGTACCATCCTTATATGGATTCAGAAACCTTCTGTTAAGAGATAGATGCATCTAGTACTATCAAACTAACAGATCATTAAACTGTCATATACTAAGAACTATTACATGAATGCAACAACGTATTGAAGATTAAACAAAAACATACTAAGATTAGAGGGGAACATCATTGACGAATGATGTTCCCCTCTAATCTTAGTATGTTTCCTGCCAATTATAAGTATTTTCATTTTTATTTCTCTTTTGTCTTCAACAATACTTTTCCGATGTTTTTTCCCGATTCAAGATATTCGTGGGCTGTTTTTCCATCCTTTAACGAAAAAATTGTCGGTTCATGGATCACTATCTTGTTATTTATAAGATAAGAAAAGAGACGTTGACTCCTTTTTTCTCTTTCCTCAAAAGAAGAAAGATAATCCCAAAGGTCTCCTGTAAGGATACTTTTCGAATGAGCAAGCATATCTACTAGATCAATAGCTGGCGGATTGCCTCCTGCCATTCCGAAAAAGATTACTTTTCCCCTGTTATGCAATAATTCAATACTGCTTTCCAATGTTTTGCCAACTCCATCAAATACTGTGTCGAAGCGATTGTTGTTAGCTGCTTGCCAATCGGTCTCTCTTGAGGAAAATACTTCTTCTACTCCTAAAGAAAGTGCTATTTCTTGCTTTTCCTTTGTAGAAGCTGAGCCAAATACTCTGACGCCGTCTGCAATCAGAATTTGAGAAAGAAGCTGTCCGACACCACCACTGATACCAGTAATAAATACTTGATTCCCTGGTGCATTGTTTCCAAGATCATGAGCCAAAAAATCGGCCGTTAATCCTTGTAACCCAATTGTGGCTGCTTCTTTCATTCCAATCCTGTCGGGGAGAAATATTAACTTTTCAACAGGAACTGCTACAAATTCAGCATTTGCAAAAGGAACGTCTACAAAGAGAACTTTCTTGTCAACCAACGCTTTCAGTTCTGATGAACTAGCATCTACAATTGTTCCTGCACCTTCATATCCGTTGATATATGGTGAGTGTTTCTCGATATGATAAGTGCCTCTTCTACGATAGATATCTGCAAAATTTAATCCAATATACTCGGTTTGTACCAATACCTCTTGTTCACCTAACTTCGGTTTTGGAAGCTCTCCATACCTTAACACTTCACTTGAACCAAAAGTTGAAAAATATAATGCTTTCAAAAAAATACGCCAGCTTTCTTTTTCATTACACATACTAAACATACCAATGTACTTGCTTTACTATCAGCAAAAGTTCTTTCAAATCATAACACAGGAAAAAGGTATAGTGAAACATAAAAATCTAGTGATTCTTTAACTGTCCCTTTTCTTTTTGGATGGAAAAAAACTGGGACAGAATGATGTTCATCCTGACCCAGATTTGATTTTACTCAACTCATCGGTTTCTATTAACCAAAAGCTTTTTTATCTATGCACACTTCGTCTATTTTTCATACATTTCTTTTATCATGATCGATTTTACAAATCATTCGATAACGCCACTTACCATCATAAATATCTAGCAACTGTTTTCCGAATGCCTTGGGATTTTCGCAGTCTTCTAGATTTTTAAATAGCCAGTTCAAGATGTTTTTTGCAACGAATTTATCCATTTTTCGATTTGCTTCTCAAATTTTTTCGTGGTCTCTACATGATACCTTATATTACTTTTCGATACCCATTTCTTTCATCCATTCACCTAATGGCGAGAAACAGGATCGTTCAAATATTCTTTGTAAGCAATGTCTCCTACATGAGTATCATACGCATTTTCTAGAGAATCTAATGTTTTTGATTTCAATAAATCAGATAAACTTTTTCCTTCGTTCATTCACTTAAATAGCTTATTATTTTGATGTTTGCTTTTTTTCCAAACAACTCATGCGTTTTTCAAGAATCTCCATTTCTTTTTTCTGAGTAGATATCACTAAACTATTGGAAACAACTGCAATACTTAACAGTAAAATAGCTAGAATCAATCCGTTTTCAATAAAGATTATATGAAAAGCTGTGCGAATCCATTCCATTATATTCCTACTTTCAACGTTTTTTTCGTTAGTTGCGGCCGTACATGTCGTTATCAAATTCGTTCATCTCAATAGTTTGTCTATCGCTTGTTTCTGCTGAATTTTGTATCGTGAAAGCAGAGACACTTGGACTGAATGATACACCCAGCATACTTATACTAGTAAGAGTTAAAATTATTTTTTTCATTCTATTCACCTCATTCTTTTGATAATTCTATTTTGCCTATTTTGTTCTTGACTGAATAGATAAAATCTTTTTACAATGAGTTAAACGAATGTAAAAGCGCTTTTACATAATGAGAGGAAGAGTATTTATGAGGGATCTTTTTCCAAAAAAATTAAAACAACTACGAAAAGAACATGGACATACGCAAGAAGAATTAGCAAAAAAGCTCGCGATTACTAGACAGACAGTCTCAAATTGGGAAAATGGCCGCTCGTTTCCAGATCACGAAAATGTTTATCGCTTAGCTAAATTATATGGTCAAACACTCTCTATATTTCTTCCTGATCTCCCTGAAGCTCCCATGGAAGCAGAGGAAATATCTTCGGAAAGAATACAATTGATTCGATTTTTCATCTGTTTACTCGTTGTTCTGTCTTTCCTGATCCCTTTTGTTTCTGTGATTGCTCTATTTCTTTTCAACATGTGGAAAAAATACATTCATTCGCATTTTCTTCGCCTGTGTTATCCTTTCATGTACTTTTTAGCTTTATGTAATTGTCTTGGTGTACTCCTTTTATTTTACTTTCAGCTACTTTAGCAAAAACAAGGCTAGGACAACAAACAATCCTAACCTGTTTTATCCCTGAATCTTTTTACCGGATCAAGTCTGTTTCAGGATCATTCAGCAGACGTTCGACTTGTTCTCTTGTCGTTAACGGAACATCTCCTTGGATCGAATGAGCTAATCGAGCATTTCCTAAGGCAAAATAAACGGTCTTCTGTAAGGACCACTTCTCAGAGAAACCGAGTAAGATCCCTGCAGCAAATGCATCCCCTGCCCCGATTCGATCGAGTACATCCAAGGGATAAACAGTTGTTTTCTCTGCTTCTTGTTGTGTGATCAAATAACCACTTAACTGTTTTCTTCCATCTACACTTTCTCGCCTTGTCCCAGCAAACCATTGGATATCGTAGTGATTCATAAAGGACTGGATATAAGAAACAGGATCATGTTCGTTTTCTACATCGGCTGTTTCCTCCCACTGCACTAGCTCTGTCAGATCTCTGACTGAGCCAAACAAGATGTCACAATAAGGTAACATTGTATGATAACGCTTCTTCATCTGCTCTTTTTTTCCATTTTCTTGATTCAAACTAGGACGATAATTGAAATCAAAACAAACTTTTTTCCCTGCTTTATGTGCTTGTTCTGCTAATTGGATAGCCGTTTCAGCTGTCTCATCGGACAAACTTAAACTGATTCCGCAGATATGGATCAAGTCGATCTCATCAATAAACGCTACGCAGTCATAATCCTCCATCACAGATAAACCGAATGAGCTATGTTTTCGATTTTGATAAGTGACTTCTGTCGGGCGGACACCATACCCCATTTCCGCAAAATAAGTGCCGATGTGTTGATATTGATGGATCACATACTTCGTCTGGATACCTAGGCCGTTCAAATTAGTGAGTGCTGCTTTTCCTAGCCGATTGTCTGGCAGAGCCGTCAGTAAATAACTTTCAACGCCAAAATGGGCAAGATTCCCTACCAGATTTACGCCAGTCCCTGTATAAGCCATGCGTAAGGTATGGGTTTGTTCCAGCATCAAATGTTCAGGAGGAGTGAGTCGCAGCATGACTTCCCCAAATGCACCGATTTTCATTCTTCTCACCTTATTCCACGATTTTTTTCATCAATTGCAACAGTTGACGTACCTCTTCTGGGCGTGTATTCCCTGTATCCTTGTCGATAATTGCACTATATACATGAGGGATGACCTTTTTCACTCCTGCGTCTATTGCGATCCGTACGATTTCTTCCACATTATCAAGGTCGATCCCACCAGTTGGCTCTAAATAAAAATCATTGGCAGCACAAGCTTCTGCTAGTGCTTTATATTCTTTGATATGGACAAGTCCCTTCATAGGAAAATATTTGATCGAGCTGCCGCCCATATCTTTCAATAATCGAATAGCTGTTTCAAGTGTCACGACTCCTGCAGGTCCTTGTGAACTTAAAGGACCAGTCGCGATATTTACGTACCCTTCTTTACCCGTGGGAGAAACCAAACCGTTGATGACCGTTTCTGTCTGTTTCAATACTGCTCTGGAAGCTCCTACTCCTGTAAATACTTGATTGACATGCTGAGGCTGCAATACTTCGGCTAAACGAGTGACCATCTGGCTCTGGTTTGGGTCTCCCGCGCCTAGACCGATGGACAAGGCGTTATTTGTTGCTTGCTGGTATTTTTTCATTTCTGCAATAGCTGTTTCGTCGTCAGAAAAGTTCTTTGAAAGTACACCTAAAACGATATGGCCTTCTGCTGCCTCATAGCATTCTTTTGCGTTTTCTACAGAATTTGCTAACACATTTAGACAGATCTTATCTTTTAAATAATTGGGACTTAATCTCATTCCTTTTTCTCTCCTAGTTCTTCAAGATTTCTTTTAAACGATCGATGATTTTTGCCATCTCCTGTTGACTGACAGAACGGATATCGAATTCGATGATGCCGTTGTTTGCCTGGTATTCTCTTGTATAGATGGCAGGATTTTTTTCTTTCAATGCTTTAATCACTTGTTTAGCTGATTGATCTCCTGAAACTTTCACACTTGCTCGATAGATTGCTCGACCTGCGCTATCTTGAACGATCTTAGCTTCTAAATGATTGATCTGATTAAGTTGTTCGATGAATGGCTGTAGTCTTTCTTTCATTGCAGAGCCAGACTCACTGCCTTTGTTCAAATAGTCTTCCACTGCCTGGACAAAACCAAGGATATTTTCCTTTCCGATTTTCATGGAACGTCCAATTCCTTTTGATTGCATCCGGACCCATGAAACATACGTTTTTTTCCCAATCACCATTCCGGCACTTGGTCCTTCGATTGCTTTTGCCCCTGAATAAATAACCAAATCAGCGCCCATTTGCACATATTTTTTCAGATCTTCTTCTGCCGCGGCATCAACGATCAACGGAATCTGGTGCTTTTTGGCAATCTGTGCTGCCTCTGACACGTCAAGCATACTTTTTTGTACCGCGTGATGGCTTTTTATATAGAGAATCCCTGCTGTTTCTTCTGTGATCATCATTTCGATTTGTTCCGGCGTACACATATTGGCGTAACCTGCTTCGACTACCTGACCGCCTCCTTGCTGTACCATGATTTCCACAGCCGTTCCGTAATCTACATTGTGTCCTTTCGGCAAAATGATTTGTCGTTTTTTGATGGATTCTGCATAAGGGTGATAAAGGGGATACAGTTCTCCTTTGCCTATAACAGCAGCTACCGATTGAGCGATTCCTGCAGAGGCGGATGAAACGATCTGGACATCTTCTACTTCTAGCAAATCAGCTAAATATTTTCCTGTTTGAATGCTTAATTCTTCCATCTCAAAAAAATGCTGACCGCCAAAACGTTGCGCATCAATAACTGTCTCTGAAAGGGTCGAGACGCCTAGAATCGTCATTCTTCCTGAAGCATTGATGACTTTCTTCAACTGAAATTTCTCATGATTCGCATGCATAACTTTTTCCTCCGATGATTGTTTGTACTGGTTTGATTTGCTGATTTGACTGTCTTTTCTCTCCATTGGAATCGATTAGTTCCTTGGGTTGATTGATCAATTCAAAAACAGTAAAATCAGCGTCAAAGCCTTCTCTGACTTGTCCCTTTGTCTTCAAATGGAAATTCTGTGCAGGAACTTCCGTCACCTTTTCGATGATTTCTTCCCACGTATATCCGACAAGCTTCAATTTTTCCATCGTTGTAGCTAAGTCATAGACTGGACCGTTTTTGCGATTACGAATATAGATATCTGTACTGATCGTATCTGCTTTTATCCCTTGGTGATAGGCCGTTTCCGCAACTTGGAAATTAAAACTATCCGTCCCGTGTCCG
The DNA here is from genome assembly GCF_040886985.1 of Enterococcus sp. C76. Taxonomy (NCBI): domain Bacteria; kingdom Bacillati; phylum Bacillota; class Bacilli; order Lactobacillales; family Enterococcaceae; genus Enterococcus; species Enterococcus sp. C76. Next base: position 152,587 of record NZ_JBFOEY010000003.1, on the reverse strand, counting down.
ATATCGAAGATGATTCCTCGTTTTTTTGCTTCTACAGCTATTTGTTTGATTGTTTTCGTTTCTTGATCCAAGATGCCGTTTGTTTTCCCATTGAAACAATGAGTCATGATATCTCCTGATTCCAGTAAAGAGAGGATATCCGGCAATTCCGGCGGAGCAGAACCGATATGGACCATCAAAGGAAGCTGATGGTTTTCTTTTTGTATCCTTTTTGCCAGTTCTAGTGGAGTGATGCCGTTTTGACCAACTACGCTCTTGCTCATCCGTGCTTTGATTCCAATAATGAAATCTGGCAGTTCCTTGATTTTTTGCTTTACCATATCAGCTTGAATCTTGTTTAGATCTGCTAGTTCATCTTGTGCAACGATTCCCCATTTTGAGATATTCAAAAGCGCATAGACATTTGTTTTTGCCTGTTTGGCATGTTCATAAAAATCAGCAATGTTTTCTGCCCCAGTTGTCCCTGCATCTATGACTGTTGTCACACCTTTATTCACACCGATCTGATCTGGATAATCATAATACAAAGTCATTTCCTCAAAACAATGAACATGATCGTCGATCCAACCAGCCGACAAATATTGCTGAGGGGTCAAGCTGATTTCCTGACGAGCTTTTTGTGTGATGAGAGGGGCGATTTCGCAGATCTTTCCTTTTTCTATCCCGATATCGAAGATCTTCCCGTTAAGCTCTCTTGCATTTTTAATGACTAAATCATACATAATCATTCCTACTTTTCTATAAATTTGAATTTAGACCATGGATGAATGAACGGTAGCAAGATCAATTCTTCTGGAGTAATATGTCCTACTTTATTCTTTCGCGGATCACTGTGTGGCTCCAATACGATCTGCAGTTCGTTTTTATATTTGCCAAAGCGGTCATTCCCAACGACAACATCTCCTACGACAAATTCAAACTCAGTATCATGTACTTTGTTTTCGTCTTTTTGGTATTTTTTTCGAACTTCCGTTGATCGGATCACTTGGTCTGTGATGTCCCCTCGACGAACATGTTGCTCTTCCAATACGATTTGCCGTTCCACCTCATTTACATTTGCAACAAATTCAATTCTAAAAACAGTCTGGTAACGATCCAAATGCCCTAATGACTTCATTTCTTCTTCACTTGCGTATGCGTTTCCAATAATTATATCATCAATTAGGTTTGTGGCAAACAAATGCTTGGCCGCTGTTTCGACAGAAAGATGGCGATGCATTTCTAAAGTAGGCAGTCCATCATTGATATCCCATGGTCCGATTGTACCTGATTGTGAGGTAATGAAGGCTGCCGTTCGAATACCGTTTTTTTTGAATCGTTCGCTACTTGACTGAAAAAAATGATACGGCAAAGCCGTTCCTTCTTGCGGGTAAAAATTATGACAGCCATATAGAAAAGATGTATTTGCCTGATGCGTCAAGATATTTTCTAGATAAGCGACATCATTACTCATATTCAACTCGATGGCCAAGTGATAAGGATTAAAAGTCAAAAGTGCTTCTTTTCGCCCATCAAATCCTAAGTCCAAACGAATGCCATCTGCGCCTAATCTATGGAAAAAACCTAAATCATCATAAGAAATATTCAATTGTTCAAAGATAGCAGGCGAAACATCTACTATCGTTTCAAATCCCCTCTCTTTTGCAAAAAAGATTAATTGCTGAAATTTTTTCTGAACAACTTCTGGATCTTCCGTGACCTCAAGCATACTCATAAAAATTCTGCTGAATCCATACTGATGGGCTGTTTCGATATACTCACGATCTTTTTGAGGATCACTGTGGTCTGGGTAAAGGGAAATGCCTAATGAACGTTTCATGGTTTGTTCTCTTCTTTCTTTTCAATTATAGTCGTTCTTCGGTGACACCATCTGTCAGAGTGAGATCTGCTTGCTCTTTCGCTTGCTCCTCTGCTTCTCTAGCCAATTGCTGTTTTTCAAATACTTTGAAGAATGGGTAATAAATAGCCAAAGTAATCAAAAAATTACCAATAACCAATAATCCTGCTGCAACGCTCCAGTTCGTGCTCATCCAAGCAGCAATCGGCGCAGGCATCGCAAACGGCAGACGCGCAACCATCATTGGCACGACACCGCTGACAGTGAGAACATAAGAAAGAGTGGTCGTCACAAGAGGGGCAAGAATAAATGGAATCCCCAAAACTGGGTTCATCACTACTGGTGCACCGAAGATCATCGGTTCATTGATATTGAACAAACCCGGTAAAATGGACAAACGTCCTAAGCTTTTTAAATACTTGGATTTAGAAAACATGAATAAGACAACCAACGCAAGAGTGGTTCCTGCTCCGCCGATCCAAACGAACCATTGTAGAAATTGTTCAGTAAAAATATTTGGCATGGCGTGAGCACTTGTCCCTGCATTAAATGCATCGATATTTTCAGCAATCGAAATATCCCAAAACGGACGAATAACCGGACCCATGATTGCCGGACCATGGATTCCTAACACCCAGAAGAAACAAATCAGAAAGACAGTCAAGAGACCGCCAAACAAGCTGTTACCCGCTAATACACCTTTCAAAGGCATAAGTAGTTGACTCAAGAATCCATTTAAATCGAATCCAAGCATATGGCGGATGATCCAAAAGAAAATCAAGATGACTGCTCCTGGTATCAATGCAACGAAAGAGTTTGTTACTTCTGGCGGCACACCATCTGGCATTCGGATAGTTATTTTTTTCTCGATAAAAAACCGGTAGATCTCTACTGAAATAATTGCCGTCACGATCGCCCCAAACAATGAGCCCGATCCTAGATTAGCGATGTTGATGTAACGTCCGGCTGTGATTTCTCCTACATCTTCTAAAATGCGTGTAGGAGGAGCTGCCACGATCAGAAAAGACATTAATGCCAAGATACCTGCCGTCAATGAATCAAGCCGATAGCTTTTCGCTAAAGAAGAAGCAATCCCGAATGTTGCATAAAGAGCAAGGATACCAACTGTATAGCGAAAAGGAATATCTAATATCTCACGGTAAGGTTCAATGACTGCCGCAACTGATTCAATCGGGATATTCAGTAAAATCGTAAAAAATGAGCCTACGATCGTCAATGGCATAGTGGCAATGATTCCTTTTCTGATGGCAGTCATATGTCGCTGAGTACCGATACGATTGGCTACGGGCATGATTTTTTGTTCGATAATTCCTATAAATTTATCCATTTTCCTTCTCCTTTTATAACATTACAATGTTTACAATTGAATAATAACATACTTTACTATAATTTGTAAACGCTTTTCAAAAGATGCATTCCTCCTTTGTTCTTTTGGTTTTACAAAGAAAAGGAGGTGCAACAAAAGTCGTGTCACACCCCTTTATTCAGAATATATGGTCATCTAGAGTCAGCCTTGTATCTACGGTAATAAGTCCGACCAATTCAAAAACATGAGGAACTATTTTTCCGTTTTTTTCTCTAATACTCAGGTCAAACCGCTGATTTCACAACCTCTTTTTTATTTATGTTTCGTAATCAATATGGTAAGGATGCAGATCCGTATGATAGATTGCTTCTGAATATTCAATCATTTTCCCTATTTGCGTAGACGATTGCCGTATCCGTTTGATGCCAATCTGTGCGTCTGTTTTCAGAATTTCTTGTTCTTCTTCTGTTAAAAATACTGCAGAGAAATCATCAGAAAATGAGTCAATGGTATACCCTTTTTTTGTCAGCAGACGATACAAAGATTCTTTGTCAAATTCTTCTCTGCTGAATTGCATCATTTCTTGTGGAAGATAGTGGACAAAATAAATATAAGGCTGATTGTTCAAATAATATAAGCGCTTAAAACAAACAGCTTGCTCACCGAAAAAGGAAAACAAAGGATCTTCCTTCTTTATATGGACCAATTGCAAATCTAGCGTTTCTTTCTGAACTTCATATTGGGAGTTCTTCAAGATCTGCGTAAAACTTGCCGCTTTGGATAATCGATTGTAGGGACGATTGCTTAGAACCGTCGTCCCACGACCACTTTTCTTTTCGACATATTCATCTGATGCCAGCAGCTCGATTGCCTTTCGGACAGTGATTTTGCTGACTTGAAACAGTTCTTCTAATTCACTTTCTGTCGGCAGCATCGAACCGACTGGATACTTTCCTGAGAAAATATCTTCTTTGATTTTATCTGCGACTTCCAAGTATAGTACACGTGTCCTTTTCATAACGTCACCCTTTGCTTTACTATTACTAAAAGAATAGCACATAAAAAATAAAAAAAGAACACAAATCACATGCGAGAAGTGTGTTCTTTTTCATTCCACTGTTTTAATTATAGATTTTCGCCATTTGAGGCAATTACTTCTTTATACCAATCAAAAGATTTTTTCTTCGACCGGTTCAATGTCCCGTTTCCTTCATCGTCTAGATCCACATAGATAAAGCCGTAACGTTTACTCATTTCTCCTGTCGATGCACTGACTAGATCGATACATCCCCAGGGGGTATAGCCCATCAAATCTACACCATCTGCAACTGCTTGGGACATTGCTTCGATATGACGACGTAGGTAATCGATCCGATAGTCATCAATGATCGAGCCATCCTCTTCCACATGATCAATAGCACCAAGACCGTTTTCAACAATGAATAATGGTTTCTGGTAACGATTGTATAATTCATTCAATGCGATTCTCAACCCTTCTGGATCGATCTGCCAGCCCCATTCACTCGCCTCAAGAAACGGATTTTTTACGCCGCCTAGCAAGTTTCCTTCTGAAGTTGCGGCTTGCGGGTCAGTCTCATTGATTGCCGTAGACATATAGTAACTAAATCCGATGTAGTCAACTGGATATTCTTTTAGCAACTGGAGATCTTCTTCTGTTTGCTCTAATTTTTCCGAATCGACTCCATATTTTTTATAGGTACGGGCTGTGTACGCAGGGTATTCTCCGCGTACTTGAACATCCGTGCAGAAAAAATTGAATTCTTGATTTTGGATCATGGTTGCTGCCTGATTGACTGGATTGGCATCGATGCTATAAGTCGTTGCATAAATAATCATGCAGCCGATTTGGATATCCGAACGCAATTCGTGACCGATTTTTACAGCTTTGCTACTTGCCACGAACTGATTATGCCATGCTTGGAAAATATTTTGGTACTCTCCTGCTCCGTTGCTTTTTACTAATCCTTGACTTAAAGCTGGAAAATGAAAGGCCGAGTTGATTTCATTGAAAGTCATCCAGTATTTGACTTTACTGCTGTATCTCTTTAATACTGTCTGAGCAAATCGTTCATAGAAGTCAATCAGTTTTCGATTTTTCCAGCCACCATATTCTTTTGCCAAATGAAGAGGCATTTCATAATGAGAAATCGTGATCACAGGTTCAATATCGTATTTTAAGCACTCATCAATCAGCTGATCGTAAAATTCTAATCCCGCTTCATTCGGCGTGCTTTCGTCTCCGTTTGGAAAAATCCGTGTCCAGGCAATTGAAAAACGATAACATTTGAACCCCATTTCCGCAAATAAAGCAAGATCTTCTTTGAAACGATCGTAATGATCGATTCCGCGATGATTCGGGTAATTATATTTTTCTTGATCGATCGTCCAGTCAAATTCTTTACGACCGATGATTGCAAAACGCTGCTTACCTCCAGGCATAGCATCTGCAACGGATAACCCTTTTCCGTCTCGATCATAAGCTCCTTCTAATTGATTGGCAGCGGTTGCGCCACCCCATAAAAATTTTTCTGAAAAACGTGATTGCATCCTGATTTCCTCCTTATTTTACAATTGCTAGAACATCTTCATTCGCAATAATCTCTTTTTGGTCTAATTCAAGTATATCGGCAAATGCATCGGTATTCGTAATGACAACCGGTGTGATCACACTATAGCCAGCTGCTTTGATTGCTTCAATGTCAAAACGGATCAATAAATCTCCTGCTTTGACGAGGTCCCCTTGTTTGACTAAGATTTCAAAACCATTCCCATTTAATTCTACCGTATCCATCCCGATATGAATCAAAATCTCCGCTCCGTCAGTCGTTGTGATCCCTACAGCATGTCCAGTTGGAAAAATAGTCGTAATCTCTCCATCTGCCGGGGCAACAAGTTCCCCTACTTCTGGATCAATAGCGATACCTTTTCCCATCGCGCCAGAAGAAAAAACTTTGTCTGGCACTTCACTCAGTGGCAGTACTTTACCCGTTAAAGGACTCTTTAAGGTATGCCGTGCTGAAGTAATCGGTTCTCCTGCATTTGCATGTTTGTTTTCTAATTGATTGTCTTGTGTTTGTTCGTCAAATCCTAAAATCAGCGTACCTACAAATGCTAGAACAAAAGCGATTCCTGTAGCTATTACTGCTACTGTCACATTTGACTCTACACCATCTACCGTACTAATGAAGGTCGGAATCGTTAATAAGCTGACCAAACTGCTGGAGAAAGCTTTTACTCCAGAAAATCCGATAATAGCTCCTCCGATCCCTCCAGAAACACACGCTGCAATGAATGGTTTCTTCAACGGTAGCGTCACACCATACACAGTTGGTTCAGTGATCCCAAATAACGAAGTCACTGTAGAAGAAATCCCTAATGCTCGAAGCTTCGTATTTTTTGTTCGTAACGCTACAGCTAAAGCAGCGCCACCTTGTGCCAAGATGGCTGGAAGAAGCATTGGCATCAATACATCAAACCCATATTGTTCGATATTCAAAAACATGATCGGTACGAAGCCCCAATGCATGCCGAACATTACGAATACTTGCCATAAACTTCCCATGATCAGACCTGCTACGATTGGACTAAATCCATAAATCGAGTTGAAGAGACCGCCTAAAGCATTACCGGCCACCGTCCCGATTGGTCCTAAAGCAAGAAATGTCAACGGAACCATCACTACTAAAACGACAAGCGGAACTAAAATCATTTGCAAAAATTGCGGAATCACTTTTTTTACGAATGGCTCTAATTTACTTTGCACCCATACTGCTAGAATGATTGGTATGACAGAAGAAGTATAACCAGATGGCGAAAGAATCACTGGGATCCCAAAGAAACTGATAGCTTCTCCCGCACCAGCAACTGCTGTGATAGCTGGGTACACAAGTGCCATAGCAATTGCTACTGCTAAAAACTGGTTGGCTTTGAACTTTTTAGCTGCTGTAAAAGCAAGCATGACAGGTAAGAAGGTAAAGACACCATCTGCTGCAGCAAACAATATTTGATAAGTACCGCTATCAGCTGTCAGCCAGCCCATCACCGTTGCCAATGACAAGAATCCTTTCAATACCCCGGCGGCTGCCATCGCCCCTAGAAAAGGTGTAAATATGCTAGAAATGATATCAATTAGACGATTCAAAATATTTTTGGACTCTTCTTTTCCATCCTCCGAAACTGCAAGACCTTCCTCATCCACGATCGATTGATAAACATCTGCTACATTACTGCCAATCACTACTTGATACTGACCGCCACTTTGGACGACTTGGATCACGTCTGGGTCTTCTTTTAACTTTTGCGTATCTGCTAAGGATTCATCTTTTAATCTGAACCGCAAACGCGTAGCACAATGTACTAAACTTTTGACATTCTTTTGTCCTCCTACCGCTTCCCATACACGACGACCAACTGCTTGATTATCCATTGTTTTTTCCTTCTTTCTTTTTTTATTTAAAAAATAAAAACCCAGATTGAAAAAAACAGTCACAAACATTCGTGAACCTATTTTTTCAATCCAGGTTTTGCCTGCCATACAGTAACAATCCTTATGATTGGATGCTTTTTTTCTCACTTACTACTCTTTGAATATGGATCGTTAAATAAATCTGCTCTGCGATTCCCATTTCCTGTTTTTGCGTTTGTCGAAGATACTCATTGATCCGTTCGACACAATGAAACGCTTTTGGATACTTTCCTTGAACTAATGCGTAGAGAAATTCATCTTGTTCGTCAGATCCTTCCCCTTTGAGATAACGCTGGGCAAAAAACTGTAGATGAGTAATGATACGCTGATAATTCAAAGATTCTTCATCGAACACGATGCCGAAGAATTTACTGATGATACTCAGTATATCTCTTACCATTGTGGTAGCGGTCATCGTCACTTGCATGTCTTCGTTTCCTTGTTGGCTATTCACAAAATGAAAGGCAATAAAACCGGCTTCATCCTCAGAAAGTTCCACACCAGTCTTTTGTTTCACGAACAAAAGAGCCTCTTTCGCTGCTTGATATTCTTTCGGATAAAATTTTTTTGTTTCAAATAATAATGGATTAGGCAGTTGGATATTTTCTTTTGCCCGTGTGATTGCATAATGAAGATGATCGGTCAATGTCAGATAAATATTAGGCGAAAATTCAACTTTTAGTTTATCTTCAGCCAGTTCGACTACTTGTTTGACCCATTCGATCTCCTCTGCCGGAATATCAGCCATCAGCTGTTGGAATTGGTTTTTAGCAAAAGAATCTCTTAACACAAATTCTTTTTGGACCGCTTCTGGCGAAATCTCGTCCCCAATCTTTTTTTGAAAAGCTAATCCTTTTCCCATACAAACGACTTCTTCCCCGAATCCATTTTTCGAAATGACGACATTGTTATTCAAAATTTTATCAATTTTCATTTTGCTTCGCCCTCTCAAGAAAAATAAAAAAACCTAGAATTCGCCTACTGTTTCTTAGCTGAATTCTGGTTTTGCCTGCCGTACAGTAACAATCCATTTCTTATTCAAAATCATCATACCATCGATTTTTTATTTATGCAAGCCTTTTCATATAAAAAATAAAGAAACTGGAACACAAGTCTATCTAGAAAACAACCAAATCAGAGATGCACCTCTTTGCGTTCCTCTTTTTTCAGCAAATCGGTTTTTCCTTATCGATTCATATCCTTTGGCTGTTTTTGATCTGTAACGACTTATGTCCCAGTATCCTAAAATGTTTTTGTCTCTAGATTGAAAGCAGTTCTCATATCATCGGTCGCATCCTTCATCGGTGTGACACTTTCCAGTTCTCCTTGTACAACGAGTCGCGTGACGGCATCCATGTCGCCACAAGTAATCAGCGTGACGATTTCTTTTCCCTCGACCTCGTTCAATAATTGTGTATCTGTAGGAGCAACTTTTTCTTTAAAAAATGTTTTATATGTATACACATTTTCTAAATCCGTCAAATAGATCTTGGCACCCATTTCCAAATTTTCCAGCGGTGTAAACAGCAATTCGGGATTTGTTGCACGATGGCTTGCTAAAGCATAGTTTCCTTTTCCCATCTCTTGATCTGGAGATAACGTTCCTGCACCGTAAAGCAGTGAAGTATTATCCAAGCCTTTGAAAATCGGTAAATTGATCGAAACAGAAGGTACTGCGATACTAGCAATCACTGGCAGATCTGTTCCGCTCATTTGTGACCTCATCACTCCTTCTGTTGTCATTGGTTCTACTGCGTCAAAGTCAAAACTGACATCTTTATCGTTATTCTTCTTCAAATCTTCTTTCGTTACATTCGCTATAGCATATCTGTCTCCTGTTAATCTGACAAGATAGTCTTTGATCTGTTCATTGAAAATCAAAGCTAGTCCTACTAATAACAAGAGGAACAAGAGGATATTGACTAGCCATCTTTTTGCTTTTCCTTTTTTCTTCATCTTCTCCCCCTCCAGTCTCATTTTACTGTTTTCCTTGTGCTCTTTCCAACAGCTGAATGACACATTTCTACAACTCTGTGTATTTTTTTCGTACACCTGCGCTTTTTTCTACAGGATATTTCAAATTATTTTTGATCAATTTTTCTTCAATGATCTCATCTAGATCCAATTGAAGATTGTCTGCCATCATGTATGAATAGATCAATACATCTGCCAGTTCTTCTTTGATTCGTTCTAATTGTGTTTCTTTTACTTCTTCCGGCGTTTTCCATTGAAAAAGTTCTAACAATTCAGATGCTTCCAAAGAAATAGAGATAGCCAAATCTTTTTCGTTATGAAACTGTCGCCAATTACGTTCATCTCTAAACTGGTTGACTTTTTCCATACTATTCATTTGCTTGCCTTCTTCCAATCATTTCTTACTTGATTAATCATACCATTTTTTTACATAAAAAATAGATGATGCTTTTTAAAAAACTCCTGTTTTCTTTTATTTAAAATAAATGTCATAGAAAATCAGTAATTTAGGTAGCCACCATGTGTATGCAGTAATGTGACTTCTTCCCCTGAGGCTTTTTGTTTTTCGATACGTTCTTCTCCCCAAACAGACATCGCTACTAGAATCTCTCTTAATGATTTTCCTTCTTCAGTGAGCGAGTATTCTACTTTAGGCGGGACTTGGTTATAGATTTTTCGATGGACAATACCATCTTGTTCTAACTCTCTTAACTGCTGGGTCAGCATTTTTTGTGTGATCGTAGGGATTTTCTTCCGTAATTCACCCGGGCGAATGGGACCATTACCTAAATGACATAAAATAATCGGTTTCCATTTTCCTCCGATGACTTCCAATGTTGCTTCGACGCCAATATGATAGATTCTTTCCATTTTTATCTCTCCTTAAAAAAGATACGCATCGTATCATAGCATGCTCCTTTCATTTTGTGAACTAACAAAGTCTCTTCCTCTGCGGTTTTTATACTTTGACCAAAAAAGGAACTATATTTTGAAAAAAACAAGAATTTTTTCAAATGCTGAAACGTTTGAAGGTTCACATTTGTTACCAAAAAGTGCCTATCATACAAAAAAGTCGGTACTTCACGAATGAAGGATGAAGGTCTATATTCTCTATTTGTCAGAAAAATTTGAGGAGGAAATAAAATTGAATAAAAAAATTTCACCAGTTTTTACGCTTATGGCTTTGGTAATCAATGCCTTTGCTATTGGATCTACAGAATTTATCAGCGTAGGGCTTATGCCTTTGATCGTTGATAGTTTTCATGTCAGTTTGGCTCAAGCAGGGCTGACGGTTTCTCTTTACGCGATTGGTGTGACAGTAGGCGCACCTTTACTCACTATTTTAACAGGAAAATGGAACCGTAAAATGCTGATGGCAGCAATCATGGTGGTTTTCATCATTGGGAATCTGCTGGCTGCTTTTTCTGGGGTATTTGTTTTATTGCTAGCTGGAAGAATCGTATCCGCACTTGCTCATGGGATTTTTATGTCTGTATCAAGTGTCATTGCCGCTGAAGTCGTCTCTCCTGACAAACGTGCAAGTGCGATTGCTGTCATGTTTACAGGACTAACGGTCGCAACCGTTACCGGTGTTCCTTTGGGGACATTCATCGGTCAGCAAACAAGCTGGCATATGACTTTTCTTTTTATTGCTTTCGTTGGAGCTATCGGTCTACTCGCCAATCTATTGCTCATCCCAAAAGATCTCCCAATACCAGGAGTTGTCGATCTGGGTGGGATTCTTCGGATAGCTAAAAATAAATTTTTAGTGGGCTCTTTTTTGATCACAGCTCTTGGGTACGGAGGAACATTTGCTGCTTATACCTATTTGACTCCGATTCTTGAAGACAAAATCGGTTATTCATCAGAAGCTGTCGTTATTTTGTTGATTATCTATGGCGTAATGGTCGCTATTGGTAATACAATCGGTGGTCATTTTTCGAACCGACGTCCATTAAAAGCTTTAGGTATCATGTTTATCTTGTTATCCTTATCTTTAGTATTTTTATTTGGAACGATTCTCAGCGGGAACTTGTTCTTTGCTACAGCAGCTACCTTTGTTCTAGGGCTATTTTCTTTTATGAATGTTCCGGGTCTACAATTATATGTTGTACAATTAGCTGAAACATATACACCGAAGGATATTACGCTTGCTTCTGCATTTAATATCTCTGCTTTCAACATTGGTATTGCATTCGGTTCTTTTGTTGGCGCACAAACGACTAAAACGATTGGTGTCACTTATGCTCCTTTATTTGGTGCTGTTATCGTTTTACTTGCTGTATTTTTAGTTTTCTGGTTACTGAATCAAGAAAAGAAAAACAAATAATCTTTCAAAATCAGTATGAAGGACTGTGACAAAAAACTTGTCACAGTTCCTTTTATAACTTTTCCATTTTTTTAGCGATCCGCTCATTCATTTTTCTTTTCAATTCATTGATTCTTGTCTTCGCCTGGATTTCATGTAACGTGTTTTCTGCAAATTGTCCTACGTCTTCTCCAACCAATTCTAAGACAGGAAGACCATTTGAAGCACCTTCTTCAAAAAAGTCAAGCAACTCATACATCGCTGACAACATATCCATCCCATCCCCTGCGGTAAATTCCCAAAGAAATTTTTGTATCTCATTGTAGACGATCTGATAGTCAGCAGGAAGTTTTTTCAGGCGAGCCATTTGTTCGCGATATTCCGCTTTGTCTTCCATCATTTTTTTGATATAGCCAACCAAATTTTTATTGCTCATTTTCTTTGTACTCCTTTAGTTTTTCGATTTGACCTGAAATAAAAGACCAGCGTTTCCAAAATAATTCTAATTCCTGCTTTCCAGCTTCATTCAAAGAATAAAATTTTCTCATGGGTCCTACAGAAGATTTTCTCTTCGTAACGGTAACTAATCCTTTCTTTTCCAATCTCAAAAGAATCGTATAGACAGTTCCTTCCACGATATCTTCAAACCCGTATTCCTGTAAATTTTTGGTGATTTCATATCCATAAGTCTCATGACGATCGATGATTTCCAGTATGATCCCTTCTAGGACTCCTTTTAACATTTCCGTAATTCCGTTCATTTTTTCACCTGTACTTTCGCTATATTCGCTTTCATCATATTTTGAAATCATTGACACGTCAATCATTTAAGCTGTTAATTTTGTTTTTTGCGATAAACGAAAACCGACAACCATTGAAAAACTACGATACTCCCAATGCTCCAAGCAAAAGCCGTCCATAAATCATCAGGTACTTTTCCAGCACTCATGAGTGAACGGAGTCCATTGATAATAGGGGTTATCGGCTGATAGTCAGCAAACCCTTGTAAAGCATGCGGCAGCGTTTCTGTAGGTACAAAGCCGGAACTGATAAATAAAAGCCCCATCAGCAAATAAGAGAAGACGCTAGCTGTTTCATTGCTTTTAGCAATGAGCCCAAAAAATACAGCAATCCATGACATAGCTAAGGTTACAAGTACTAAAAGCCCTAGTGCCAATAACCACTCGCCAATATCCGCTTTTGGCCGAAAACCAATCAAGACCCCACTGAATAAAACAAGAGCAACGGACAATAAATTAAACAGCATACTTGTGACAACATGACTGTTCAAAATAGCAGATTTAGCAATCGGCATAGAGTGGAATCGTTCAAAAATCCCAGTAGTCACATCATTATTCAAACGAAAAGCTGTATAAGCCACACCGCTCATGACTGTCATTAGCAAGATGGCTGGGAGAATGAACCCTTTATAGCTAGCCACAGATATGGTCATTGCTCCTCCTAATATATAAACAAACGCTAGCATGATCATGATTGGCATCACTACGACCGTAATAATCGTATCAGCGCTTCGCGTCATATGCTTCATCATTCTTCCTGTTAGTGTCATCGTGTCTTGGATCACGTTCATTTTTCTTCCTCCTTCGTCTGATTGATGATTGAGAAAAAGACATCATCTAATGTTGGTTGTTTTTGTGCAAATTCCAGAACTTCGATCTTGTTTTGCTGAAGTAAAGTAAGAATCTCTGTTACTTTTTGAACATCGTTGTCAGTCGGGATCGATAAAGACAATAATGCTTCGTTCTTTTCTCCGCCTACCAGTCGATATGCGGCTTGGAATGTTTCTTCTTCTGCAAAAGTCAGTTCGATCGTTCCTTGCGGTAAATATTTTTTGACCTCAGCTACACTTCCTTGAAGTGCAATCTTCCCTTGATCCAAAATAGCGATTTGATCCGCCAATTGATCTGCTTCTTCTAAATATTGTGTCGTCAAAAAGACAGTCACACCGGCTTTTCTCAAATTCCTGATCGTTTCCCATAAAGAAGCTCTTGCTTGTGGGTCCAGACCTGTTGTCGGCTCATCTAAAAACAAAACGGTCGGATCCCCCAACAAACTCATCGCTAAGTCCAGTTTTCTTCTCATCCCTCCGGAATACGTATGCACTGGGCGATCAGCTGCTTCATGTAAATCAAACGTGTGTAATAATTCATCAATCCGCTGCTTATGATCCTTCAAGTGGCGAAGCTTTCCAATAAGCACTAAATTTTCTCTACCAGTCAGCACATCATCTACTGCAGTAAATTGTCCCGTCAAACTAATCCGTTCACGGACTTGGGTTCCTTGTTTTGCCACATCGAAATGAGCAATACGGATCTGTCCTTTATCCGGTGTAAGCAAAGTAGCTAACATCTTGACGATCGTTGTTTTCCCCGCACCATTTGTACCTAGCAAAGCAAAAATGCTGCCTTCGTCAACTGTAAAACTCACACCATCTATCACTTTTTTTCCTGAGAAAGACTTGTATAAATCTGTCACAGTAATCATCTTTTCCATTGTTTTCCCTCTTTTCTTCCTATCTACTTAGTATCACGAAGTATACGAATATAGTATTACTAAGTAGCGGAAGTGTCAACTACTTTGTTTAACTATATAGCAAAACAAACAGAAGGGTGACAACGGTCACCACGCTTCTGTTTGTTTATGTTTATTTTTTGAATAAACTGTGTTGTTGAACTCCCTTTATATTTAATCTTTGTTCAAGCTGTTCTTCGCGATTTTAAGTCAGCAGACTGATTCACTGTTTCTGGTCGCCAGATACATTTCTACAAAGAAACAGTGATTCTGCTTTGAAAAATCGATTTTTAGTTCTGCATTTTCGTAAGCATCCAACATTTTTTTCGCACTGTATAGACCTAATCCGCCATTTTTTTTAGAGGTTTTACCTCTTTGGACCATTTCCGCTAGCGTCAAATTCGTCGGATTTGCCTTGTTCGCTATACTAAAACGTAATCCCTCTTTTTCTTCCAGCAGATTGATCGTAATCGGACTCTGATTGGCTACACGATGATCGAATGCGTTAGAAATAAAAATAGATAAACAGCGAATAAAAACAACCAGATCAATCGGGATGGTTTTCACTTCGACAGGAATAACTACTTGGATCGGGATTTTCTCCGATTCTGCTTTTTCTAGAAACTCTAAAAAGACGCCCCTAACAACTGGCGATAAAATCTTTGTCAGCTGTTGCTTTTGCGGTTCTTCCAAAATAGCTGCAGAATAGTTTTCTAAGATTTCTAAAAATTTCAATGTTTCTTTTTTGTTTTCCTGAATAGTACTTTTTAATGAAAACAACAAACTCTTATAATCATGTTTGAATTCTTCTAGATGATGGTAATATTCTTCGTTTATTTGATACAGTTGAAGTGATTCCTGATGCTGTCTTTCTTTTACTTGAAAGCTGATCAACATAATAGAAAAAAGCAACGAAAAAAAGCTGATCACAATCGATAAAAGGGACAAAAGCAGATAATCAGAGGAACGAAAATGTACACTTCCCAATACCAAGAAAATCACGATCCAACTTAATAAAATACACATACAGCCAAAATAATGCTCGGTTGGATAAGTAAAAAGCAAGTTGAGAAATTTCGTCCGTTTGTCTATACTTTTTACTAATAGGTAGAAAAGATATGCGACGAGCAGTGCAAGAATACTTGCTGTTCCGAGGTGTACTCTTCCTAAATAATTTAGCAAGTCAAAAACCAGAAAAAAGCTGAACCCAGTGATAGCAAAAAAAAGATTACTGATTAAACAGCTGATAAATAGGTTTTTCGTAGTAGAATAAAAGAGAAGCATTAATAATAAGCCAACTAAATAAGGAAAACTTACTTTAGGAATAGGAAGAAAAATTATCAGCGCCATCAAAGCTAAACAACCAAAGCTGATTTTTACTAGCAGCTGTTTCGAAAAGAATAAATAAATACCTAAATCTAAAATCAAAGTAAAGGTCAAATAAAGTGTCACTGTTGCGAACATCTTATTCCTCCATTGTTTTGTTTCATCATGTACACATATTTTTTTGATAGGAGCCTGCATATGAAAAAGTATTTTATCATAGAAGATAACCAGTTTCACAGCGAATGGATCATCAAAGAATTGGTCAATCATCATATCGAGAATATCGTGCAGCTCACTTCCATCTCCCAAATCAATCAGTTGATCCAGTTGGGCACTATTGATAATCACGATGTTTTCTTTATCGATATCGACTTGAAGCAATCACTCACAGGTATTGATGTTGCCGAACAAATACGTAAAAAAAATGCTCATAGCAATATCATTTTTTTCACCGCCTATACGAACTTTGCAGTAGATATCATCAACCGGAAAATCCTTCCGATTGGATATATCAGAAAAGACAGGAATTTATCTGAACAAATTCATCAAGTGCTAGAACAAATCAATTGGAAAGAACAGCAGATTGTAAATGTCGATAAAATCTTCATTGATCAAAAAGGCGGGAGTCTCGTCCTATATCCTCGGGAAATTTTATATATTGAAAGTATCAAAGGATTGAAAAATCAAGTTATGGTCAAAACAACGACAGAAGATAAACTAGTAAGTACTTCATTAAAACAGTTGAAGATAGAGTTAGAAAAATACACTTACTTTTTACTTTTAAAATCCTACTGTATCAACTTATCACAATTGCAGAAAATCGATTCTGCTCATTATGTGTTAGAATTTTTCAACGGTGATTCCTTACTCGTTGGTCGGAAAATCTTTGAAAAGACAAAGGAACGTTTCCATGATTTCCAGCAAACTGCTTCGAGCTGATGAATGAGAGCTGCGAAGTAAGCAGAGCAGATTTCAGGGAGTGGAGCCAACTAAAGGCCCACTCCCTGAAATCGTTGATATGATTTTACGCTTCCTCTTCTGTAGGCGCATCTGTTAACGACCATGTAAATGTTGAAACGTAGTTGTCTACGGCATAATTGGATACAGGAACAAATAATTCCACTGATTGTCTCCCTTGTTCCGCATTTTCCCCTAGTGAATAAATCCATGTGCCAATCCCTTCATTTGCCCCTGCAGTTACTAGATCTACTGCCTGATCTGCTGGGATCTCGATTCCTTCAGCGCCAGTTCCAGAAATGGTAGATGGGGTTCCACTGCTATTAGTTGCGCTATTTCGAATCACAGCATTTTTGAATTTCACCTTTGATCCAGTTAGTTTATTCGTATCAGATGTTGTTCCAATAAATTCTGTTCGTTTGACTGATAGTTTCCAACCGGCATAATTTCCGCTTTTATCCGTTACTTGTACGAAATTCTGTACTTGTGTTGGTGCCCCAGTACTGTCCGTTCCGCTTTGTAATGCAGCATATACTGTTTTTGCTGTGCCTAACTTGATTGTTCCGAAATCAAGATCTGGGGCTTGGTCAATCGTCAGTAATCCGGATGTTCCCTGATTTGGTTCATCAGGTGTAAATGGCGTATCGGGATCATTTGGATCAACAGGAGGAACCGGAACGACGTCTTCAGGATTTGCGGCATCTGGTTTTGTTACAGAAATCGTTCCTTCTGTAGTGGCTGAGCTCTTATTCTCAGCAAAAACACTTTGCGTATATAATAATAGACTTCCAGCTAGAACGGTACTTAATGCAATTGTTTTTTTCATTTCTTTTTCCTTCTTTCTTTTAAAATAAATAATCCAGCAAATAAGCCAATAAGAATGACTCCAACAAGTATCAGCCATCGCCAGTCAAATGTTTCTGGCTGATTTTTTAAATCAATATCCTTTTCATTCAATTGGTCCGCTGCATCATCAGTTATTTCAAAATCAGTATGAAGATTCCAGCGTTTTTCTTTCCAAGCACCCTTCACAACCGCTTGATAATGTCCCGGAGCTAATTTTTTTCCTTTTAATGGGACAAGTAAATCAAAATTTGTATTGGGTGCTACATCTATTTTTTCTTTTTTTATTGAAAGGTAAGGTTCTTTTGATTCTTTTTTGTAGATTTCAACCGATGTAGTCAAGCTGAACATATATGAAGCATTTGGATTTTGAAGATTCACCTTAATCACATTTCTTCCATCGCTTTGATCCGCATAAGCTTTTTTTAATTTCAAATCTGGGGAAGACTCTTTTTCGCTATTTCGAATCAAGATTGCTTTCACTTGAGAAAACTGATTGACGACACCAACTGTACTTTTGTTAGAAACGTTCTCTTTTTTTTCTTGAAACGTGATCCCTCCTGCGACCACACCAGCCAGCTCTTTTTCTGGAGCTTTCAGTGAAAGTGTCTCAGTGACCGCACTTTGAGGAGGAACAGTTATTTCTCCCACTGTTTTTGCTAAGTTTTTCATATCATAACTTAATGTTTCATCTAATTTACTTTTTGATTCTCCATATTCGATCACACCGTTTGAATTCGTCGTAGCAGAGTGGATCAATGTCTCAACTGTTACTGGTTTATCTGTTCGGTTAAAGACCGTGTAGGGGATTTCCTGTGTTTTCCCAGGCTCCATCCTTACATTTATATATGTTTTGTTCTTATCAATCTGATTAGCCGGCAATTCAAAATCTACCGCAAAATTGAATTCGGAGGCATGGACAGGTGTCTGCCAAAGGATGAATCCAAGGAGAAGGATCAGAAGTAAAGAGCAGTTGTTTCGATGACTTTTATTCCATATTCGATTCATCAATCATCCTCCTTGATCTTTATTCTGTCGGCGCATCTGCTAATGTCCATGTCATCTCTGCTGAGTAATCACCAGCTATCTGATTTTCTTTGGTTAAGACAAGTTTAAACGCCCGACCGTTATTTAAATATTCTGAATAATCTGCTTGCGCATTCGTAGAATTTTGTCCTTCGACAATTTCCAGTTCTTCTTCATTCACTAATTGATACTCCTCGCCTTTCTCGAAATAAAGGACATCCTGCATAGAAAATCCTGAATCGTTTGTAAAGGGCTGAGATAGTTTTATTGTTAAGCTCCATGGACTTTTTGTTTCTCGTTGGTCATAAATCCATAATTTTTCCTGCCCATCCATTTGGCCAAATGCTTCTTGCGTCAACCCAGTTGCTTTGATCTGTCCAAAATCGAGTTTGGAAGGGGCAAGAAATGAGAGACCACCTTCTACTACGATCTTCGCAGCAGGCGCAAAAGGCGGAGCATCATGATAGTCAACTGGCGTATCACTTGGATTGTGATTCCCGATTTCATCGTTGGTACTTGGCTTGTTCTGCACACCCTTAGCAGCAGCTTCTCCTGCTTGGTCGTTTAATACGATTTCTAATACGTCTCCTGCAAAAAGCTGATTTTCTGGGATAGAAAGAACAAATTTACCTGTATCATCAATAATGGTTTCTGACAAAACAGCTTGATTTTTTTTCAATGAAACTAAGGATCCTGCTTCGCCTGTACCTGTGATTGAGCGAGAAGCTGCATTGATCAATGTGGTACTTAATTTAGCAGGCTCAGGAGGAATGACATCGACTGTCGTTTTGGCAGAGTCCAGTTCTGTCACTTCTTGGCCGCCTCTTACTTTTTTAGCAGCAACAACTTGCACTTGATCCCCCGTTTTTAATCTCTCATCATTGGGTACTTGAACTTCGAACAAGCCGCCTTGTTCGCCTTCTCCCCATGGGTTATATCCTGCCCCTTCATTTTCATCTGTTTGTCCTTGCGTGAGAGCAGTAATTTCTACAGGTGATTTCGTCGTATCTGCGTAAGTAATACGTAAAGTCACTTCTACTTCGCCTGTCCAAGCATCTCTTGGCTTTGCCTCGACACCTTCGGGAACAACGACATGCCCATAGATTTTTTTATCTGCATTCGTTGGCACTCTTAAGGATTCAATCATCGGGAGCTGATTATTGGCACTGATTCGATTATAATTTTTCATTCCGGCACCTGTCTGAGCAAATTCATTTGTTAAACCTGCACTAGGGCTTGATACGAAATTGCCTAAGTCGGTCCCATTGATTGATAAGTCTGTCATATCAGAAAAATAATCCGGGTCTTTTTCAAAGTTATCGAATGTTGCGCCTGTTTTTCGCCATAAAGCGATTTCTGAATGGGCGATCTTTAAAGAAGAATCTCCATTTCCTTGGAATACCCAGCCGCCTATGCCATTGGTCTCGCTTCCAATCCGTTTGTTTTGGAAATCAAAATAGGTAGGAGATTCTAAGTCCACATTCAACACATCCCCACTGATGATGCCGGTCTTATCTTCCCCTGTTTTCCCAACCATGACTAAATAAGTTTTTTCACCTGCCGTAAAATTTAAATCAATATCTCCAGTTGTATCTACAGTTGCTCCGGAATCTGCGCGTATATCGATATTTGATTTTTCTCCAGTGACTGTAAAATCAGCTGAACCTGGACTTTCTAGAAAACCAGAAGCGTCATAAAATTGGATTGCTTGGTTTCCTTGATTGAGTCTGTTCACGTAAGATTTGCCATCCCCTGCATTTCTCACCCTCAATGAACCTCCATTGGTTACTGTCAGCTTTTGCGTACCGTTCTCAAAACGAACTGCGCTGGAACGTCCACTCTGCTTATCGATGTCGATAACTGATCCGGCTCCTTCTACGATCAAAGAAAGGCCTTTTCCTACAAAACGCATCCCATTGTTCCCGGGTTGATCGTCATCTCCAGCCATTTTGACCGAGATTTGACCACCACTTGATACATGGATTTGACTAGAATCTCCTTGCAAACGAAATCCGCCAGTAGTTGCTGTATTGATGGTGATTTTTCCACCATTCGATACAGCGACTTTCGATCCTGAACCCCTCATTTGGATGATTCCGCGATTGTTGTCGTTGGTAATATTGATCTTTGTATTTACCGAAAATTCGCTTCCCGAACCACTGACTTCAAACGTGACATTACCAGGTAGCGTATCGACTGCCTCTCCTTCATCGCTAACGCCATCTGCCCGATCATAATCAAGAGAGACCTTTGAACCGCTTAAGATATGGATTCCTGGCGCTGTTTTTCCACTACCAGTCTCATCTCCTGAATCTAGAAAACCGTAGAATTTCCCTAGATACGGTCCATAAAGTTGACTACCATTGATCACATTCAATTGATAGCTTCTACAAAAATAGGCTTTACCCGGAGCGGCATTCAGTCCTTCCTTCACTGGTTGGACATCCAACACACCGGAAACACCATCTAATGTGACAGTTGCACGAGGAGCGTAAATCAGTCCTAATTTGGACCCATCATACAAATCAAGTGTCCCGGTAAATTTTATTTCTCCCGTAAAATGATATCTACTTCCCCAAAAATCGGTCATATAAGCAATGATAATGGCATTTCCATCGATATTTGGTGTCAATCCACCTGGATGTGCAGCTGTTCCTTTAAAATTCTGGAACTCGATCGACTGAGGTATCTCATTGATATAAATATGGTGTGTGCCGAAATTGTGAGCGAATCCACCAAAATCAATAACGATATCTCGTTTGATCTCTAATTCCCTGTCTAAAGTCAAAGGCTGAGTCAGTCGGATCTTAGTTACTGATTCGTCTGCGAGAAGCTGCGCCAGTTCTTCTGTTGTGGCAGCTTCGCTGTACCCATCCGCTGAAACAGCTCTTGCCAGTGCCGCTTCACTGCTATCAGACGTTTGTTCAGCTACTTCTGAGGTCTCACTTGTCTTATTTTCTTCTTGCCTTTTATTAGTAGAAGCCTCACTTTGAGATTCTGTAGTTTCAGAAGTAATCGATTCTTCTGAAAAAGTAGTCTTGTCAAAACTTTGATTCTCTGATTGCGTTGATTCGTTTGTTTTCTCTACATCGGCAAAAACGGATGTCACCATCAAGAGAGGGAAGACAAACAAAATCGACGCAATCAGCTTTTTTACACATTGATTCATTCTCCACCATCCTCTCTGACGTTTTGACAATTTTATTTTATCGTTTTAATCTATTTCCAATTGTACTTTCATATTTAAAATATGTATTTTTATGGAAAAATTTTTCTATTAGGTGTAAATTTCTTTTTTGTACAAAAAAAAGGCTGTGACAAAAGTCTTGTCACAGTCCCTTATCCCGAACAAGCGGTGTTCTCCCGCCAACTCCTCGGTCACAACCTCCATTTTAACAATAAACCTGTAAATGTGAGGGCAATACTTTGATATTTACAGGTAATTTGTCCCCTTCATCACCATCAACATTCGTCGTCAATTCTTCCTCATCAGCTAATGACACAACTAATTGCTCACAAGTAAGGTAGGCTAGATTTTTCGTTGATTCATCTACTCCTTTTAATAGGTCTGGCAATGTTTTAAGCGTATCGATCAAAGAAGAATCTTTTAAATAAACTAAATGGAGCTTACCATCATCCACTTTTGCATTTGGAAGCAATGTCTCAAATCCGCCAACTGAGTTAGTTAGTCCTATCAGTAGGGTACTACTCTCAATCTCTTCCTTCTTTCCATCAACTTCTACGTGAAACGAGTAGGATTGTGTGGAAGCTAACTGTTTGATTCCTGACATGAAATAAGCTAGTTTTCCGAATTTCGTCTTCTTCTCCGCATCTACATCATTGATTGCTTCAGGAATAGAGCCAATTGCAACGACATTCATAAAATAGTCATCATTTATTTTTCCAATATCCAATGGTTTGACTGATTCAATCGAAAAATGATTGATCGCTTCCTCAGGTTCTAGCGGTATCCCTAATGCTCGAGCCAAATCATTCACCGTACCTAATGGGAAAAAGCCGAAATTTGGCCGATGTTCTTGTTCAGCGATTCCACTGATTCCTTCGTTGACTGTTCCGTCTCCGCCCATGACAAATACACTATGATACCCTTCCACAGCCGCCTCGCGAGTAAAGTTTTTTGCATCTCCTGCTTTTTTTGTATGCAAGACGACCACTTCATCAAACACCGACTCCAATTTTGCTATCGCTAATTGCTCAAATTCCTTTGCTTGTTCACCGCCTGAGCTGGGGTTTACCACTAATAAAACTTTTTTCATCACTTTCTTTCCCTTCTCATTGATTTCTTTAATATAACGATAGCATAAAGAAAAAAATTAGGCTGTGATGAAGTATCGCTTTAATGTTTCTTATGATTAGTTTCTACGCTTGATAAGTACATATCCACTAGTGACTACTGCCAACAGACCAATAATTGTGAGTATAACAGAGCTCTTCTTATTTTCATTAGTTTTAGGCAATTGCTTATCAGGACCGTTAGACGAGTCTTGAGATGCAATAATTATTTGCTTATCTGTTGTGCTTGGTTCTGTCATACTTGGCTCTGCCGTACTTGGCTCTGTCGTACTTGACTCTGTCGTACTTGGCTCTGTCGTACTTGGCTCTGTCGTACTTGGCTCTGTCGTACTTGGCTCTGTCGTACTTGGCTCTGTCGTACTTGGCTCTGTCGTACTTGGCTCTGTCGTACTTGGCTCTGTCGTACTTGGCTCTGTTTCTTCTAATGTATTGATAATCGTGAAACTGTTTCTATCACTTATCACCTCATACGTGAATCCATCCGGCACGTCTATCTCATCTACACTATAAATAAAATTCTCACCGTTATTATTGTAAAGAGGCAAACTAGAGGAAATACTTGCAATGGGTACCTGATAGACTGAAGTTGCATAATCCTCTTCTTTAGATAACGTCAGTGGGTCTGAGGTGATCCAGCTTTCATTATTGGTAACAGTTTGTCGTTTGATGACATATTGGATAGAAGTTGGTATATGATTAGTTTCTATATTCTTCCACTGTTTCTTGATATTCAATTTTACAGTAGGTGCCTTGATTGATGGTATAGGAAAATCGAGAAGTTCTCCATTGTTCAAAGGATCAAGAGTCGTCCGTCCATTACACAAATACCATGTTTCACCTTTGAAGGCTTCTGCTTCCGTAGCTAATCGTATTTGATACGTAAAAGTGATTTTTTCATTTTTTCCCAATGTAAGATGATTTAGTTTGATGATCTGCCCGTTCTCAGTCACTTCAGTCTTCCCTAGAACAGTTTCATCCGCTTGCCATTCTCCGTTTTCTTCTTTACTCCAACCTTGCAGCTGATAATATGAAGGACCAAATGCCCCAGTTCCCTGCAGCAAGATATCTTTCCCCATTGGATCAGTAACTGTACCATTAACAATTGTTTTATCCATTCCATTCGCAATTTCCTTCAATGCATTTCCAAGGCCAGTCAGATTCTCATCAATCGATAAATAATTATTTGGGGAAGAAGCTAGATTTCTGCCTATATATTCGCCTCGCGATGAAGGAGCTGTTGCTACAGAATAACATTTGATTCCTGCATTTTTTATCGAAATGATTGTTCCTAATGTCGCATCATTGATAAGAGAACTGCTTACAGAAACCGCATTTGGATCTGTCGAACTACCGCTTGTTTGATATTTTTCTGAGTCCGTTTGGAATTCTGTGACATATTGATCCGTATGGTACCCGTTATAATCCACAATTTCTCCTGAATTATGAAATACTTGTGCAGTTTCTTTAGGGAGATAACTTCGATTAGCACTGTCATCTCCGATATGCACCAACATTTTTTCTGCTTCTGGTCTGCTCTTTTCTTCTAAAAGTGATTGGCCTTCCAGCAATCCTTTTTGCATGAATGTTCCCGTATGACTTTCAGCTGTATTTCTCAAAAAATACTCCAGTTGATTGATATCTGTCAAAAAATCATCTGTTGAATAAACAAAGCGATTATATGCCACGATTCCAATACGGATGTTCCCACTTTCTAAGGAATCATCAAGTTCTTCACCAAATTCTTGTAAGCCTTTTAGTGCGTTTGATAATTTTTCGCCCGTCATCGAAGAAGAATAGTCAATGACCATTACTAGGTCAATTGGTTTTTTTAATTGATTTCCCTTGATAGCTAATGTTACATCGAATAATCCTTGTATTCCTTCTGCCTTTTTTACAGATTTTTTTACAAATGCGCTGTTTTCATAATTTATATAATCTTCTTCATCAAAATTTGCTTCAGGTGCATTCCCATAGTCATAGTTATACGTATCGCCTTCTTTTACCCCATTTGTCAAAAATTCCCCTTCTGCGTTGTTTTGATAATGAAAAGCATTTGTTTCGGCAAATGTGTCTCCCCCAAAAAACACTGCAACTAAACTAAACACTATCATCAACATGCTAGCCAGGTTCGTTTTAGTTATTCTATTACACATCTTTATTCAATCTCCTCCCTTTTATTCACTATTAGAAGTCAGTATAGAGGATTTCTAGTACTTTAACAGACAATAAATCGTACAATTAAAGTACAAAATGGTACAAAACATATGCTATGATTTACAATAATAGAATATATGTAGCGAGGAGTCTAAATAATGGAGGTATTTCATTCTTTTTTTGGCAATGAAACAAAGAAAGAACTAGAACTGTTAAAGCTTTTATACAAGAACAAACGATTCATGGGAACAGAAGAAATCAGTGAATGTCTAAAAATGGATCGACGCTCAGTCTATAAATATTATGATTTGTTGTTGAACAAACCCTATATGACAAAGAAAGAACATATGGCAGTTTTATCAGTTAAGCATGGACAAGGCTATAAATTCAATGGCTCGAAAAAAGACTATAAGATCCTATCAAGACAAGTCCTTCAATCGAATCCTTTTTTTGAATTGCTTGAGACTCTCTTACTTGATAATGAGATCATCATCGCAAAATTCGCCTATGATAATTTTGTTTCTGAATCAAGTGTTCGGAAAAGAATGCATGAGTTAGCATCTCTGCTTGAACCCATGGACTTTTCCTTGAAGAAATCAAAAGGTACCGTTCACTTAATCGGTAAAGAGATGCGTATACGCTTCTTTATGGTGGCTTTTTTTTGGCGGGTCTTTTCTGGCTTGCATTGGCCTTTTACGGGTATATCTCAAAGAAAATGTGAAAAGATCGTCACGGAAATCTACCATGAATGTCAGATTACTGTTAACACAATCGAATTAAAACTTTCCTGTTATGTATTGGCTGTGACGATTCTAAGAACACGCAAAGGTTTGAAGATCGATGAGGAAATACATTCTGTCGTTGATCGATTCCCTTTTGTCAAACAGCCAGTATCACCATCAGATATGAAGAATATGCAATCTATTAAAAATATATTAGCGGAAAAATTAAGTGCCCATTACCATTTAGATAGATCAAATATCGAATTTATTTTTTTATGGCTGTATTCACGTGCTGATTTCCATCAAAAAAACATAAATACTGACTGTTTGGCTGATATCGATACTCATAGAAATGATAGCACTCTAATAGAAAAAATCATGTCACTTTATCCGCAATTAATAAAAAAAACCGATACTGGATTGGTTGATGAAGAAAAGAAAAGAATGATTTTTGTGACATTATATACAGGTATCCTCTCTGTAGAAATGTTTGGAAAAATGGACTATTCCTTAACTGGTTATAATCTAAAAGAATATTTATCTCTCAAATTCACCGGTTTGTTACAACAATCGGAAGAATTAGTGAAGAGAAACAAGATCTATTCGAAAGAACCAGATAAACAAGATGGATTATCCTTACATGTAGCGGTTGCTTGGTCTATGGTCGCCAGACCTATCAGTTTCTCAAACAAAATAAAAATAAAAGTTGAAACCGACTTACCTTTTACGATTGAGCAAGGGATCATTGAACGAATCCAGACTACTTTCCAAAGCTATTATCCAATTGAGGTCAGCCATTCCCTGAAAGAAGAGAATTATGATTTTTGTTTGAGTACCACGCCAATCACAGAATTAGAAGGATCTACCGAAACTTTATTGATCAACGCACAAGTTACTTTATCAGATTTACTGGCTATACAGAAAAAACTAGATACACTTATCCCATCATAAAAGTTGTTTTGCTTACAAAAATTCAATTCATACTATCGATTCACTCAAAAAATCCTGACCCACTCATCTAAACTTTGCTAGGTGGGTCAGAATTCTTAAAACGATAAAACATAAAAACAACCAAAATGAGAACACTCAATACAGCAAAATAAGAACGAAAAGGTAATATTATTTGATAGACACCTAACAAACTGAAAATTTTAGGTGGCAGATAAAAGCACAAAAATAGCAGGAGAATGTAATAGCGTCTCTTCCAATTTTTGTTGTCAAACCTCATAGCGATAAGAGGAATACCAAATGCATAACTGAAAAACTCTTGATGTATCGTTAACGTTTCATGGCCTTGAATAATAAATGCTACAATCCCTGCTATAATCAGGGTGCCTAACACCAAAACGGAAAATCGATGAATATATTTTATATACAAATGATTCATTGTACTTCCTGCCTTTTTATTTGTGTGAAAAACCAATCCTTATACGTGAATAACTTCTAGAAATAAAAGAAATTTGCAAAATCACTCCATTTATCTACTTATACGTATATTTTTTGATATCGTTTTCTTTATTTAAGATTATACAGAGAAATATCTAGGGTGGCTATCTTGAATTCCAACTAAAACAAAGAATTGTTTAAATAAAAAAAACTAAATCAAGTAGTAATGAAACTACTGTTGATTTAGTTCTAATAAAAAGATTTAGATGAACAGTTTTATTGGTTTAAATAGTTCATACTTTTTTATTTATTCTGCTTATTTACTACTTGCTGTACTGGAATCTGAAGTGAATGTACTCAAAACATTTTCAAAGTCTTTGTCTTTGATTTTTACATTAGCGTCTTTCAATACTTCGCCAATCACTTTATTCTGGAAGGTACTGTCACTTAATTTTGTGTCTGTCGCGATTTCTTTCAATTCTTTTTTGTATTTATCCATGTCGTTGCCTTTATTTTGGTTTTTCACCATTTTGACCACGTAGTATTCTGTCGCGTAAGTTGAGGTATTAGTAGAAGTGATCACATCAGAAACTTGACCGTCTTTCAACTTGAAAGCTGCTTCTTTGACTTCTGTTGGAACCGTTGTAGTAGTGGAATCAAATTTTACTTTTCCGCCATCTTCTTTTGTCGTAGTATCAGTTGACTTGTCTTTAGCTAATTTAGAGAAATCGTCTCCCTTATCAGCAGCTTTCTTCACATCTTTTGCATCGTTTTCACTTGCTACTTGGATGATTTGAGCTTCTACTTCTGGATGGAAAGTTTTCCAAGCCGTTTTTAGATCTTCATCAGTCAATTTGATATGCTTCTTTAGACCTTCTTGGAAGGCTAAGCTTTGTTTGATACTGTCTTTGAATGTTTCTTCAGTGTAACCTGCAGTTTTCAATTGTGAATCAAATGAATCACCCAATTGTTTCTTTGTTTGATCATATTGGGAATCGACTTCTTTAGTTGATACGTCATCTCCGTATTTGTCTTCAAATACTTGATAAACGATCAACTGTTGCACAGTGGAATCTGCTCCTTGCATTTTTTTCAAGCTATCCATTACTTCTTGTTCGCTGATTGTGCCGCCTTTATAACTAACGGCTGTTTTTTCACCAGCATTCGTACAGCCTGACAATAAACCAGCGCCTAGTACGATGGCAAGTGCTAAAAATCTTTTCTTCATTTATTTGTTCTCCTACTTTCGTTTTTTGCGAATTGCTAAAAACAAAGGTGCTCAAGATGAGAAACATCTAGAACACCTCTACTAATCTGCTTGATACGGCCTGAATAGATAGAAGTCTATACCATCCAGAAAGTTCGCTCAGCAGAATAAATGTCAAGTAGCATATCACACCTTAATATACTACTTCTTTTGTTATCGTTTTTCAAGTCTATCTTGCGTTATGCTTTTGGCAAAACTGTGAATCCTTAGAACAAGTGCTATCATTTTTGTTCTTTCTTTACCGCTGTTGTCATCTTAAAAATAGACTCTTTTATGTCCGATTTTTCAGACATTTTTTTGTTGTTTTTATTGGAAAAAAGGTTGTTTTTTCATTTGTTTCCTAAAGCATGATCTTCTTGTTTCGTATTTTGGACAGATATGGATCATGCGTGACCACGATAACTAACGTACCTTGGGAAGCCTGTTGCGATAAGATTTCAACGACTTGCTCCTTATGTCGTTTATCTAATGATCCAGTTGGTTCATCGGCTAAAATGATTTTGCTATTCTTCAATAAGACTCTCGCACAGGCGATTCTTTGCTTCTCACCACCAGATAATGTGTAGACAGGCGTACTTAGCTTCTTGTTTATATTTACTTTTTTCAATGCCTCATATTTTGCTGTTCGTTTATCCGAAGCATTTAAATTCGAAAACTTCAATCCAATATCTAAATTAAAATCGATCGTTTCATATTCAATCAACCCAAAATCTTGAAAAAGAAAAGATATGGTATTTCTTTTTATCAAGCGCTTCTCTCTTCCAGTTAATTGTTTCGTCTCTTGATCGAACAAATAGAATTGTCCTGAACTGAACCGATCATTCAATCCTAATATATTCAATAACGTACTTTTACCTGCTCCGCTCTCTCCAACTACAGTCACAAGATCCCCAGCATCCGCAGTAAAATGATCCAAATGAAGAATCGTTTTGTTTCGAATGATTTTTTTCGCACCTTTTATCACTATCAACGGCTCCAATTGTTAACCTCCATTCATCAACAATAACTGACTTTTCTTTTCTGTAGACAAAATAAAAACAACTGAAAGAATAGAATCAATGAAACTAAAGAAAATAATATTAAAAAGATATTTAGGCTCTCTTTCTATAAGAAAAAGGAAGATTACACTTGTCGTTCCCCATTTGATGAGGTTCATCATGAAGAAATTTTTATACGTTTCAAAGAGCGCATAACCACTTGAACGAAAGATAGCGATTTTCCGACAATTGTAGACAAAATATATGCATAACATGACATAGCTCAACAAGAAGAAAGAAAAGAAAGTGAGTAAAAATATCTGTATCAAGTAATGAAATGATCTGCTTAACACTTTGACAGCTATCTCTTCAGTCTGAGGATACGGAAATGATAACTGCAAGTTATCACGTAACTGACTTTCTTCAATCAGCTCAAATAACCTTTCTTTCGACAAAGAGCCTATCTTGATCTTTAACGGTGGATAGATTTCTCCGCTGAGAATATTCCTTTCCCAATACGTACTGTTTTTCAATGTCAGTATTTCAACAACCGGATAATGTTCGATCCATGGGATAGAAGGAATAAATGTATAAATGGGTTGATTGTTTTTTATAAATAGAAATTTCGGTTCTTTTTCACTGATTTCTTGATAATATTCTGTTATTTTAGCTAGGTCATCTTTTAAATCTGTATATCTATATCGTTCAGGGATCAATATAACAGGGTGTGTTTCTTCTTCGGTTATTTGGATCAACCTTCCAGAGACATCAACCAAAGGAAATTTCTTAAGATAATTTAGATTTATTTTTATCCCTCTGCCAAACTGTTCGTTTTCTTCATTCAAGTAATCTGATACATTGACTAATATACTTCCGTTTTTATTCAAAGTTTCATATAATTCCTGATCTGCTGCTGATGCAAAACGATTGGAATAAATAAAATCCACATGGTTTTTCCCGATCGTTACTGGATAAAACACATGATAGTCTTCATCAGCGATTTCTTTTGGCGGTTCATGGGAAACAGCTAACTGTGAAGAAGAAAAAACGATAGTTGCTAATTCGACATTGGCAACGGTCAAAAGAAGAGAAAACAACAATCCAAATGTAAAAAGAATGTATTGGATATAGTTGAACGCTTCTCTTAACGAAGCGATTTTTTCAACTAATAAAAGAGAAAACAAAGAGATACCATATATTCCGCTGAACAAGAAAACGTACATCTGGAACAAATAAAGAAATTGCTCCTTATAATACATAAAAATAAAACCACCAATAATTCCTGCAATTATGAATGTAGTAATGATTTTCTTTTTCCCCAATAAACACCACAATACTTGATGTAATGAAAAGCCATTATTCAACAATAAACTGATTTCTTTATTCATCAATAAGAAAAAGGATGGTAACAAAAGGAATAAAAGAATCAACCCAATAGTTAAATACACTCGATAATTATATACGTCTGTACTTGAAATAACCGAATACAGATAGCTATTTTCAAAATCTTCAAAAACATCAGTCGCATAACCAGTGTGAAATGCTTGATTGAATCGTTCCACAAATAGTGAAATGAACCGTTCATAGTCTTCTTTTTCTCTCGTCATCAAGAAAAATTCACCTTCAAAATCTTTTATTTTGATCGATTCTTCAATGGACATTACGTGAAAGGAGGTATTAGAATAGGGTACCTTCTCGTGAGAAGATTTGACATTCCCTTGATAATACAATGTCATTTCAAGCTTTGGCTGTATCTTGAAGTTCCAAGATGTATCTACTTCATTGGATTCATTTACTGTTTTTTTCATATAAGAAAGCTCAGTTTCTGAAGATACATTTTCAAATACCATGATTAACTGCTCATATTCTTCTCGCTCAATAAAATGTTGTGGCAATCGAATCGGAGTATAAGCATCTGTTTGGTGGAAAAATTCATTTGTCCGATAGAGTACCTGTTTATTTATACTAACTAAGGCAAAACCAATCATGATACCGGTCACTATGATTGTGAGTAAAACTGTGAACTTTTTTTTGATTATCACCACTCTCCTTTCCTTAAAACTATTCTTTGATAAAATCATACCGTTTTTCATCAAAAAAACGTATCTATCAAGTGTATAGGTCATGTAGAATAAATCTATATACTGTAGAATCGAAAGGAGAAGAAGATGAACATCGGAGAAAAAATACGAACTTACCGCAGAAATTGTAACCTTACGCAAAAAGAATTAGGCGAAAAAATCGGTGTTTCCGATAAAACGATTTCTAGTTGGGAAAATTCTCGTACAATGCCAGATCTTGAAATGCTGTCACTTTTACATCAGACTTTAGATCTGCCGATTGATTTTCCTTCTATTGAGCCAACTGCCGAATCAATAGAACCAACATTGTCGGATGAACCTCTTGTTATCAAGAAATCTTATTCATCAAAACAATCCTTATCACTCAAAAAGACACTATCTTTCTTTCTGCTCGTCTTATGTTTGGTCTATCTTTTTCTTATCAATTATCAATACAAAAATGAAACGGTTGATCGATTCAACCCTTTTTTGAAACCACAAATCGGCTATACCACACTCCCTGTAGGATACGTAGACAATTCCATCGAACATTGGGTATGTAATGATATCTTTGGTCATGGTACGTGGCTGTCTTTTCACGCTGGCGAGGTAGAAAATGGTAAGAATCATGCTGTAATCAAACACAAAGGAAAACACGTCATGAACGTTCGCCTGCTCTCTTGGGAAGCCATTCCCTCAGATTATCAAGAGATTCTCAGCCAAAACTATGACGACGCCTTAAAAAGAACCCCTCAGGAGCCAGATAGGCATTAAGTAGGAGATGAACGTAGAGATAGCAAAATCAATGCACATGATCTTATCCAAAAAACATGGGTCAAGTTAATTGAAAAAGCTTTGAGATGAAAGTCGTCAAATAAATAAAAATCTCTGCCTAATCGAAAAATTTGATTAGACAGAGATTTTTATTCTGGAGAAGCACTGCTCTCACAACCTCATTAACCGATCCGAGACGCTTTGAACGTTGTCTAATGCCGCATCTACCCATTGGCCTTTGGCGGCAACAGAAACATTGTTTTTATAGGTATCACTGGCATTCTTCAGTTTAGTTGCTCCTTGGCTTTTTCTTTCTCGTGTGAGGGATTTTCTAGTTTGGGATGTAGCTTTGCTGGGACTTGCTACAAGTAAACGGATGAGTTGTTTTTCCAGATTCTTTCGTTGCTGGATTAATTCATTATTTGCTCCTTCAAGTAAAGCATCTACACCATTCATGATCCAATCGAATTCAAACATAGGATTCTCCCTCTCTTTTTGATTTTCTGTATTCTTCTTCATACTGACGGATCTTTTTGTTATATATAGATTGATTTTCATGTAGTCGTTCTTCCAGATTCCGTTGGGTTGCTCGTGTTCGTTGCCGTGACTCTTCACTTGCTTGTTCTAAGAGACGATAGACTGCCCTTTTATTTTCGGGAGGGTTGGTCTCATAATGTTTAGCGGTGGCATTGATTTGCACAGAGATATTTTCTAAATAGCGTTGAAATTTTCTTTGCTCATTCGACAGATAATCCAGATGATTTTCTAATGCTACACGATTTTTACGATAAATTTCTTCGGTTTCTTCTATTTTCCTTCTGATTTCTTGTTCCATTTATTCACCTCTAAAATAAGTAATGGCTGAGCTCATGATCAGAATCTACTTGCCTATTGATCGTTTGTTCAATGTTTCTTAACAGCCTTTCAAGCTCTTCTTCTGATTTTCTAAGCGTTGCTACTGTTCGTTCATATTCATTTACTGGGTCTATCCGTATACTCCGTTCCGTTACTCCCCAAGAATCAAGTGCTTCCAGTTCTTCATAATGTGTCAAACTTGCTCCCCAATAGCGGGCGTCTAATTTTGTCGTTTGCCATAATTCATTGGCATTTTTGATTTCTGTTTGGAACCATTTCTTTAATTCACTAATTTCTGTCTCCACTGTTTTTTTGTACCCACTAGTAATCGCTTTGGCTTGTGATGCATCCAAAAATATTTTTTGAGCAGAAGATAGACTGCCTTTTGCTAGAAAGTGTCTCTTCACGTTTTCGATGCCGGCAAGACGCTGCTGGGTTTCCAACCCGATCACATCAGGTTCTCCTTTCGTATCAAGCAAGACATTCCCGAATTGGTCATACTGATATCCACCCCACATGTGCTGGTCGACCCACCCGACTTTTTTAGACAACACTGGGCGCATTCGGCCGACCATTGGCTTGTCTTTGCTATAGCCGATTGGTACCAAGTCTTTCTCATCGACATAATTATGCAGTTTTCCTGACCTCGTCAGAAGATCAGCGGTCACGCGCTGACTTGGCGTCAATACCGTATAAATATTGGGTCCTTGGAAAAAATATCCTCCACTAAGACGCCTGCTTTCCTCCAATGACAAATCAGCGACAGCATATTGTCCATTCATGGAGCCTAAAGAATGACCATAGACGAAAAACTGGGCATTGGGATAATGGCGCATCGCTTCCTTCAAGGTCTCCGCAGACGATCTTAACTGCGGGGGCGGTGCGCCTTGTTCAGCCGCGAGGATCTTACGTGCCATATCCACATTGTTGACGACCCAGTCTTGCCACACATCGCCAGTTTGTTCCTTGACTTTATCTAAGCCTGTCGAACCGCGATAAAGCACCGTTACTTCTTTAACCGCCAATCTTTCCGGCAATGGCGCAACCGGGGAAACGAAGCGGTCCGTATGGGTGATGACAAAAGACTGTTCGCCGGAGAGGTTGTTGATGACTTGGGAGACGTAGCCTAAAAACGTTCCATCTTTAAGGCGTACCTCTTCTTTTACTTTCCAAT
This sequence comes from Enterococcus sp. C76, assembly GCF_040886985.1. NCBI lineage: Bacteria > Bacillati > Bacillota > Bacilli > Lactobacillales > Enterococcaceae > Enterococcus > Enterococcus sp. C76. The sequence goes on along the minus strand of NZ_JBFOEY010000003.1, from coordinate 118,288 downwards.
TTTTATACTCTTTATTCGCAATTTCCACACGTTCCGCATCAGTATAATAAATTTGTCTCATTCTACTCTCTCCTTACGCAAATTAGTACCCAACTTGCTCGAGTTTCCTGCAATTACATATTCACTAGAAAAAATTCCATTACTATTTTTATTCAGGTGAAAGTAAATATATAATTCTTTATCGTTATTCACAACTATCGTTCCATCTATCCCACCCATCGGATTGTGTTCTATACTGTTGTAATCGATTTCATAAGATTGGATCACTCCTTCTGGGGTCAGTGCTTTAGGGTCCAAGTTCTTCAAACCTTCTTCAAATACCTGTTTCGCCTCTTCGCTCTTCACGACTTCGATCATTTCTTTTTGTAACTTTTCTGCTTTATTTTGCTTGTCTATCACTAATTTTCCTCCTATTCCTAAAAGTATGAGTATACCGATCAGTGGAATCAGCCATCGTTTTTTCTTTTTCATTTAGGCTCCTTTTTTAGTTTTATTTATCTCACCAGTCTTTCCGGCAATGGCACAACTGGGGAAACGAAGCGGTCCGTATGGGTGATGACAAAAGACTGTTCGCCAGAGGGGTTGTTGATGACTTGGGAGACGTATCCGATTGATATGTTTCCTTTGTCTATATCTATTTTATTTTTTATTTTTAAATTATCGTACTCTTTATTAGCTAACTCGACTTTTTGTTTATCATTCATTATGATCTTCCTCCAGTAGCTCAGCTAATTTTCCAGAGTAATTAATTCCGCCAGCCTCCAGTTTTCCATTGTTTTTATTGAGGGTATATTCTATGGTTAATTCTTCATCGTTATTAATTATTAGAACTACGTTAATTCCGCCCATTGGATTATGCCTCATAGTAGTATAATCAATTTTATAAGTTTGGATTAATCCACCAGAGGTGAATGCTCTTGAATCTAAATTTTTACATACCTCCTGAAACTCCTGTTTCGCCTCTTCGCTTTTTACGACTTCGATCATTTCTTTTTGTAACTTTTCTGCTTTATTTTGCTTGTCTATCACTAATTTTCCTCCTATTCCTAAAAGTATGAGTACGCCGATCAGTGGGACCAACCACCATTTATTCTTTTTCATTTAGGCTCCTTTTTTAGTTTTATTTATCTCACCAATCTTTCCGGCAATGGCGCAACCGGGGAAACGAAGCGGTCCGTATGGGTGATGACAAAAGACTGTTCGCCAGAGAGGTTGTTGATGACTTGGGAGACGTAGCCGATTGTCTTAGTTTTATCTTTTATTTTTAGCTCTTGTCCTATACTTAGTTTACTGTATTCTAACTGGGCAATTTCTACATGTTCTTTATCACTATAATAACTAGTCATTATTTGTACTCTCTTTCAATAATTCGCTAAGTTTAGGGGAAAGTGCGCTTCCTCCACCTTCTAACTCTTCATTTCTATATTTATTCAAAGAATCATGGAGATACAATTCCTTATCATTATTTAAATATGCTGTAAACATAATCCCACCCATCGGATTGTGTTCTATACTGTCGTAATCGATTTCATAAGATTGGATCACTCCTTCTGGGGTCAGCGCTTTAGGGTCCAAATTCTTCAATCCTTCTTCAACTACCTGTTTTGCCTCCTCGCTTTTCACGATTTCGATCATTTCTTTTTGTAACTTTTCTGCTTTATTTTGCTTGTCTATCACTAGTTTTCCTCCTATTCCTAAAAGTATGAGTACGCCGATCAGTGGGACCAACCACCATTTTTTCTTTTTCACGCTAGACTCCTTGTTTAGTTTTATTTATCTCACCAGTCTTTCAGGCAATGGCGCAACTGGGGAAACGAAGCGGTCCGTATGGGTGATGACAAAAGACTGTTCGCCGGAGGGGTTGTTGATGACTTGGGATATAATCCCTAAAAATTTACCATTTTCAAGATATACGTCGTATCCTAATTTCCAGTCTTCATACTCTTTCGCCGCAATCTCTACATGTTCTTTATCACTATAATAACGTAGACTCATTTTTTCTTCTCCTTGTGTAACATTTTGCCTAACTCTCCAGAATTACCTGAAATTACATACTTACTAGAAAACTTACCATTACTATCTTTATCTAAACGGAAAAGAACGATTAGGTTTTTATCCTTATTTACGATAAATTCCCCATCTATCCCACCCATCGGATTATGTTCTATACTGTCGTAATCGATTTCATAAGATTGGATCACTCCTTCTGGGGTCAGTGCTTTAGGGTCCAAGTTCTTCAAACCTTCTTCAAATACCTGTTTTGCCTCTTCACTTTTCACGACTTCAATCATTTCTTTCTGTAACTTTTCTGCTTTATTTTGCTTGTCTATCACTAATTTTCCTCCTATTCCTAAAAGTATGAGTAATCCGATCAGTGGAATCAGCCATCGTTTTTTCTTTTTCACGCTAGACTCCTTTTTTAGTTAGTAAAGTGATTCGGGATTTATAAATTCATCACAAAGTTTATAATTTTAATGGTTTATTTATCTTCTCTATACAAAATCCCAACTATATAAAAGCGCATTCATTTAAATGTTAACATAAAAGCCTTTATACAGGATTCCAAATTTTTACTATAAAAATAAAAAAAGTTTATAAAATAATAGTTAGACAATGAAAAAATATCATACTCTTGCGTAATTTAAACAAAGAGAATGATATCTTATATATTTAAGTCTTTTCTGTTCATTTTTGGGTTATCTTCAAAATTGTTTAATCATTAGAACGAGTTCTATCAATCTTGTCCTTTCTTTACCCCTGTTACCATCTCAAAAACAAACACTTTTATGTCCGATTTTTCAGACATTTTTTTGTTGTTTTTATTAGAAAAAGTTTGTTTTTTCATTATGATAGTTAGAAAAAAATACCCTTCTCTTGCATAAATGAAATGAAGCAAAGAAAATGATCAATTAAGAAAAAAATGATTAACTATTCTATTATTAGGCTATTTGTATTATTCTTCTGTCACTTTTCTATCAAAAAAGCCAGAAATAACTAGATATAGGTATTTCTGGCTTATAATATAATATTTACGCCACAGCCTCCCAATGATTCTTTTTGGAATCATAATCTATGATGATTTGCAGTAACATAAATAAATATGACAATCGCTGGTAGTTTATCCAAGAGTACTCAAGAAAATACAAAATGTATTGTTCAAGCACCTATCATAATGATAAAATGAAACAAATAAACGATACATGGAGGAAGAGACCTTGAGTAATGGCAAAAAAATTTTTTTCATTGTAAAAATCATTCAGTTGCTGATCTATGGGATTTCGGTAGCGTGGGCATTTTTTTATAGAGGAATCACACCAAACTGGCCACTTTATCTCTTGTTAGTGGGAATATTAGTAGGAAATTTTGTCCCACTTCACTATCGTACCAACTTTTTTTCAACTGATTCTGGCCTTTTTCTTAAAAAAAAGACGCGAAAATTAGAAAACATTATTGAAATGACAATTACCTGCATAGTCATTTTCTTAGTAATATTCCTAAACGTCTTCTAATAAGAATCTCTTAAAATTAGCTTGTTACAGTTAGTTACCTAGTTTGTATTTTTCCTAATTTAAATAACACAGTAATCTTATCTTCCTCATCAACATCTTTTGCCAACTCTTTGTCTTAAATTTGAAACAAAAAACAGAGCTACGAACACTAAGACTGTTTTGGCTCTGTTTTTTGCATCAAATTTACTCTCATATAGCTGATAATCTCTCTCGGCTCTTTAAAAGAAATTATTTTCGCTTCATTTTATTATGAAAAGAGCGTGGGACAAAAGTAAAGAACACTTTTGTCTCACGCTCTAAACACGTATAAACGGTGGAAGCAGAAGCAACTCCTTCGGAAATAAGCCGAATTTTCATAAAAATTTGAGAAGCAATTTTCGTAAATTCCTTCTTATTTCTTGAAGCTGCCCACTTCTGTCACAACCTCTATATTTAAGTATTACCCCACAGACCCTTCCATCTCATAACTGATCAATCGGTTGAGTTCGACTGCATATTCCATTGGGAGTTCTTTAGTGAATGGTTCAACAAAGCCCATGACGATCATTTCAGTGGCTTCAGATTCGGTCAGGCCTCGGCTCATCAGGTAGTAGAGTTGTTCTTCTGAGATTTTTGAGACTTTGGCTTCGTGCTCTAAAGAGACTTGGCTGTTGTGGATCTCATTGAATGGGATCGTATCGGATTTCGACCATTCGTCCATGATGATCGTGTCACATTCGATATGAGAGATCGAACCCGCACTGTTTTTGGCAAAGGTTACTTGTCCTCGATAGTTTACTTCGCCGCCGTCTTTTGAAATTGATTTAGAGACGATAGAACTAGAAGTGTTTGGTGCGTTGTGGATCATTTTTGCACCCGTATCTTGGATTTGGTTTGCTCCTGCAAAGGCGATGGAGAGCATGGTGCCTCGTGCACCTTTTCCATCTAAGTAAACACTTGGGTATTTCATCGTTGTTTTTGCACCTAGGTTTCCGTCAATCCATTCAACGGTTGCGCCTTCGTAAGCTTTTGCTCGTTTGGTTACTAAGTTGTACACATTGTCTGACCAGTTTTGGATCGTGGTGTAACGACAATACGCATCTTTTCTTGTAAAGATTTCTACGATGGCGGCATGCAAACTATTACTTGAATAAGTAGGTGCCGTACAGCCTTCGACATAGTGGATGCTTGCTCCTTCGTCAACGATGATCAGCGTACGTTCGAATTGTCCCGTGTTTTCCGCATTGATCCGGAAGTATGTTTGTAATGGAACATCGACTTTGACGCCTTTTGGCACGTAAATAAAGGTTCCGCCTGACCATACGGCTGAATTCAGCGCTGCTAATTTGTTGTCGGTTGGCGGTACAAGTTTTGAAAAGTACTCTTTGAATAATTCAGGGTATTCTTTCAAAGCAGAGTCAGTGTCAGTAAAGACGATCCCTAATTTTTCGAATTCATCTTTCATATTATGGTACACGACTTCTGATTCATATTGTGCGGAAGCACCGGCTAGATAAGCTCGTTCTGCTTCTGGGATACCGATCTTCTCAAATGTATCTTTGATTTTTTCTGGTACGTCTTCCCAGTCACGAGCGGGTTTGTCACTTGGTTTTTGGTAATATTTGATGGCATCGAAATCGATGTCTGAAAGGTCGGGTCCCCATGTTTGCATTGGCATTTTATTGAATGTTTCTAGAGATTTCAGACGGAATTCAAGCATCCATTCTGGTTCGCCTTTGATTCTTGACATCTCACGGATCACTTCTTCTGTCAAGCCTTCTCCTGTACTGAAAACCGGTTCGACATCATCGTGAAACCCGAATTTATATTCTTCTAATTCTGGTACGCCCATGTTCTCACTCCTCTTCCTTGTGGTAATGATGGAAAGCTGCGGTACCATCGTTTTCCATTGCTTTTCCTAGTGCTTTCCAAGCAAGTGTCGCACATTTGATCCGAGCGGGAAATTTAGCTACACCACCAAGCATAGCAGCATCGCCTAATTGGTCGGGATCTTGGACTTCTTTTCCTTGGACAAGCTGTAGAAAGTCTACAGTTAAATGTTCTGCTTCTTCTATTGATTTTCCAATGACGGCATCTGTCATCATCGAGGCACTTGCCGTACTGATGGAGCAGCCGCTGCCGTCAAAGGCGATATTTTTGATGATTCCGTCTTTTACATCGACTTGCAATTCGATCACATCTCCACATGTGGGGTTGTTCAATTCGATCTTGCTTGTCGAGTCGGTCAAGCTTCCACGATGATGCGGATGGGAAGAATGATCCAAGATCACTTGACGGTATAAATTATCTAATTTAGATAGTCCCATGTTGGAAAAACTCCTTTGTTGCCATGATTGCTTCAACTAAACGGTCGGCATCGTGCGTCGTGTTGTAGAAATAAAAGCTGGCGCGAGCAGTCGCTGATACTTCAAGGTACTTCAATAGCGGTTGCGCACAATGATGACCTGCTCTAACGGCTACCCCTTCCATGTCTAAAGCTGTCGCGACATCATGTGGATGTAACCCATCCAAATTGAACGCAACGACTCCTGTCCGAAAATTCGGGTCTTGCGGACCATAAACAGTCAATCCATCGATTGCTTGTAATTTTGGCAACACATAAGCGGCTAGTTCTTCTTCATATCGATGGATATTGTCCATGCCGAGTTCTTGCAAATAATCGATTGCATGGCCGAATGCGATAGCGCCAGCGATATTTGGTGTCCCTGCTTCGAATTTCCAAGGTAGTTCTTTCCATGTACTGTCGTATAATTCGACAAAATCGATCATTTCGCCACCAAATTCAACAGGTTCCATTTCTTCTAACCATTTTCGTTTACCATATAAAACACCGATACCTGTTGGTCCGCACATTTTGTGTCCGCTGAAAGCAAAGAAATCACAGTCTAGTGCTTGAACATCAATGGTCATGTGCGGGGCAGACTGTGCACCATCTACTACGATGACCCCGCCGTTTTCATGGACAAGTTCAGCTAATTCTTGAACAGGATTGATGACACCTAAGACATTGGATACATGAGCAATGGAGACGATTTTGGTTTTGTTCGTGATCTTTTTCGCTGCATCCTCCATATCCAGGAAGCCTTCTTCTGTTAGATCGATATATTTCAGGACGGCACCTGTTCGTTTTGCCAACTGCTGCCATGGGATAACATTAGAATGATGTTCCATGTAAGAGAGCACTATCTCGTCTCCTGCTTTGATATAGCGGTCGCCGAAGCTTCTGGCTACCCAATTCAAGCTTGTCGTCGTGCCACGAGTAAATAGAACTTCTGCTGTTTCTTCTGCATGGATGAACGCCCGTACTTTTTCTCTTGCTTGCTCATACTCATGGGTTGCGCGTTCTGCTAACGTATGGACACCGCGATGAACATTGGCGTTATCGTGTTCGTAATAGTGCGCTAATGACTGGAGCACTTGTTTTGGCTTTTGGGTCGTCGCTGCATTATCCAGATAAACGAAAGGTTCATCATTGACGTCTTGAAATAAAATAGGAAAATCATTGCGTAGCTTTTTAGCATCGATCATCCATTCAACTTCCCTTCGATTACTTCGACTAATTCTTTCCGAACTTGTTCTACAGGGATTGCTGTTAAGACAGAACCGAGGAATCCTCGAATCACTAAGCGCTCTGCTTCTTCTTTATGCAATCCTCGACTCATCAGATAGTACATTTCTTCTGGATCAACTCGTCCTACACTGGCAGCATGCCCAGCAGTTACTTCGTTTTCATCGATCAAAAGAATAGGATTCGCGTCACCGCGTGCTTTGTCAGAAAGCATCAAGACACGGCTTTCTTGTTGGGCATCTGCACCTTTTGCCCCTTTCAGGATGTGGCCGATACCGTTAAAGGTCAATGTTCCTTTTTCTCGGATCACTCCGTGTTGCAAAATATGCCCGATCGTATGAGGGGCTTTATTGGTTACTCGTGTATCGATTCCTTGGATTTGTCTGCCCGAGCTGATTGCCACGATTTTGACTTCTGCGTGTGCACCTTCTCCTGCTAAATCTGAATCAAAGTCAGCGATCACATGACCGTCATTCATGACACCAATTGCCCAGTCGACAGAAGCATCTCGTAAAATGTGCCCACGGCGATTCATATAAGAAGTAATATTCTCTCCTAATTGATCTACAGCTGAATATTTGATTTTTGAACCAGCTTTAGCGATGACTTCCACGATGATGTTACCTGATGATTTTGCTACTTGTTCTTTGGTTGTCTGGAAACGTTCCAGATAAGAAAATTCACTATGTTCATCTGCCACGATCAACACATGCTTGAAGAAGTGCTCATCAGATGCGCCATCTTGAATGAATAAGGACTCGAGTGGTTCATCGATCACGACATTTTTAGGCACATACAGGAAAATACCGCTGTTCATAAAAGCTACATGGAGTGCAGTCAATTGGTCTTCGTCCATGTTTACTGCTTTTTTCATATAATATTCTTGGACTAGTTCTGGGTATTCGATCATTGCAGTGAACAAGTCGGTAAAAATGACTCCCTTTTCTGCTAATTCCACAGGCAGTTGTTCAAAAATCGTCCATGAACCTTGTTGGACAAGTACAGGATTATCTTTCATTGCATCAAATGCCGGAATCGTGCCTGTTTCACTGATAGTTTGTGTTTCTTTCACATCGAATAACGACCAGCGATGGAATTTCACCCGATCGATATGCGGCAATGGCAGTTCATCTGCTTTCGCTAGTGCGTCTTGGCGGAAGGTTCTCATCCAATCAGGTTCGCCTTTACTTAAAGAAAAATCATTTACCGCGTTAAGATAATCGAGCCAGTTTTTTTCTTTCATTCTTGCTCCCCCTTACGCTTCTTCTTCTTTATAGTCGATTCCTAGTTCTTTACTGATTCCAGCGTAACCTTCTGCTTCCAGGCGTTTAGCTAAGTCAGCATTTCCTGTCATGACTACTCGACCTTCCATCATGATGTGAACGACATCAGGTGTGATATAGTTCAATAATCGTTGATAGTGGGTGATGATCAATGCACCGAAATTGTCTCCGCGCATTTCATTTACTCCTTTAGCAACGACTTTCAAAGCATCGATATCCAGACCCGAGTCGATTTCGTCTAAAATCGCAAATGTTGGTTCTAACATCAACAATTGTAGGATTTCATTCCGTTTCTTTTCCCCGCCAGAAAAACCTTCGTTCAGATAACGTTCAGCCATTTCTTCTGGCATATTCAATAAAGCCATTTTTTCATCTAACTTTTTCAAAAATGCCATAACAGAGATCTTGTCGTTTTCATCACGTTTCGCATTGATTGCTGCACGCATGAATTCCGCATTCGTGATACCTGGTATCTCACTTGGATATTGCATAGCTAAAAACAAGCCAAGTCGTGCACGTTCATCTACTTCCAAGTCTAAAACATTTTTTCCGTCAAACAAGATTTCGCCTTCTGTTACTTCATAGTTTGGATTGCCCATGATAGCGGCAGATAAGGTTGATTTTCCTGTGCCGTTAGGTCCCATGATGGCGTGAATTTCTCCGGTTTTCATTGTTAGGTTTACGCCTTTAAGGATTTCTTTTTCCTCGATCGACACATGTAGATTTTTTATTTCTAAGACAGACATGCATTATACCCCCAAATTCTCTTTCGTTCTCACTCATTTTAGACTAATTGAGAATGAAGCGCAATGATCTTCCTTACTAAAATCAAATATCTTTTATTGATTATTAAACAATTTTGATTTCTAAATTAGAATAGGTATAAAAAAGATGAGGAATAAGCCGTTACAGACTTATTTCTCATCTTTTTTGTTTCATTCCTTATTTTGCATCAGCCTTTACTGGTTTAACAGAGCCGCCCCATTTGTCTGTGATCCATTCTTGGACTTCTTTACGGTGAAGCACTTCAATCAGTTTTTTGATTTTATCACTGTCTTCATCCCCTTTGCGAGTCGCAATGATATTCACGTAAGGAGAGTTGTCTTTTTCAAGTAATACGGCATCTTCTAATGGATTCAATCCTGCGCCATAAGCGAAGTTTGCATTGATTGCGACTAGGTCACCTTCATCATTTTGGTACGTAGAAGCTAAAAGTGATGGGTCGATCGTATGGTTGAACTTCAAGTTCTTAGGGTTTTCTGCAATATCATCGAATGTTGCTGTTTCCAGATCTACTCCATCTTTGACTTTGACTAGCCCAGCATCTTGTAAAATCGTGATGATGCGTCCCCAGTCTGATTCAGAATTCGAAGTGATGATCGTTGCACCATCTTTTAGTTCAGAAACATCTTTGACTTTTTTAGAGTACAAGCCCATTGGTTCGATGTGGACAGCACCGGCATTGACAAAGTCATACCCTTTTTCTTTGATTTCTTTGTTCAAATAAGGAATATGCTGGAAGTAATTGGCATCGATGTCGCCTTCTTCCAAAGATTGGTTCGGTAAAACGTAGTCATCGAATTTGACGATTTCAAGATCGATTCCTTCATCTTTCAATAATGGTTTCACATGTTCCAAAATCTCTGCGTGCGGTGTCGGTGAAGCGCCGACTTTCAATGTCGTGTCGTCTGCTTTATTTGCTGAATCTTTGCTGTCGCTGTTGTTACCGCATGCTGCTAATCCTACAGTCAGCAAAAGCGCTGCTGCAAATCCCAAAATCTTCTTTTTCATATCCTATATCCCCCTATGTCCTATTATCTTTTGTCTGTTTTCTTAGTTAAGAAATCACCGATTCCTTGAACGATAAATACGATTAGTAAAATAATTAAAGTCGCAACAAATGTCACTGTCAGATTACCACGCTGGTAGCCTTCCTGCCAAGCAAGACCTCCAAGTCCACCTGCGCCGATCGCGCCGGCCATTGCAGTAAATCCGATCATCGAGATTGTTGTAACTGTTAATCCAGAAATCAACGCGGGAATACTTTCAGGTATCAAGACCTTCCAGATGATTTCCCAGTAACTTGCCCCCATTGCATCTGCTGCTTCCAGTACGCCAGGGCTGACTTCACGAAAAGCAATCTCTACTAGACGGGCATAAAATGGTGCCGCGGATAAAACAAGAGCTGGAATGGCTGCTTGCGCACCTAGCATAGTGCCTACGATTGCTTTAGTAAATGGAATGATCAAAACCATCAGGATCATAAATGGTGTTGACCGGAAAATATTACTGATGATCGATACGATCCCGTAAATGATTCGAGCATACGGTTTGTTTTTGCGTCCAATAGAGTAAAGAATCAATCCCAAAACTAATCCGATGATCGTCACTAAGACCATTGAGATCAATGTCATATATAGTGTATCAAGGATGGCCTGATTCATCGTTTCCGGATTGATTTGTTTAAAATCTAGATATGTTTCTGAAAAGCTTTTATCCACGATGGATCACCTCAATTCCTACTCCTTGTTCTTTGATGAATACTTCTGCTTGATCTAATTCTTTGGTTTCACCTGTCATCAAGACAGTCAATGAACCAAAGGAACCTTCTTTTACTTGTTTGATTTTCCCGTATACGACGTTGACATCAATGTTATAGCGTCGAATCGCTTGGGAAATAACTGGTTCGTTGGCATTTCTTTCGCTAAAGGTCAAAGTTGCCAAACGGCCGCTTGGATTTTCTTTGATGAGTTCAGCTAATAGTTCTGTCGAATCAGCTTCTGGTTCGATGTCTTGTTGTACAAAACGTTTGGTTACTTCTTTTTTCGGTTGTCTGAAGACAGTCAATACGTCTCCTTCTTCTACGACTTTCCCCAACTCCATCACAGCGACTTTGTTGCAGATTTTGCGGATCACATTCATTTCATGTGTGATCAAGACGATGGTCAAATTCAATTTCTTATTGATTGCTAACAATAAGTCTAATACTTCTTCTGTTGTTTGCGGGTCCAATGCACTCGTAGCCTCATCACAAAGCAAGATCTCAGGATCATTTGCCAATGCTCGTGCGATACCGACACGTTGTTTCTGTCCGCCGGAAAGTTGTGAAGGATACGCTTGTCCGCGTCCTTCTAACCCGACTAAACGCAACAATTCTTCTGCTCGTTCTTTGCGTTTGCTCTTTGGTACACCAGCTAATTCTAACGGCAACTGGATATTTTCAAGTACAGTTCTTGACCATAACAGGTTGAAATGCTGGAAGATCATACCGATTTTCTTTCGGAATGTACGTAATTCTTTGTTTTTTAATTTTGTGATATCTTGATCGTTTACGATCACTTCGCCGCTCGTGGGAAGCTCAAGTCCATTCAGGAGTCGAACTAATGTACTTTTTCCTGCGCCAGAATAACCGACGATTCCATAAATATCCCCTTTTTCAACGTTTAGTGAAACGTCATTGACGGCTTGGATGTTTCCGTTTTTCCCATTGAATGTCTTTTTGACATTCGTTAGTTGGATTAATGACATGCCATTCACATCTTTCTCTTATGATTTTTCAAACAAAAAAGCCTTCGCCCTCTTGCCTTAAGCAAAAGGACGAAAGCTTGAACTTCCGTGTTACCACCTTGATTTACTGTTACTTCGCAATAACAGCCTCTTCCAGTACTTGGACTTAGCTTCTTTCCGTATACTGTCGCGCTGTAACGGGCACTCCCGTAGTAAGTTTGCTTACGCTCGCTTACTCTGCTCTAAGACCATCTTCCATCTCATTTTCGTTACCCATTTTCAGCAAACAGGGCTCTCTTCAAACGTCCGTGACATGTACTCTTCTTTTCAAAGCTTTCTCGTTTCATATAGGATTGTTTATGATTATAGCAACTGGAAGAATCAGTGTCAACTTTTTTCAAGTGATTTTCTGATTTTATAATTCGTCAAATTCTTTTGGATCAACATCTTTGAAACTTAAGATCCACGCATTCATTTCATCTGAATCATTCAAGATATTGATATCTTCACCGATTTTATCATTCACAGAAGAAACTGTACCCGTTAGCGGGCTGGCAAATTCATTGACCGCTTTTTCCGCTTCGACTTCGATCAGAGGTTCATCTTTTTTTAGCGATTGTCCTGCTTTTGGCAGATTGGCAAACGTGATGTCTCCCAGTTCTTCTTGCGCTTCATTTGTCAAACCAACACAGTATTCTTTTCCATTAAATAAGATCCAAAGGTTGTCCTTTTTCTTCAAATGTTTGCCTGCCATTTTATATCAGTTCTCCTTCATAAATTTTTTCATTGAATCCAATTGCAACAAGCTGGTCCTCTTGCACGATCAGCGGACGCTTGATCAGCATGCCATCTGTCGATAAGACTTGGCTTGCTTTTGAAGCCGTAAACTCGCCTACTTGATCTTTCAGTCCAAGTTCCCGATATTTCATCCCGCTTGTGTTGAACAGGCGACGGATCGGTACTTGACTCGTTTCTAGCCAAGTCTCAATCGTTGAGGCCTTCGGCACTTCTTTGATCATATCAACAGTTTGATAACTAACGCCATGCTGGTCTAACCACGCTTTGGCTTTTTTGCATGTTGAACATTTCGGGTACCAGTAAAAGGTGTACAATTTTCTTACCTCCTTGAAGATCTTGCAGGTGCTTCATTTTGGTATCTCATCGATAATATCAACCCGATACCGATCATGTTCCCTAAAATCGAAGATCCTCCTTGGCTAATGAAAGGCAATGGGATCCCTGTTAAAGGAAGTAATCCGATGTTTGCTCCAATGTTCTCAAAGACATGGAACAGCAGCATCATGATCAAACCGCTTGCGATATAGGCGTAAAATTCATTATTCGTATCGAAACACACCCGAATCATACGATAAATCAAAATAAAATACAAGAAAATGACGAATGCACCACCGATAAAGCCGAAGTTTTCACCGATAACGGTAAAAATCATATCGGACTCACGAACAGGCACATAAATATTGCTTACATTGAATCCTTTACCAAACAAGCCGCCGGTGCCGATTGCCAAAAGTCCTTGTGCCGGCTGATAACTCATCCCAGACGTATCATGGAAAGGATCCAGCCATGAATCAATACGTGCAAATTGATAAGATTTGAAACCAACTTTGTAAAGCAAGTCTCTTCCGCCTTCAGTCGTCACTAAGAAAATCGTTCCTGCACCAACGACTACTGCCAAGATCACTACAGGGGCGATGATGCGCCAAGAGATCCCAGACATCAAGAATATCCCGCCGAAGATGGCAAGGAAGACGAGCATCGTTCCAAAGTCATCTTGAGCCATGATCAACGCTAAAACCGGTATCGTCACGATCAAGAGCTTCCCAATCAGCCAAAAGTCCGATTTCATCGTCCGCTCTTTTACTTGCGTATTATGTTTGGTCACGATCAGCGCCATCATCAAGATATACGCGATCTTCATTAGCTCTGCTGGCTGGAAAGTGAACGCACCGAATCGGAACCAGTTTTTAGAACCTGTAGAATCGGCTAAATTCTTGTCATAGAATTCAAGTAAGAGTCCCATTACTACTAACCCCAAGCCATAAAGGTAAGGAGTCAGTTTCCAAATCCATTTGGAATTCAAATGCATGATGACGACGATTGCTGCCGCCCCAACTAAATACCAGACAACTTGCATCCCTACGCCTTTCAAGACTGCTGGATTGTTCGGATCATGGCTAAGTGCTACATATAATGAGAGCAGACCAATCAAACATAACAGAAAGACTGGTAAAATCACGCCATAATCAATACGATTATCGTTCGAAGCTTTTAATTTTTTTTCCATGTTTCATCCCTTTTCTTAAAAACCATACTGCTGATTATTATAGCGGTCCAGTTAGATAATGGAAAGTCTTTCCACAGACATTTGGGAAAAATTAACTTTCCGTTTGTGCAGCTGCTTGAGCAAACGAAAGGCAAAAGCCTACTGCTTATCTTTAGTGTATCATAGAACTTTTTTTGATACATGCAATTATCTTTCAGCTGAGATTCTCCTCGCTGTGAGAAGTTTCTGTGCTTTCATTGTATCGAAGGATCTCTTCAGCAATCTCTAACAGCTGATCAGAAACTAGATTGGTTCGTTGGATGAAATAAAAATACCGATGGAAATTCAACGGAATCATTGGCACGTCTTCTGGCACAGAGCGCTTAGATAAAATCGAGCGTCCGATGCCTTCCTTCAGCAACGCAACGATCACATCATTGCTTTTCACGATCATTTTCTTATCTTGGATGTTCATTTCTTCAAAATAACGTTGTGTGTAATGAAAAACGCCAGAATTTGCTTCTCTTACAAGCCACAATTTACTTTTTGGGTCCCCAGCAATGACTAGCTGGTCTTCCATCAAAGAGTACCTTTGTACGCCGGAAGTCTCTAATGGCTTTTCGATAAAACCAAAATCGGATTCATGTTTCGCTACTTGTTCTAATGATTCATGTGAATTCGCGATCTCGATCTCAAAATGCACTTTAGGAAACCTTTTGATCAGATGTTTCATCAACTGAGGCAAAAGATAGACAGCAAATGTGTGGGAAGCAACGATCCGACATACTTCTTCTTCATTTTGTTCATTGAGCAATTTTTGCTGGGTCTCTTCCCATTCTTCTAATAAAACCAGCGTCCGCTCGTATAATAAATCGGCTTGCTTAGTTGGAAGCATCTCTTTTCTGCCATTACGCTGAAAAAGATCAATATTCAACTCCCGCTCTAATTGTTTGATTTGATTCGAGACGGCTGGCTGAGATAAAAACAGTACTTCTGCTGCTCTAGAAAAATTTCTTGTTTCATATACTGCTCGAAAAGTCGTTAATAACTTAAACATGGCACCACTTCCATAACTTTTTATGATAATTACTATAAAAACTATTTGATTTAAATATACAAAAAACCATCTATAATAGAAATGTACAACAAAACAGTTGCTGATCCAACTAGTAACTCAGACAAGACAATCAGCTGTCTGCTTTGCTCGTAATCATACAGACCTATTCATTTTACAATGTATTCGTTCATCTTGGTACTAAAATCTATTAAATAAAAAGGAGAATATATATATGAAGAACTTTTTGAAAATTATTCCGATCCCAATCTGCGGGTTGATCCTTGGGTTAGCTTCCCTTGGAAATCTGTTTAAAGACTATCACCATGTCGCTTTAGGCAATCTAACTGGCGGTATCTCAATGATTCTTATGATATTCATTTTTGTTAAATTGTTTATCTTATTTGAGCATACGAAACAAACGTTGCATGATCCGATCATCGCCTCCGTTTCACCAACTTTTACGATGTCACTCATGGTTATTTGTACTTATTTTGTTTCATATGAAAGTATTGCACCGATTGTCAAATTCATTTGGTTGTGCGCAGTTATTTTCCAAGTGATACTGGTCTTTTATTTCAATTATCACCATGTCATCAAAGCTGATCTTTCTATTGAAGCAATTTATCCAAGCTGGTTTATCATTTATGTTGGGTTTGGGGTCATCACTGTAACTGCTGGGAACTTCTTCCCACTTATTGGAAAAATCTTCTTTTGGATTTCATTGGTCTGCTATGCGTTCTTATTGCCAATCATCATCAAACGCGTCTTTTTCGTAAGAAATATGGCTCATCCGACACGTCCGCTGATTACGATCGTTGCAGCACCTGGTTCTCTTTGCCTGACAGGTTACCTGAAAAACTTTGCAGAACCTAACTTTTATCTTGTCGTAGCGTTGTTCGTTTTATCTCAAGTATTGTATTTCGTTGTGCTGTCTATGCTGCCACGCTTGTTCAAGCTTCGTTTTTATCCAAGCTACGCAGCCTTTACATTCCCACTTGTTATCTCTGCAACAGCTCTATTTACTACTGTTCATTACTTCAACAGTTTAGGTATTTATAGTAGCGTATTAGATTTCTTAAAAATTGCGGAATGTCTGTTTGCAAGTGTAGTTGTCTTCTACGTGCTTGCTCATTACGTACGTTTCTTAACTAAAGAACATAGCAAACATGGAAAATTTGTTTCTAAAAAAATCCCTTCATAATTGATTCGATTGGCTGTGACAGAAGTGTTCAGCTTCAAGAAATAAGAAGGAATTTACGAAAATTGCTTCTCAAATTTTTGTAACATTTCGGCTTATTTCCGAAGAAGCTACTTCTGGAACACCGTTTATCAAGAGGTCGTGAAAAAGCCGCTTAGTTTCGAGTAGTAAGAAAAATTTTGTGAAAATGGCTTTCCACATTTTTGCATAAATTTAGCTTAATACCGAGAAACTGGCTTTGGAACACCGTTTATTCGAAACAAGAGGTTGTGACAAGACTTTTGTCACGGCCTCTTATTCTTTTGTCAAAATACTGGTTTAGTGCTACTATGTTCGAGTATGCTTTTAGTATTTATTGACGAAAGGAACCAATCAAATGAAATCATTGTCACATCCAATAAAATCTGTAAAGGATTCAGCGGTCCGCGAGATTTTGCCCGGATTACTGCTTTCTTTTGCCATCGCTGCCGTCAGCCGGCTTCTTGCTATTTATCTGCCACAGTTAGGTGGAGCGACTATTGCTATTTTATTGGGTATTTTATTAGGAAATACTTTTTTTAAACAACCTGTTCTAGCAATCGGCACAAAATTCGCTGAAAGCAAACTATTGGAATTCTCTGTTTTTTTACTAGGTGCAACTGTCACCGCTCAAACGATTGCTCAAATTGGTGTAAAAGGAATTGTTTTTGTGTTACTACAGATGTCAATCACTATCATCGGTGCTTACTTGATTGGTAAGAAACTGCAATTCAGCGATACTTCTTCTTTGATGATGGCTGGAGGAAACGCTGTTTGTGGTTCTTCTGCTATTGCTTCGATCGCCCCTTCCATCCATGCAAAAGAGGAAGAAAAAGGACAGATCATCACACTGGTCAATCTACTAGGTACTGTGATGATGTTGACCCTCCCTTTTCTTGGATTACAGCTATTCGGCGGAAATCTCATTGAAAAAAGCGCACTTTTAGGTGGCACACTCCAATCTGTGGGTCAAGTAGTCGCTGGTGCAAGTTTGCTTGACAGTTCTGTTGTCGAATTTGCCATGTTGTTTAAGATTCTACGTATCATGATGCTTGTTGTTGTTGTCTATTTGTTTGAAAAATTCATGCGCAAGAAACAACCAGCTCTGTTTGAAACACCGACTGATACGCAGAAAAAACGAAAATTACCGCTTCCTTGGTATGTATTAGGGTTTGTGATCTTTTGTTTGGTCAACAGTTTGTTTTCTTTACCTGTAGTTATTGACCAATCGGCACATTTTATCAGTAGCTGGTTTGAGATCACTGCTTTAGCGGCAATTGGGCTGCGTTTAGACTTTGCAAAATTCATGAAAGAAGGTACACGTTTCTTATCTTACGGATTGGCTGTCGGGCTTCTCCAAACAGTGATGGCTTTACTATTTATTTGGCTGATCAAACTTTAGAATGAACACGAAAAACAGTTGTGATTCTCGCATGGAACGATGTCCGAATCACAACTGTTTTTTAATTTTGCAGATACCCTTCTAATAGCAGCAATTGGCGTTTGATTTCGACTCCATCTGTTGCGTTTCCCATATATCCTGTCAGTTTTCCATTTTGCCCGATCACTCGATGACAAGGAATAACGATTGGCAATGGATTGGTTCGATTTGCCTGTCCAATCGCTCGCACAGCTTTCGGACTAGCGACAGCAACGGCTACTTCTTTATACGTTCGGATTTCTCCATAAGGAATGGTCGACAAAGCTTTCCAGACATTTTGCTGAAAAGGCGTACCTCTCTTTATAGATAAAGGAACTTCAAATTCTTTTCTTTTTCCCGCAAAATATTCTTCAAACTGTTCCTGTGTGCGCGTTAAAATTTGCTGATTCGCTGATTCGCTTTCTGAAATTGGCTGAAAAGATACGGCAGTCAACCCAGATTCATCTGCATCTAACCATAAAAAGCCGATAGGTGTGTGTATTTTCATTTTGTTTGCTCCTGGTCAACAGACTGGAGCTTCCTCCTTTTTCTCTGTCCGAAACTACTTGCCAACTACTAAAAATTGTTCTTAAAAGTTTGATAAACCGAGGAAACATGGTAAACTAAATACGGTAGTTTACCAAAAGAATACCTGTTCTTTTACGTAAAATCAAATTTAAAAGGTGTTATTTAAGGTTTATTAAATTTTGAATGTAAACCATATATAAACATACGATTGAAAGGATAGAAACGATGAAAGTATCAATTGTTGTCCCATGTTTCAATGAAGAAAAAACGGTTCCTCTTTTTTTTGATGAGGTTGAAAAATTCAAAGGTGCCCATGAGTTCGAATATTTATTTATTGACGATGGATCAAAAGACGGTACGTTAGCAGCAATCAAGAAGCTAGCTGCAGCTTATCCTTATGTCCGCTTTGTCTCATTTTCCAGAAATTTCGGGAAAGAAGCGGCTCTATACGCAGGATTACAAGCTTCTACAGGAGATTTAGTGACTGTTATGGATGTTGATTTGCAAGATCCGCCTGAACTGCTTCCTGAGATGATTGAACGAATCACTACTTCTGATATCGATTGTGTCGGCACCCGGCGTTCGACTCGTGAAGGTGAGCCTGCAATCCGCAGTTTCTTTGCGAAAAAATTCTACCAGTTGATCAATAAAATCAGCGATACAGAAATGGTCGATGGCGCTCGTGATTTCCGTTTGATGACCCGACAAATGGTGGATGCTGTCCTAGAACTAACAGAATACAACCGATTTTCAAAAGGATTATTCAGTTGGGTCGGATTCAAAACAGAATATATTTCTTATGAAAACCGCGAACGTGTAGCTGGTGAAACATCTTGGTCCTTCTGGAAATTGTTCAACTACTCGATTGATGGTATCGTGAACTTCTCCGATGCGCCATTGACGATTGCTTCATTTATCGGCGCTTTGTCTTGTGTCGGTTCTGGTATTGCGATCTTGTTCATTATTTTGCGGGCATTGCTGTTTGGTGATCCTACATCAGGATGGCCTTCCATGGTCTCGATCTTCCTATTCATCGGAGGAATCCAACTGTTATGTCTTGGAATCATCGGGAAATATATCGGAAAAATCTTCTTAGAAACGAAACAACGTCCTGTTTATATTATTAGAGAAACAGAAAAAGTGAAGCCAAATGAATTGAAGCCTCACCAATAATATACGTCAAATGAAGTAAACATTTTTTTAATGAAGAGGGACTGTGACAAAAATCTTGTCACAGTCCCTCTTTCCGAACAAACGGTGTTCCAGAAGTAGCTTCTTCGAAAAATAAGCCGAAATGTTACAAAAATTTGAAAAGCAATTTTCGTAAATTCCTTCTTATTTCTTGAAGCTGACCACTTCTGTCACAACCTCCATCTTCTTACTTCTTCATTGCCGCTTTTAGTGCTGCTGCTAATGGGCTTTCTTCTGGTTCTTCTGCCTGTGCATATTTTTTCAGCAAGCGACGTTCTTCATGTTTGGTCATTTTCTTCTTCTGCTCTTTTTTATCAAGCATTTTTTCTGTCGTTCCGTCGTATTTACAACGGAAATAAGCACCATTTTTGCCTTCGATGATTTCCATTTTCCGGTGACATTGTGGGCAGCGATGGTTGGAGACTTTCGGATCTTTTCTTCTGCGGTAGCTACAATCTGAATTGGTGCAGACATAAATTTTGCCGTCTCGTGTGTTTTTCTCACGCAGATTGGCCCCACATTCTGGACATTTCTTTTGGGTGATCGAGAAATCTTGATATTCTTGTTTGCTTGATTTGATTTCATTCACCAAGCGTTTTGTTTCTTTTTCGATCCCATTCAAGAAGGTTCCTGCTTGTTTCTTTCCTGCAGCAATCGCTTCAAGGTCTTTTTCCCAGCTCTCTGTCAGATCCGGTGTCACTAAAGATGGGTTGACTAATACTAATAATTGTTTACCTTTAGGGGATACTTGCAGTCCTTGAGGGGTACGTTCCATCAGCTCTGATTTGATCAGTTTCTCAATGATCTCTGCACGAGTAGCCGGTGTTCCCAGACTGTATTTTTCCATTTGTCCAAGCAAGCTTGCTTCTGTCAATGGTTTAGGCGGTACAGATAATTCTTTTTTGATGGTGAAATCAGGATTGATCCGCATTCCTTTTTCCCATTTGACTGTTTCCGTTTCAGATTCCGTTTCGCCTTTCCACCCTGCTTGGACGACACGATTTTGTCGGAAAATGAATTGTTCTTTACCAAATTCAACCGTGACTTTTGTCTGACTGACTTTGTGTGGTTGAGCAAATAAGCCTAAGAAACGAGAGACGATCATCTGATAGATTTTTTGCTCTTCATTACTTAGTTTTTCATAACGTGCTCGGTTTTCAGTTGGCAAAAGCGCATGGTGATCGGTCACTTTATTGTCTTGGAATACTTTTGTCTGTTGGACGATGGCTCCGTTTTTCAAATACTGCTTGACCTCAGGAGCAAAGTCGCTGACTGCTTGCAGTCGTTCGTTCATCGTACTTTTCATGTCGTTTGTCAGATATTTGCTGTCTGTACGCGGATAAGTAACGATTTTATGGGTCTCATATAAACTTTGTACAAGACTTAATGTTTTCTTTGCAGAATAGCCATAGCGTTGATTGGCTTCTCTTTGGATCTCTGTTAAATCATAAGGCAGCGGCGCAGATTCCGTTTTTAATTTTTCTTGGACTTCTGTGACAGTTCCTTTGCTTGTACTGATCAATTGAACAAGTTTTTGTGCTTCTTCTTGTGTTTTTAAAGCAAATTGATTTTTTTGAACCATTTTGGCTTGTTCTTTTCCAGCGTGCAACGTGATCGTGAAATACGTTTGTGGACGGAACTGTTCGATTTTCTTTTCTTGATCTCTCACTAATGCTAGTGTCGGTGTCTGCACACGGCCTGCTGATAAATTGTCCGCATACTTCACAGTTAAGGCCCTGGTCACATTCAATCCTACCAGCCAGTCCGCTTTTGCCCGGGCAAGAGCAGATTCATACAATGCATCATATTCTTTTGCAGGTCTTAGTTGCTTGAATCCTGTTTTGATTGCTTTATCTGTTTGAGAAGAGATCCATAACCGCTTCACTGGTTTATTGAAATGCACATACTCTAAGATCCAGCGAGCAACAAGTTCTCCTTCCCTTCCGGCATCTGTCGCAATGACTGCTTCTGAGATATCTTTTCGTTGAGCCAGCTGCTTGATTGCTTTTAATTGATGTCCTGTTTTAGGAAGTGGTTTGATTCCTAGTTTTTTAGGGATCATCGGCAACGTGTCCATTTGCCAGCTCTGCCATTCCTTATTCAGATCTTCCGGCATTTTCAATCCTAATAAATGACCAAGGGCCCAAGTAACGATCACCTTGGGTCCTTCATAATAATTTTTGTGCTTTTGATTAGCACCAAGCACCTTGCTTAGGTCTTTCGCAACGCTTGGTTTTTCCGCTAGAATTAGTTGTTTCATAAAATTCCTTTCTGCTTTCTACTGTGATGGGCTGATGATTTTTCAACAACGCAAGTCCCTTGTATTGCTGTAAATCATCGTCACACTCTTCACACCAGCGCTCATCTCCGTCATTCCAAAAGGCGCTGAGAAAGTTGCTTTTTGCATTGATATATTCATAATTTTGATGGATCGCGATCCATTGTTTTTCGTACGCTTGTCGTGCTTCTTCAAAAGACTCGAATGTTTCTTCTGCTTCAATATCTTCTTCCCAGTCTTCAAAAAACCACCAAGGCTCATTGTCCCCGAACATGGTAATTACTTGATACATACTCGTGCTCCTTCTTTCAGCTTTTCTAGACTCATCTTAGTCACTTTTCAAGAAAGTTGCAAGAATTTTCTCTTATAAAAGGATCATTTAATGAACATCTTGAAAATGATACCAATGAATCTGATTGTTTAAGGCAAAGTAGCGATAAAGTCATTGATCATCCAAAAATAGCTGTCCTCTGGATCGATTGTCGGTTCTTTTGTAAAGTATCCTAAAAAACGCAAGGAAAGATAGCCGTGGATCATACTACGTAATTCTCTGCTTCGGTGGACTTTTTCTTCTTTCGTTAATTGAAAAGCCTCAAAGATCTGCAAAATGATCTGGTTCGTTCCATGGATTCCCTCTAATAAAACTGCTTCATTGGTGTGGGGCACACTGATCAGCAACTCATACACTGCTTGATTTGAAAAAGCAAAGGATCGATAAGTTTCTGCATAGATCTGCAGTGCTTCCTGACCACTTTTTCCCACAAGAGCCCGACGCAGCTGGTCATTAAGTTCCTGCAGAAGTTTTGCTGTTAGCGCTGTTTTGACATCACGAATATTTTTGAAATGGTTATACAGCGAGGGAGCCTTGATATCCAAGCGTTTTGCTAAATGCTGAAAGGTTATTTGCTGAACATCCATCTCTTCTGCTAGTTCTCGAAAGCAGTCGATGATTTTCTCTTGAGACAGATTTCTTTTTTTCATTTCCATGTTTCCTCTCATAAAATAAATCCTTCACTCTTTCAGTTTACCACGAAAAAGAACGAGAAAAAAGAGACTTTCATTGATAAACTACATATTGTAGTTTATAATAAAGAGTCGTAGATGAAAATTTTCAGAAAGAAGGAGTCTAATTGGCTGCAAGAATAAAGGAAAAATTATTTAGGAAAAGAGAAATTTGGGAACAAAACTTGTTTGTCTTATGGTTTGGAACATTTATGGCTGGTATCGGATTTAGTTTAGTCATGCCTTTTATGTCACTTTACATAGATACGTTAGGTAATTATAGTACGGCACAATTGAACTTTTGGAGCGGATTGACTTTTTCATCTACTTTCTTGGTGACTACGCTGATCTCTCCTTGGTGGGGGAAATTAGCCGACCAAAAAGGAAGAAAATTGATGCTGCTGCGTGCTTCATTAGGAATGGCAATCGTCATTTCTTTGATGGGCTGCGTGACTAGTGTGTATCAATTAGTCGCATTGCGTCTGCTTCAAGGGATTTTTTCTGGTTATATCAGTAATGCCACTGCCCTTGTCGCAACTGGGACGCCAAAAGAAAAAAGTGGTCAAGTTCTTGGAACCTTAGCAACTGGTTCTGTTACAGGAACATTACTTGGACCGCTTCTTGGCGGGATCTCTGCTTCAGCGTTTGGCTATCGCCCTACCTTTTTCATTACAGGGATCATCTTATTTTTCGTCTTCTTGTTGAGTCTGTTTTTCGTCCATGAAAAATTTGTCCCAGTGAAAAAAGAAAACATGGTTTCTGCCAAACAGATTTTCAAAGACTTGAAATATCCACACGTCGTCATCGGTATGTTCGTCACAACGATGATCATCCAAGCATCCAACAATTCCATCAGTCCGATCATCAGTCTGTACATTCGTCAATTGCTGCATGGACATGGGAATGTTACGTTGATCAGCGGAATCATCGCTTCGATACCTGGAATTGCTACTTTGATAGCCGCTCCAAGATTTGGTCGCTTAGGTGACAAGATTGGGAGTGAAAGAATACTTGCGATTGGTTTGGGTTTTGCGATTTTGGTTTATATCCCAATGGCATTCGTCACAAATGTTTGGCAATTAGCTGCCTTACGTTTTTTGATTGGTATCTCTGATGCTTGTCTGCTCCCTGCTGTCCAAGCATTGATCACAAAATATTCGCCTCATCAAGCTGCTGGACGGATCTTCAGTTATAACCAATCTTTCCAAGCAACTGGTAACGTAGTAGGACCTATGATCGGCTCCAGTGTTTCCAGTGCATTTGGTTATCGTGGCGTCTTTCTTTCGACTTCTCTTCTTGTTTTGGTCAACTTCTTGCTTGTACGACACAATACACAAGAGATCCATCAGCAAGAAACTGCAGAAGAAAAAGCTTCAGGAGTCTCCATATCTTCAGAGCACTCTCCTTCTCATAGACAATAAGCGTAAATGAAAAACACTGCTTGAACAGTTGTCACAGACTGTCCTTGCAGTGTTTTTATTTAGGCCTGTTTTTTCAAGAACTCAGATAAGAGGGATAATCCCTTTTCCAAGGTTTCTTTTTTACAACAGTAACCTAGTCGGGCATGCTTCGGCAAATCAAAGGCACTTCCTGGTACTAATAGTACTCCTGTTTCTTCTAATAAATTGATACAAAATGTCTGGTCATCTTCTTCGATGGCTAATTTGATGAAAGAAGTAGAGACGTAATTGGGAGCGACAAGTTCAACTTTCGGTTCATTTGCTACCCATTGTTTTAAAATCGCAAGGTTCTCTGTAATGATCTTTTTGTTTCGCTCCAAGATTTTTTCTTTGTTCTTCAATGCATGTACAGCAAGATCATCTGACAGGACTCCACCGCAAATCATCGTGTAGTCTCGATATTTTCGAAAAACCTCTGCCAACTCAGGTCCAGTAGCTGTCCAGCCAATACGGATACCTGGAATGGAGTAGGTTTTGGATAGGGAATTGGTTGCTATACCTTTCTCATAGACATCTACGATCGACAAGAATTCACCATTATCTGTTAAAGGCGCATATACTTCATCTATCAATACATATGCATCTACTGTACGAGCAATTTCTGCGATTTTTTCTAAAATTTTCCGATCTAGCAATGTGCCTGTAGGATTGTTTGCACTATTCAAACAGATGATCTTTGTTTCAGGTTTGACTAAGTCTTCCAGCTGTTCTAAATCAAACTGCCAATCTTCTTCTTCCTTCAAATGAACAAAGTCAACAGTGGCACCTAAAGATTTGGGGATGTCATATAATTGCTGATAAGTGGGAAGCATCGAAACAACATGGTCTCCTGCTTCCACTAACGCGTATAGAGCTAAAAGATTAGCACCAGTCGCTCCGTTCGTTTGTAAGATGTTTTCTGGATCGACGGTTTGATAAAGAGAAGCGACTTCTTCTTTGAACGCATCTGATCCTTCGATCCAGCCATAGTCCAATGGTTCATTTTTGCGGTTTTCGAAAAATTCACTTACGCTAGTCCCGTCTAAGCCAACGAGTTCGTCTAATGTCAATGCTTCGATCGAACTTTGTGCAATATCATATACCGCTTTCTTCTCCCATTTATTTAGCCATTCTTCTACACCGAAATTTGCGATTTCCATGTTTCTTTCCCCCTTATATCTTGATCCAGCCTACAGCAAGCAACCCGATTGAAAGCAGTGCGGCCACACAAATCAGCCCAATCATTACTTTTTCTTTTCCCGTGATTTGATGGTTGGTTTCCCGACAAGCGATCCAGTAGAAGCAAAAACCAGGAAGATAAGCAATACTACATAAAAGGACATAAGAAAATCCTGCTAAAATGATTCCCATCAATTCAAAAACTACAGCAATCCCACCGATCACTACTTGTTTTTTGACTCCTTCTTTTAAAGAAAACTGGACTTGATAGATCCCGACAAGCAGATAACAAATCAAGATTGCCGCTGTACATAAAGAATAGGCAAATTGATAGGCATAATCAGTAACTAAGAAAGTCAATAAGAATAGATTAGTCAAGATGGCAGTAACAACTAACGAATAAGTTGGGGCATTTTTTTTATTCGTTTTTCCCCAAGCTTTCGGCAACAGACCGTCTCGAGCCATCAACATCGTTGTTTCTGATGGGAGCATCGTCCAAGACAGCCAAGAACCGATGATCGAAATGATCAAGCCGATATTGATCAGTGCCGCTCCCCAATTTCCCACGATTCCTTTTAAAATATTTGCCATAGCAGGTTGTGAAATAGTTGCTAACTCTTCTTGAGATAAGACACCGTATGGCAAGATCGAAGCAAGGATATAGATAAACAATAAACAAAGCAGCCCAATGATTGAGGCTTGCTGGGCTTCTGAACGTTTCTTCGCGCGGTTAGCTAAAACACTTGCACCTTCGATCCCTACAAAGACCCACATCATGACCATCAAACAACCTTTGATCTGCAACCAGATCGTTCCTTGCTGTCCTGATCCATTCACTAGATTAACAGATACGTTGCCCCAAAAATCAGTAGTGAATATATTCACTTTAAATGCGATAAATACAAATATTAAAAATAGGAATAATGGCACTAATTTACAGATCGTCACGATCGTATTGATCACGCTCGCTCCTTCAATCCCATTGTTTACTAATAAAGTCAGACCCCAAATAAAAAGACTTGCAAATAAAATAGAAGGAACATTTTGTCCCCCTTTGAATATCGGAAAAAATTCTCCCATGGCACTCATTAGCATCGTCGCAAAAGCAACATTTCCTAGCCACGCAGACAACCAATAGCCCCAGCCACTAATGAAGCCACCTAACTTCCCAAATGAAGCTTCTGCATACCCAAAAATCCCGCCATCCAGATCTGGGCGTTTTTCTCCTAAATGATTCAGCGATAATACCAAAGCTAAAATACCAATCCCGACGATTATCCATGAAAGGATTGCTGGCCCAGGGACGGCAGAACTAGCCAGATCACTCGTGATTCCAAACACACCGCTTCCGATTGACGAACTGACAACGAGAGCAACCAGTCCCCACTTACTAATACCTGTCGATTTCTTTTCCATTTCCATCACCTTCACTTATAAAATTGAACAAACCACCTGCAAAATATTTCCTTTATTTTGCAACTGCTCTTGCTTACCAAAAAGCAACTTTATTCATATTATTGGATATTATGGACTGTTTCCGCTGAAATTACAAGTACAAAATGAATAAAAATTAATTTTATTGCAAAAAAACAGCTATGCTGTCCAAAAGAAAAGGTGTTTCTTTTGTTAGCCATAGCTGTTTTGATTCATTTCATATTGCTTAAACGTATTGTAAAACTTTTGTTTCTTGGTATGCATGGTCGATCAAACCGCCACCTAGACATTCCATTCCGTCATAAAATACAACTGCTTGTCCAGGAGTGATGGCACGTACAGGTTCGTCGAATACGACTTCTGCACGGTTATCATCCAATAAGCGAACTGTCACAGGAACATCTTGTTGACGGTAACGGAATTTCGCTGTGCACTTGAATTCTTTTGGCATTGGTTCATTCGTCGTAAAGTGGATTTCACTTGCATCCAAGCTTGTGGCGTACAGTGCAGGATGGTGGAACCCTTGACCCACGTATAATGTGTTCGTCGCTAAATCTTTCCCTACGACAAACCAAGGTTCTTGCGAATCTCCTCCGCCACCGATTCCTAGGCCTTGACGTTGACCGATCGTATAGTACATCAAGCCAGCATGTTGCCCTTTGATTTCACCGTCAAGAGTGACCATATTTCCTTTTTTCGCTGGTAGGTAGTTGCTCAAAAATTGTTTGAAGTTCTTTTCACCAATAAAGCAGATTCCTGTTGAATCTTTTTTCTTAGCAGTCGCAAGGCCTGCGCGTTCAGCAATTGCCCGCACTTCTGATTTTTCCATACCGCCTAGAGGGAACATCGTTTTTGAAAGCTGTTCTTGTGATAATTGACTAAGGAAGTAAGTTTGATCTTTATTGTTGTCTACTCCGCGAAGCATATGGACCACACCGTTTTCATCGCGAGTGACTTGCGCATAATGTCCAGTAGCTACATAATCAGCACCAAGATCCATTGCATAGTCCAAGAATGCTTTGAACTTGATTTCTTTGTTACACATCACATCTGGGTTAGGTGTACGTCCTGCGCGGTATTCGGCTAGGAAATATTCAAATACACGGTCCCAATATTCTTTTTCGAAATTCACAGAATAATAAGGAATCCCGATTTGAGCAGCTACTTTCGCTACATCCTTATAATCTTCCGTGGCCGTACATACGCCGTTTTCGTCCGTATCATCCCAATTTTTCATGAAGATCCCGATCACGTCATATCCTTGTTCCTTTAATAAAAGTGCTGTTACAGATGAGTCGACACCGCCGCTCATCCCTACGACAACGCGTGTTTGGCTGTTGTCTGTCATGATATCACCATCATTTCAATTAGATTCTGAAACATCTACGAGTTGAAGGTCGCAACTTTTCAGTATTTTACATTATACGTCATATTTCTGAAAATTTCATCCCTTAATTATCAGCGTTCGAATACATAACCTATCATAGGGAAAAAACAGCGCTATCTTCATACTCCAGTGATTCTCATGATCAAAAGAGGAACGGCAGTTTCGATTCATAAGAAAAACAAAAGAACAACATTGTAATAAGTAGCAAATAGATAATTCATTCCTAAAAGTAGCCACTTTATTCGATTATCCTCAAGTTTTGTAGAGAAATAGAGACCCATCAAGCCGGAAATCATCATGAAAAGCAACAAAGCGATGATTGCCCACATCCTGTCAGTATTTAAATAGAAAGCCAATAGATAATGGATCCAAATAAGTAAACTGATCGATATCAACATCGGTAGACCTAGACCGAACAAAAAAAATGCTTTTTCTTTCTGTTTATATTCTAATATTTCTACTAAACCAATATACAACACACATCCTAGCAACAAATCCAACCTAGATAAACTTAACCACCCAATGATGTAAAACAGCCCTAATCCGCAAATCAAAAGAAAATGAAGAGCAATCACTAGCCATTTTACTTTTATGGAATCCATTCTTCTTGTAAAAGCTAGACTGATACCACTTAAAATCCAACATGAATACTGAATGATCAGAAACCCTATCACTTCATGCCGAATATACAAATGACTGCTGAGCAAAATCATACAGAATACTAACAGAACCACCGATACCCGCTTACTTTTCTTACTTTCTATTGATAACATCCAACTCGCTCCTTTTTAATTGACCCATACATCGCCTTCCTCATGCCCCAATGATTCTCATGATCAAAAGAGGAACGGCAGTTTCGATTCATAAGAAAAACAAAAGAACAATATTGTAATAAGTAGCAAATAGATAATTCATCCCTAACAGTAGCCACTTTATTCGATTATCTTCAAGTTTTGTAGAGAAATAGAGACCCATCAAGCCAGAAATCATCATGAAAAGCAACAAAGGGATAACAAGCCAAGATTTAATAGTATTTGAATGGAAAGCCAACAAGTAATGGATCCCAATAAGCGAACTGATCGATATCAACATCGGTAGACCTAGACCGAACAGATAGAATGTTTTTTTCTTTTTTTGATAGTCTAATGTTGCGACTGCTCCAAAATACAACACACATACTAACAACAACTCCCACCTAGGTAAACTTAGCCACCCGATGATCCACCCAATGATGTAAACAAGCCCTACTCCGCAAGTCAAAAGAAAATGGAGAGCAATCACTAGCCATTTTACTTTTATAGAATCCATTCTTCTTGTAAAAGCTAGACTGATACCACTTAAAATCCAACATGAATACTGGACGATTAGAAACCCTATCACTTCATGACGAATATACAAATGACTGCTGAGCAAAATCATACAGAAGACTAGCAGAACCACCGATACCCGCTTACTTTTCTTACTTTCTATTGGTAACATCCAACTCGCTCCTTTTTAATTGTTTGCTTCGTTGCTGACTTCAAAAAGTTTGAAACAAAATAAATAGAAATTGGAAAACATTAAAATATGTAGCAAATAGATAATTGATGACTAACAACAGCCATCTTACCTTCGCAGATTTGATCTTTGTCGAAAAATAAAGACCTGCTAAGCCAGGGAAGGATACGAAAATCATTAAAGCTGCACTTTGAAGACTATTTCCGTAATAGAAATGAACCATCCCTAGACACCAGCCAGACAGTAACATAGATATACATAACCCGACCAAATTGATAGTTAGTTTCATTTTTTCTCCTTTTGTTTTTAATCCTCTTTTTTTTACAACAGAAACGTTCCGCCATTTTTTACCAACCAAAAATGATCCAGTTAAAGATACATATCAAATTCGATACTATAACAATCGCTTTTAAACATTTAGAATTGATTTTTGTTGAAAAAACCAGGCTTAACCCACCAAATAACCAAATACAAAACATTATTCGTATACGAGTCCCATCGTCGTTATAATTTATTGAAGGGAAAAAAATAGTCAAAGCTATACAAAGCACTAGCAGACTTATTGAAATGATTGTACACGTCTTACTTTTTAATGGTAACATTCACACATCTCCTTTCCGATTGATACATGGCTATCTTAATAAATGACCATAAAATTGCATCATAGTAAGATGGGTAGCTATTAGATAATTTAGTATTATCAGGAACCATCTCATTCTTACAGACTTGACTTTTGTAGAAAAATATAGTCCTGTTAACCCTGGAAAAATCATCATAAGTAACATATATACTCCTTGAGGGCTATTTCCGTAATAGAAATGAGCTATCCCGAGACACCAGCCAGACAGTAACATAGATACACATAAACCGATCAAATTGACATCTAATTTCATTTATTTCCCCTCATTTTCGTTTTTTATTGAAACAACAAACTAAAACAGAACAATTTACATAGCATAAATCACCCAACTATAAATACCAATCAAATCAAGTAGGATAACTAGCATTTTTAACCTTTTAGAATTGATTTTTGTCGAAAAAACCAAACTCAAACCACCAGTGCTCCAACAACAAAATATTATGGACACTAAGAACTGAAGATTATTTTCTATAGAAGGATGAAAATAAAAACTAGCTGAAATGAAACAAATTGACAACAAGCTTATTGAAATGATCGTACACGTCTTACTTTTTAGTGGTAACATCCACACATCTCCTTTCTAATTGATTGATACTTGTCTATCTTCAAAAAAACTCTAAACAAAAAATCTCACAATTTGTTATTTAAAAATAAACAAATAAAGAATATAATAACGAAACAAAACAAACATATATACAAATCAACACGTCTGTTCAATACTCATCCCTACCAAGAAATTGTATCTTCTGTAGACTATCTAACCCCAAATAAAATATAACGTCTTTGATTTTATTCGTAAAAACTTAAGTTAAATGCTAATTATTTCATTAAAGATAACAGTTCTCAATCATCGATATAGCTGATTTTACTCTTTGGTGTTATGTGCAATATACGCCTAGATTAAATAACTGATATATTTTATTTTTAAGCTATCATCATACTGATTCATATGTTATTATTCTAGCATAAAACAAGGAGGGATTACATTGAAATCAAAAATTAAATTGTTTCTGACTACCTGTTTACTCGCCGTCGCATTTGCCATCCCAATCACGACTGTGCATGCTGATACAGATACCCAGCAGATATTGGAGGAGTATTATGAAGA
The DNA here is from genome assembly GCF_040886985.1 of Enterococcus sp. C76. Classification (NCBI taxonomy): domain Bacteria; kingdom Bacillati; phylum Bacillota; class Bacilli; order Lactobacillales; family Enterococcaceae; genus Enterococcus; species Enterococcus sp. C76. The sequence continues at coordinate 86,761 of NZ_JBFOEY010000003.1, read as the reverse complement.
ATTCAAAAATGAATACGCTTCCTTTGATCAGACATTTGAAGAGTTCACCTCGAATTATTACAATCAACCATTAAATTCTGCGATTTCCGAAGAAGACCAATTGCGTGACTACCTAAACACCGTTAATGAGCACTATATTCGTAAAGAAGCCGAACAATTATCCAAAGACCCGCCTCTCTGGTCATTTAATATCGGAAATGCTTTGGAGAATATCACTTTTGAAAAAGTACCGACTTATCATAAATATGATCTGATGAATATCGTTCAACCAGGAGATATCATTTTCGAACGGAAAAGGGCTGGAATCACTCCAGTATTTCTTCACCATGTGATGATCGTAGAAGGTATCTATGAAGAAACTCATCTCATCAATGGAAAACCAGAGACCTTCACATATATCCGAACTATCGAAGCAACTGATTATAGTCCTATACTTGAAACAAAAGCTGGAGGCGTTGTTTACGGTGTCTTGGATGATGAACGATTCGATTATACTGATTCAACTATTTTAAGAGTTCCAGCAGCGACAACAGCACAAAGAAATGCAGCCATCTCATTTATGCGTGGACAATTAGGTAAACAGTATAGTGTATGGGGAGATATAATGGGACGGGATCGCTCATCCACTAGAAATGACTGGTATTGCTCTTCCCTTATCTGGGCTGCATATATGAACGCAACACCTGATGGTAGAATCGATGAGCTAACTGACAACAATGATCTTAATTTCCAAGGGATTGATTTAGAAGCAGACAAATGGCTCATTGACCCAGCAATTACACCAAATGATATCTTTCGTTCCCCAAAAGTCGAAAAGATCAATCCTTTTTTCGTAAATTATAAAGATTACGCAGAAAACATACGATGGTCGAACGCCGGCACTCCTATAGATGGCGAAGATTTGATTTTTAGCCGCGGTTCCAATTCATATACATTAAGGAATGATTATCATTTCATCGCCACGGACAAAAATAACGGGAGACCTTATGCAAGTACACGTCTTACTTTCGGGCGCAATCATTCTGGAACAATCATCGTAGAATTCGATATGTTCACCCGTTTTCTTTTAACAGACGAAGCAAGAGCCAAATTTTCTGACAGGAATATCCCGCTTATTCCAGAGACGATCGAAGATTCTGATGTTCCGAACCATGTGATGAACTGGATCAATACCTATACCCAATGTTCGTTGGAGATCGTTTATTCTAACAATATCTCTACTGACAACAATCACTTAAGATATAATCCTTCTTTTACAAAAATCACGAAGAAAAAACATCCAGTCAATCCTTATCATATCAACCAAGTCGTCCATACACCGCCTGCCTTCACTCAGCAAAGATTTGATTATACAGAGAACCTCAGTATCTATGACAAATACGAAATGACGCGACCGAATCCTTTCAATGCAGATGTTTCTTATAATCGAGCTACACCAAGCTGGTATTATTTTTACAATAATTATCATGCGTTGATAAAATTAGAGAATGGTACCTATCGCCACGCCTCTTATCTAAGGATCCATGGTTCATTCACAACTGCTGCTTCTGTCAGGAATGGTTATGGCTTCAATCATGATTTCACGATGACGGACGAAGCAAAAGCGATTTATGGGAATTATTTCTATCATATCGGCGTGAATCAGTCAGTGGATTATGCGATTGACTGGCTAAACCGATACACAAAAGAAAACACCCTGATCGTCTATTCCAATAATATAGATAATGATGTTAGGAAATTGAATGATGGTACTGCCACGGTCAGAAAAGCAGTTAATGATCAAGGGAAATTCGTGTACTGTATTTTGTAGTTCCTCCTTACAACATATGACTGTATTACTAAAAAATAGGATAAAAAGTCGCGCCAAAAAGGGACGACTTTTTATCCTATTTTTGAAAATCAGGTACTTCAATTCTTTTATAACATGCAGCGAACTGCTTTTCCGTTTTGTTCCTTGTGACACAGAATTGGGTAGCAGGCTCAAAAGCTTGCATTTGTGGGGACAAGTCCTGCCAAATCAAAAACACGAGAAGCTGTTTTTGGTTGCCTGTTCTTATCACTTGATGCAAGTCAGCTTTTTCACGACCTCTTTGCTTCATATATTTCTTTGATTTGCTGTTCGGATAATGGCGTACCGAATGGCAGTTTTTCTTTTAGAAGGTCTCTTTCTGGTGCGTCTACGCCTACATTGACGACGTTTTCGATGGGTACACTATAATGATGGATATGCCCGTGAAGGTTTCGAATGGTGTCGTTAGGTCCGAGTAACATTGGATAATGCGTCAAGTAATATTGCTGATGGTCGAACTTCACGATAGCACCTACGTCATAAAAATAAAATTTGGGACTGCCATCAGAAAGTCCAGGATCGTTTTTTTCTAAATAACGGAAGAACGCACGACTGTCATGATTCCCTTTGATCAAGTGAATCGTTCCTTGCAGTTGACTGACTAATTCTAAGATGTCTGCATTTGCTTTTTCATACTGCGGATGCATGGCAAGATCACCTAGATGATAGACGTGATCCGTTTCTTTTACTACTGCATTCCAGCTAGTGATCAACTGTTGGTTCATCTCATCTACATTTGCAAAGAGTCGCGGAGCAAAGTCATTTTCTCCTAGTAAACGCTCATGAAAAAAGTGCATATCACTCGTAAAATAATTCATGTTTCTCCTGCCTCCCTTTTCCTTAGAGTAAACAAAATTGCTGAACGGAGCAACTCATAACATCTAAAAAAGCTGTGAAAAAACCACTTGATTTCAAGTAGAAAGAAAATTTTTATCACCGCTCCTTTTCTATTCGTTTTCTTGTTCACGGTGTTCTTTCACCAGTTTTTTCTGTAATTCTTTATCATAATTTCGAGCAACGGGTGTCAAAAATAAAATGATCCCACATAAAAGCGTACCAATTCCCGCAATCAGAAACATCTTTTCTACACCAATCTTATCTGTCAAGGGGCCGGCAAATATTAAGCCAATCGGCCCTGGCAAAGTCATTAATGAGTTGAATACACCTAAGACTCGTCCTAAAACGTTCGGTTCATAACTCTGTTGGATGATCGCCATCAGTAAGGTATTGAAATAAGGTGTGGCAAAACCTGCCCCGGCATTCAGTAAAAGAAAATAAAAGAATCCTTGTGTTGTCCCCGGCAACAATCCACTAGCACCAATCGTGGTACCTACGACTACATAAGCCATGAAAATCGGCTTCATCCGGTCTTTCCATTTTCCAAAAAAGCCAATCACCGCCCCACCTGCAAGCATCCCTACTGAATAGACTACTTCGACAAGACCCGCCTGTCCTACATTTTGACCAAAATAGCCCATCGTCATCAACGGATACAGACTGGCAGCTGGCATAAACAATAACGTGAACACAGCACCGTTGAGCATGATATGCCAAAGACCTTTATTCTCGTACAATTTTTTCACACCAAATTTTGTATCTGTCAACAAATGAATGGTTTCTCCTTGCGAAATAACCTTAGGGATCGTCACAAAAACAAGTAATCCCACACCAAATACCGCGCCTAGCACATCAAGCAAAATCAGCCAGTTGATAGGTATCACTGTAAATAAAAACGCACCTATTGCAGGCGCAATGATAAAATTCGCTGACTGGACCATGCCTAGCTGTCCATTGATACGTGTCAGCTCTTCTTCTGGGACCATCGTAGGAAGGATCGATTGGATCGTCGGCATCTGGAAAGTTTGAGCAATTGCACGAATGAACAACGATACAAACACTAGCCACAACGGAAATGTGTCAGAAATCGTGCCGACTACTACCAAGACCATCGCAAATAATGCGACAATGATATCTGTCAAAATCAACAATCGCTTTTTGTCCCAACGATCCACCAACGGACCAGCAAACGGACTCAGCAAAACCATCGGGATCATACCTAATAACGTAGCAAAGCTCAAGATCGTTGCTGAACCTGTCTCTTTCGTCAGATACCAAATGATTGCATATTGCACGATCATACTCGTGATTCCAGATAAAAATTGACCTGTCAAAAACAAGTTGATATTTTTACGCCAATGTAAAACCGGCTCCTTTTCTTCTCCCATATCCTTCCCCCACTTTTTCTAAGACTTATCGTCCTTACGTAGCTAGAATTATACTTGATTATTTCCTTGAAACCTAGCTGTTTGTTCAAATACCATCGTTATATATTTTCAGTTTTGTTAAAAAAGTAAAATTAGCAGAAAAAAATCAGCAAGCATGCTAAACTAAGAAAAAACTAGGAGGGCATCAGTCATGAAAATCAACTTTCAGACCACTCTTACCCCTGAAGAAATCAAAATCGTACTTGAACAGGCACAGGGTACAATCTGGATCAGCCACAAGCTGCCTAAGCTTCCAGAAAATGCTTTTTATCTCTTTTATCATCAAAAGGTGTGTACAGCAATTGGGAAAACAGTCCAACCAGAAACAATCGATACCGTCATCATGATCCAGCTTCCTTGGGATATAGAAGCCGATTATATGATCTACATGCTCACCGAACAAGCAGAAAAAGCTGGTCTTACAATAGCCAAAGAATCGTTTCCTTCGATTCCTGAAACGGCTAGAAAGAAAATGGCAGAACACCAAGAGAAGATTGCTGCTATACTAAGTACATTTGGTTATCCAATCGATTCTTCCGTGCCATCTGCCGCTGAAGATACGAAGAAAAAACCAGCAAAAGCTCGTCATCGCTGGTCAAAAGAAGTCAGCGAGATTCCTTTTACCGTCGATTTCAGGGGAAGTCAAGCAACGCTTTACTGGATCAAACGAAATGAATTGCTGATCAAAGCAGGCGCGACGCTCGTCAAAGATCCTCCTTTAAATAAAGACGGCTCATTAGGTTATGCTGCAAAATATGGGCAAAAGCTACGAGATGATTATAAAGACAAGATTTCAGGCACAACCACGATCGAAGATATCATCGTAAAAAGTGTGAATGAGGCAAGCTTGCTGTTGTACTTTGCCGGAACAAATAGTTGGTTGGAAATAGTGGATGAACATGGAAAATCAATTGATGAGTGGACGAGAGTCTGATTTACAGCAGAAAAAATAAAAAAGACAACTATTTTGTGTCGTCCTTTCAAAGTTAGAGATCTAACGATTAGGCCGTTTCAAAACTAGTTGTCTTTTTATATCCACAGGTTATTCGACTTTTTCGAATAATCCTCGGCTGATCATCCCATCCATCAAAAAATAGAATTTATCTTGACTCATTTTCTGTTTCGGATCTTTGAAAATATTGACTGCTTTCAGTCCGTTTGCTGTAGTAATCGACATTTTCAATGTTTGGATATCTTTTGATACAGTGATTTTCAGTTTGAAGCCTTCTTTGCTTTGCGGCGTTGCATCTAATGGTCGGATCAATTGATAATTGCCTCCGTTTGTTTCTGTAAACCCATTATCACGCAATGTATATCTTTTTGCATCAGGATGCAAACGATAGCTGATCGGTGCGCCAAGTACAGTTGCTGTTGTTTCAAATGCCATGATTTTCACCTCGATAAAATTAGTTTCTCTTTATTATAAAAGTTTATCCTGATTTTTACTAGGTTTTTCAGTTAAGTTCCCTAAAAAATGAAGGCGTTCTCTCAGACATCTGTCCACATCAGAATGACTTTATTAGTTATTTTTTGACAGCACGAACTAATTGATCAAGGAAATAATGGATGTCTTCTTCAGTATTTCCCAATCCAAAGCTGATACGAATGGATTCTTTTAGTATCGGCGTATCTTCTCCATACATCGCTTCTAATACGTGAGAAGGTTCGATGTTCCCTGCTGTACAAGCCGAACCAGTAGAAATAGCGATTCCGTTCAGATCAAGCTTCATCAGTAGCAAATCATTTGCTTCGCCAATCAAGCGAAGATTCAACACATGAGGGAGTTTATTCGTTAAATCACCATTTACTTGATAAGGGATGTCGTTTGCTTCTAATGTATCAAGAATCAATTGTTGGAATCCTTGATATTTGTTGTTACGTGCTTCACGTTCTTCAGGTGACAGCAGTTCAACTGCTTTTGCCATTCCCCAGATTCCTGCCAAGTTTTCTGTACCTGCACGCCGTTTTTCTTCCTGCTCGCCACCTAAAAGCAAGGCAGGGATATTTACTCCGTCTCGTTTATATAAGAAACCGACGCCTTTTGGTCCATTGATTTTATGAGCAGAGATACTTAATAAATCGATTCCTAATTCTTCTGGATGGATCGTTTGGTTTCCATAAGCTTGTACCGCATCTGTATGGAAATAAGCTGGATGATCTGCTAAAAGTTCACCGATTTCTTTGATTGGCATCAAATTTCCGATTTCATTGTTCCCGTACATCACAGAGACCAAGATCGTATCTTCTCGTAACGCTTTTTTGACCTCTTCGATCGACAGATTCCCTTTTTCATCTACAGGCAGATATGTAACGTCAAACCCCTTTGTCTCTAAATATTTCATGGTATTAAGAACAGCAGGATGTTCGATAGCTGTAGTGATTAGATGTCTGCCTTCTTTTTGACGCGAGAACGCTGTTTCTAAGATAGCTGTATTATCCCCTTCTGTTCCACCACTATTAAAGATGATCTCATGAGGTTTTGCTTGCAGACTATCTGCAATGATTTGTCTTGCTGTTTCCAATTTTTCATGCGCGTGGCGGCCAAACCCATGTATGCTTGAAGGATTACCAAACGTTTCTTGCATGATCGCCGTCATCGCTTCAATTACTTGCGGATGCATGGGGGTAGTTGCCGCATGATCCAAATAAATAGTTTTCACTTCATTCATCCCTTCCAAATTATCGCTAGGCACATTCTAGCATAAAACAGCGAACATACCAAAGAATTACTTTTACCTAGAAGGCACTTAGTGTAGCGAAAAAAAGACTGCCCAAAATAAGGTGCAGTCTTTCTTCTCGTTGCTAATTGATCTTCTCGTTTTTTGTCTTTTTTCTTATTCGAATTCTTTTTCTTCCAGACGGAATAACGGACTCATCGGTGTATTTTCATGGATGCGTTTGACCGCTTCACCCATTAATTCTGAGCATGTAACGATCGTTAAGTTTTCCGGATGACGATTTTCTTCTGTGAAAACAGAATCAGTGATACAAATATCTTTGATTGGTGCATTGTCTAAAATGCTTTTCGCATGATCGGACAATAATCCATGTGACGCACAGGCATATACTTCTTTTGCGCCGTTTTCTTTTAATACATTTGCTGCTCGTGCAAGCGTTGCTCCGGTGTTCAAGATATCATCTACCATGATACATGTCTTTCCTTGAACATCACCAATCACATAACCACCCTCCGTTGAAGCATCATCTGCATGGTCTACGATGGCTAATGTACTGTTCAAATATTCTGAAAGACTACGTGCACGCTGAACGCCGCTGTTTTTTGGCGACACAACTACGATGTCATCTCCCGTCAGACCTAATTGACGGTAATAATGAGCAAACAATGGCATCGTAAATAAATTATCTACAGGAATATCAAAGAATCCTTGTACTTGAACCGTGTGCAAATCTAAAGTCAGTACTCGAGTTGCTCCTGCTTCTTCGATCAAGTTAGCAATCAATTTCGCAGTGATCGGTTCATGAGGTTTCGCCGTGCGGTCTTGTCTAGCATACCCATAGTAAGGCAATACGACATTGATCGTTTTCGCACTTGCTCGCTTCATTGCATCAATCATAATCAGCAGCTCCATGTAGTAGTCATTGACAGGTGCATTCGTTGATTGAACGATGTACACATGATCCCCACGGATACTTTCTTCAATATTGATGGAAATCTCCCCATCACTAAATTGCTTCACGACGCTTTTACCTAATTCTGTTCCAAACACTTTCGCGATTTTTTCAGCTAATGGACGATTCCCATTCAAACTAAAAATCTTCAACGTGTCATCCTGATACTTATTACTCATGTAGTCCTCCCCAAAACTTCTCTATTCTTCGATAGTTTAACATATTTTTCCAAGATTTTCTGTTAATTTCAGCAAATTCTTAAGGAAGTGAAACTGTTCCGTTACTCCAACTGGCAGGAATAACTTTATGATAGTCCCCCCAGTTGTCGTGTACTTTGTAATAACGTTCTCCTGTTTCAGTTTCAAAATAAGCATACGCCGTCACCCAATGATTGCCGTAAGTACTACCAAGTACTTTCAAGATTCCAATCATCACAGGCTTGCCTTCACGTATACGTTTTGTGGCTCGCTGCCATGAACCTAGAAGAGTTGCTCGTGCACGCTCGTGATTGCCATTCTTCTTTAAAAAACTAGAAATCCCTGTACTGACTTGAAAAGGAATCGTAGGAAGGCCTAGTGGTTGGATTTGGCTACGCAACGCCTTTGTCAATGCCATCGAGTTAGACGTGTTTTTCTTGCGGATCTCTAGGGGAAGCATCCACTCTTCACGATAGTCTTGATAGTAGGCAAGTAAAACCGCCGCCGCATAAGTCCCGCAAAGATAACCTGAAGGAGTAGCCCATTTCTTATACCTAAAAAAACGTTCTTCTGGCAATCCCACCCAACAATTTGTGAGTTCTTTTCCTGACCTTTTTTCTTCGATCAAAACAGGCACCTCTTCTTTTCTGTTGATCCATTGAGAGAACTCGATTGGTGCTTCATTGATCAGTCTCCATTGGCTACGAGAAATACCCTCTTGATAGGTATATTCTGCTGGAGAGTATTCTATCGGATGTCCTGATTGATCGATGATCACATAACTTTGATCTTCAAAAATCAGTGCTAAAAAAAGCCGTTCGCTTTTTCTTGATTGTAGTTGCTGGGTGCTGGCTAATTTTTTGATTTTTTTATCTATTTTAAAATAGAAAGGTTTATCCACTACTTGTTTCAGTTGGGATCGCCTCCTTTTTTTCATTATAAGTGAACGATTGAAAAAAACAAATCAGTTTGATTGTCCGAATTTTCAAATTTTTTTATGTTCTATTTGTTAATTCCTTCATTTTGTAAGATAATGGGCACACGAAACAAAAAAGGAGCGATCGATGAATGAACAAAGAACGATTGAAACAAGATTTCTATGAAGCAGTCAATGAAGAATGGCAAAAAACAGCAAAAATCCCTGCAGATAAACCAGCTACAGGCGGTTTCCAAGACTTAGTTGACGGGATCGACCAACTTTTGATGGGAGAAACAGACGATCTGCTTGCCCATCCAGAAAAAGTATCTTCAGAAAAAATGAAACATTTCCTTGCTTATTATCAACTGGCAAACGATTATGACCGAAGAAATGAGTTGCATGCTCAACCACTTCAGCCTGTAATCGAGAAAGTTGAATCATTGCAGTCTTTCGACGAATTGAATGAGCAATTCCCGGAATGGTTGTTGGATACACTACCATTGCCATTTAATCTAGATGTAGATGCTGATATGAAGAATGCACAGACGAATGCTTTCTTTGCTTATCCGCCTTCTTTATTTCTTCCAGATAAGACGTATTATGCACCAGAACATCCTAACGGTGCACAACTAATGGGCGTTTTCTTTGATATGGCGGTTCAATTATTGGAGCTTGCTGGCAAAGAAAAAAGTCAGGCAGAAGCAATCACAGAACAAGCAGTGCAATTTGATAAATTGATTGCTCCTCATGTAAAAAGTGCAGAAGAAAACGCAGATTACAGCAAAATGTATAATCCGCAATCTTTTGACACATTTATTCAATACACAGATAAACTTGACTTGAAAAAACTTGTCACTGGTTTGATTGGGACAACCCCAGATAAAGTGATCGTCACTGATCCAGTGTACTTTGATCATTTGAATGACATCCTGACAGAAGCTCATTTCCCCTTATTCAAAAGCTGGATGATTATTAAAACAGTACGTTCTCTTAGTGGGTATCTATCAGAAGAATTCCGCCAAGTCAGCGGAATCTATTCTCGCGTATTGTCTGGAACAGACGAAGCAATGCCTCAGAAAAAAGCAGCGTATTATCTTGCCTCTGGTCAATTTGATCAAGTCGTTGGTGATTACTACGGGAAAAAATATTTCGGCGAAGCTGCTAAAAAAGATGTAGAGCAAATGGTGAAAAAAATGATTGCCGTTTATAAAAAACGGCTAGAAGAAAATGACTGGCTTGGGGATGCAACAAAAGAAAAAGCCGTCATAAAATTAAATAACTTAGGTATCCAAGTCGGTTACCCCGATAAGATCCCAGCACTATTCGACCAATTCAAAACAGTACCTGCAGATCAAGGTGGTACTTTGCTTTCAAACACTCTTGCTTTCAGCAAACTCACATTAAAAGATCGTTTCAGCAAATGGAACAAACCAGTGGATCGTTCAGAATGGGAAATGAGCGCTGATACAGTCAATGCTTATTATCATCCATTCCGGAATGTGATCGTCTTTCCGGCAGCCATCCTTCAAGCACCGTTTTACAGTCTAGAACAATCAAGCTCTGCTAATTACGGGGGAATCGGAGCTGTTATCGCTCATGAGATTTCCCATGCATTTGATAATAACGGCGCTTTGTTTGATGAATATGGCAACTTGAACAATTGGTGGACAGAAGAAGATCTTGCACAATTCCAAAACAAAGCACAAGCAATGATCGAAGAATTCGATGGTCTGCCTTTTGCTGACGGAAAAGTAAACGGAAAATTAACTGTTTCAGAAAACATTGCGGATGCAGGCGGTCTAAGCTGTGCATTGGAAGCAGCAAAAACAGAATCAGATCTTTCTATCGAAGAATTCTTTGTCAATTGGGCAACGATTTGGCGTACAAAAGCAAAAAAAGAATACCAACAACTTTTACTGCAAATCGATGTTCATGCCCCTGCTAAACTTCGAGCAAATGTGCAACCCAAAAACCTTGACGAATTCTATGAAACATTTGGTGTCACGGAACAAGATGCTATGTATCTAGCGCCAGAAAAAAGAGTGCGAATCTGGTAAGAGGTTGTGAAAAAGCTGTCCTGCATCAAGTAATAAGAACAGCCAAACAAAAATAGCTCCTCCTATTTTTCGTTTGGTTGGGCGTATTACCGCAGATGCAAGCTTTTGAACACCGTATATCAGAGGTTGTGAAAAAGCTGTCCTACTTCAAGAAATAAGAACAGCCAAACAAACACAGCAAGTGGGATCTCATCTATAAAAATGATAGAAGGAAGCGGGACGAATTGACGTCTCACTTCCTTCTTTTTTTACTTTCCTCAACTAATTGTTCTACCTTATCAAAAGGATACCGTGCGTTTATTTTTTTCGCTGTTTCATGACATAAGCAGCTACACCGATCAACAAAATTCCTCCAGCTACTGCTAACAACGGGCTATTAGACTCTCCTGTTTGTGGAAGTCCTTGAGCGCCATCTTTTTCCCTTTCTTTTGCTGTCCCATCTGGATCAGAAGGTTTTTCATTTGGCGATCCATTCCCTGGATTTTCCCCTTCTGGTTCATCAGTTCCTGGTGGCACACTGACAGCTTCTCGCACTGTGATCGCTTTTTGCTGGGTAACAGGTTCTGTATGAGCAACCCATTTTTCACCATCAAATGTTTCCGAACGATAAGTGACTTCTAGCGTATATTCTCCTTTTGAGGGTGCTGAAAAAATAGCGGTATAATTAGAAAATTGAGCACTTGACTGTGTTTCAACGATTTGGATCTTTTCTGGGAAATAACGCATATCTTCAAAGACAGGCGTTCCTTGATTTGGTGTGAATGCTGACACAAATACTGTAAAAGGCTTCAGTTCGATGATATTTCCTTCTGCATTCTCCGTCACACCATTTGCCTCTTGGATAATGATTGGATTATTTTGTTCGTTTGGTTTTGTCTGATTTGGTTCTTGTACGATTGCATATTCTGGATACTCCGAAGACGGTGAGGTTTCTCCGTCAAAAGTAGCACCTACAGATAGTGGAAGACCATCTACTCTTCCCTTTTCTGTTTGACGATTCTCCGGTTTGATTTGCATCAATCCATGGACATGGATGCTTCCATTCGCATAGCGCGTAACAGGCTGCTGCCCTTCTTGCGAATGTGTATTTAGAGATTCGATCCAATCTTTTGATACGGTATGTCCAAGAGTATTTTCTGATTGTTTCTCTCGTTCATTCCAATAGTAGTTCAACGAGTGATAGATTTGATCTTCGTTTTGATTCAATGGGCGGATCTGCTCTCTCATCTCAAGATTTTCTGTTCGGAAAGATAAGATACCAGAAGCATGGAAGTCTGTGTTTCCTGCCGAAGAGGTATAAAGAGCCACATTATAGGAACCATTGTTGAAGCTTGTACTGCTATTGACGATAATATCTGTTCCGCTATTGGAATCGATTCCTTTCGCAAGATTTTCGAAAGACAAACTATTGATCAATTCATGAGGGCCCGATAAAGAGGAACCACCCATTTTGAATCCATTACCGTTCCCTTCTCCTTCAACTCCCGGTACCCAACCGTTTCGATAAGCAACTGAATTTTTGATGACTACTTTCCCGATCGAACCTGTTTCATTTTTAGCAAAAAGATCCCAACCATCATCTGCATTATGATAAGCGATACAACCGTCAAATACATTCCCTTCTCCTATTGTCAGTTTGGCCGCAAATCCATCGGCATCTTCAAATCCCGGGTCAGCATTTTCAAAAGATGTACAGTTCTTGACTAAGTTATGCGCTGGCCATGCTTCGAAAGGATCATTTGAGCTACCACTGATTTGGATTCCTGTATTTCCATTCCGATAAGCATGGATCTCTTCAATCAAATTATGGTTTCCAGAAATCTGCAATCCTTTTTGCATAGCAGCACTATTTGTAACGTCAAACCCACGTAAAACCCAGTAGTGACTAAACAGTGTCATCCCATTTCCAGTTCCTTTAAAATCAAGTACAGGTCGCTTGTTTTCTGGATTTTTCTCTGCAATCAATTGAATCGGGTTTTCTCTTGTCCCGTTAACTCCTTTTGGAATCGTCAATCCTCTTTCAAAGGAATAAGTTCCAGGAGCCAGGACGATTGTCTGCCCAGCATATGCGTATCTCAATGCTTGCATCAGAGATAACGGATTTTGTCTGCTTCCGTTTCCTGTATCTGACCCTTCCGGTGTTACATAAACTGTCGAATAGTTAGGTTTACGGTAATCAACTGTATGCAGAATCTCTTTTGTTTCATAACTAGCCATCTCTACGTATTCTTCTGGCGGATAGTTTTTATCTGGTGTAAAACTGAAAGTAAATTCGTTCGTTCCTTCCATCAATTTTGTCTGATAATCAAATTCCCGATTTGCAGTGATTGCCAAGTCTTTCGCGTTCTCAAGTACCTCTCCTGTTGCTTGATTTTTGATTGTTAATAATCCGTCAGCATTTGCTCTAAAGGACATAGTATGGTCTTGGTTTCCTGAATGATTACTAGAGGTCACAGTGTAAATCGGATCAATCAAGCGAATGGGCCTTTCTTGTCCAGGAGGATCTGTCGCAGGATCTGAGTAAGCCACTTCGATTCCTTCTACCTTGATCGTCATATTCCTTGCTGCAGCAAATCCTGCATAGATAACCGATTCATCGGAAGCATATAGCTTTTCCCAGTCATACATGATGTCAGAAGCTAGCTCTTCCCCTGTTTCAGGATCGTAATAATATGCCTCTAAACCAGTGTTCGTTTTTTTCATCTCTACATCTAGTTTAGTAATCGAATCCGTAGCCGGAAACAGATTCCCATGACCGTTTCCGAATATATTATAAGAACCTGCTTCTTTTTCTAAGAGCCCTGCTGAAGTCTCTAAAGGCGTTGTTTCCACTGAGACACTCCCAGGAGCAGGCGCGGCTTGAGGATCTTCAGATGATATTCCTGTGATTGCCCGTGTCCCCAATCCAAGTCGCATCGTATATTTGCTGCCGTTCGTGCTGACCACTTCTTGTCTATCCGAGTCCCAGACATATTCGATCCGACTGCCCAGTATGGCAAATGAATTCGAATAAAATGCTTGCCCAAACAAATGATCTTTTGGTACTGTGTCTCTCACCATCAATGCAAATCCTTCTTGAGCATTCGTATAGGTCCAAGATTCTATTTCAATCGTCGCCCGCATCCTAAAATTGGTATCTTTCGGAATGGCTTGATAATAATAGGTCATTCCATCTGATCCGCTTGACTGGAATTTCCCACCGTTATTCGTGGAAGAGAGCCGCACGCCGTCTTCTAATGGTTCAATCGCATATCTGCTGGCACTTGTGCTTTCTCCGAAAACTACCCCTTTCCACTCTTCAGGAACTTCATCAGATTGCTTTTCTGTCTTTTCATTTTCTGATTCTTTTATCATAGGATCATTTCCTTCTTCCACATCCTTCTCTTCACTAGCCGTTGATTCTACCTCCAATATTGCCGTTTCTTCGCTGTTCACGTGTGCATTTTCTTCGTTCACAGTCTGTTCGTTAGCAGCAACTTCAACGACAGAAGTCAAAATCGGAGTACTGAGCATGAGGAGATTCATCATTAGTGCACTGTATTTTATTCGTTTTTTTATCAAGTCCATCCCTCCTGAAACAAATTAGAAAGCGTTTACTTAAAGTATTACCTAATTTATTTTTGCTGTCAATAAAAAACAAAATTATAATAAGTGATATTTTATAAAAAGAAAAATATAACTTTAGTTGTTAATAATAAAGGGATTTATTACAGTGTAAATGATATGTTTGATAAAAAAATAACAAACAAAAGAAGAGTACAAAACAATGTGATTCGTTTTACGCTCTTCTTTTATTATTTTTTGATTTTTATTTTAAAAAAAGTTTTGTTTTTTTATAGAATCTCTGCACCTAACGCGGCTTCAAAATGTCTCAATGCCCATTCGTGTCCGACAGGATCAAAACTTGCCACGGCATCTTTGAAAATATGGAGTTTGTATCCTAGATTATACGCATCGACTGCTGTATGCAACACACAAATATCTGTACACACGCCGGTCAAATAAACATCTGTAATCTGACGTTCTCGCAAACGAATGTCTAGATCTGTTCCACTAAAAGCGGAATAATGCCGTTTGTCTATCCAATAAATATTTTCCTGCTGCTCATGCTCTTGGTACAAATTTTTTAAAGAGCCGTACAATTCCCGTCCACTCGTTCCTATCACATTATGCGGAGGAAATAAGCGGTTCTCTGGATGGAAAGAATCTTTTGGATCATGTGCATCAATGGCAAAAACGACAAAATCCTTTTGCTCCATAAACTTTTTTGTGTGGGCAGTCAGCTTTTTTTCAATTGCTTGTCCTGCTGCACCAGTCGTCAGCTTTCCATCCTCTGCAACAAAATCATAGGTATAGTCAATCGAAATCAATGCGTTCATCTTAGTCCTCCTTATACGAGATGTTTGACAAATTCGATCACCATTTCTGCTGATCGCTTGCCTGCGTCTTCGATAAATTCGTCAAAGCTTTGTGTCGCCGAGTGATCCGCTGTGTCACTCATTGCACGTACGATCAAAAATGGGATATTGAACTGACGGGCCGTTTGTCCAACAGCGGCTCCTTCCATTTCACAAGCTAAAGCTTCAGGGAAATTCGTTAATATTTCTTTGATTTTATCTGGAGAGTCGACAAATGTATCACCTGTAACGATCAATCCTTCTTTTGCATTCAAATCCGTTGCTTTTGCTGCTTTAGCCATTTCACTGCGCAAATATGTGCTTGCTTCATAATATAGAGGCATACCTGGTAATTGACCTGGTTTGTAGCCAAATCCTGTTGCATCTGCATCAAAGTAAGCTACTTTATCTGATATAACAATGTCGCCTACTTGTAAGCCTTCACCGATCCCGCCAGCTGAACCTGTATTGATCACCATGTTCACGCCGTATTGTTGGATCAACAGACTTGTGGTAATAGATGCTAAGACTTTTCCTATACCGGAACGTACGACAATCACTTCGTGGTTACCTAATGAACCTGAAATAAATAAAGCGCCTGCGCGTTCCCATGATAATGGTTCGCTTAGGTTCTCTCTCAAAATTTTTACTTCTTCTTCCATTGCGCCGATAATACCGATTTTCATCTTTTTAATTCCTTCTTTCTATATAAATGCGATTGCTAAAAAAACCACACATAACATTAGGATAACAATAATAAGAGATTTCATCAAAAAAGAGTTCCATTTGGTCGTCTTTTCTCGTTCACTGATCCTTGTTTTCGTGATTGGTTTATTCTTTTTGCTTTCTTTACGATAAAAGCTGGCAATCTTTTTTTCTTCTTGCTGATAAGCTGTTTCTGCTTTTCGCTGTTTTTTTAATGACTCGCTTGCTTGTGCTTGTTGTCGCTTGCGAAGTTCGCTTCGCGTAATAAGCGGTCCTTTGGCCATAAGCCGATCCCTCTACTTTCCTTTGGTCAATAATTCCCAGTATTGAATCGCATAAATCGTCTTTGCATCACAAATCAACTGATCTTTCATCGCTTGTTGTGCCTCTTCAAGAGTTAGATGATACAGCTCCAGTACTTCGTCTTCATCTTGAGCTAAAGGATTCTCGACCTTCTCTACTCCTTGTGCATGATAAATATGAAGGACTTCATTTGCAAAACCTGGTGAAAGATACATCGAAGTAAGATGGCTCAGCGACTTCGCACGATAGCCGGTTTCTTCTTCTAATTCTCTGGCTGCAGTCATTTCAGGATTTTTTCCTTCTCCTGGATCGATTTTTCCAGCTGGGATCTCCAAGATCACTTTTTCTAAAGGCTTTCGAAACTGTTTGACAAGGAGCAGGCGGTCATGTTCATCAAAAGCAATGATCCCAACACCGCCAGGATGAAATACCAGTTCCCTCTTCGAAGTTCCTCCGTCTGGTAAACGAACTTCATCTACAGCAACATCGATAATTTTCCCGCTATAGATTTCTTTGCGACTGATTGTTTTTTCTTCAAATTGCTTATTGTTCAGCATATCTTCTCCTGCTTTCTTTGTAATCATAACTGCTTTTTTTTCATTTTTCAATTTTTCTCGAAAACTCCCTATTAGTTTACCATAGATAAACCTTAGATTTTCTCTAAATATAGAAAATCCTTCTTTAGTCCGATACTCTTTCTAGTAGTCAGTATGCTAAAATAAGAATGTAATCGAATAACGGAAAGAATTCAATACTCAACGATAAATGACTTGGAGGGCTTATTATGATAAAACGAAATTGGCCGTGGCTTCTAGCACTGGTCTTGCTGTTTCTCTTTGTCCGAAACAATGGTTTTTCTTTTGTTCTAGGACTTTTATTGATAGGCGTGGTTTTAGTTTTGTGGGGGCTCTTCGGTTCGCGCAGGAAAAAAGGAAAACAAGAAGAAATCCCTGCACTGACTGACGAACTTGAGACTCACTATGAAAAAAGCGGTATGACAGCGAATGAAATCTCATTTTTCCGACAAACGATGAATCAAACAAAAAACGAGATCAATCAGTTGCAAGCGAACATGCAGCAGACAGCCAAACTTAAAGCAATCGATCTCCGTCATGATCCAGTCAAAGCGGCAAAAGCTTTATTCAAAGAATTAGTGAAGGAACCAAACCGACTGCATGAAGCAAGTCAATTTCTTTATACGCATCTGCCGAATCTAGTTGATTTGACAAATAAGTATAATGAGATCAATGACCATGAGATCAAAAACAAACAAACCTATGAAAAACTAGAAGAAAGCGCGCAAATCATCGATCAGCTATCCGCTTTGATTGCACAAGATTATCAAAAATTCGTCGCTGATGACCTAGACGACATCGACGTAGAGATATCTGTTGCGAAACAAAGCTTAAAGCGTGATAATAAACATGAACCAGAACAAAAAGAGTAACTCTTTTGTTCATAAAAAAGACTCGGAACATTCAGATGATGTCTGGTTGTTTCGAGTACTTTTTCTAAAGTAGAGACATTCATGTAAGAATCGAGAACAGATACGACAAGGAGGAATTTTTTATGGATCATAAACCGACTGAAACAAAAGATATCACACCAGTTAACGATACACTTGAAGACTTATTGAACAACCCGTTTTCAACCCCAACAGACACGCTGACCACTTCACAACAAGCGGAGATTGATCAGCTCCAAGAGCAACAGACAGCTGCTCGCTTAATTGACAAACTACCGGCGGAACGCCAAGAACAAGCAAAACAGCTGGCAGCAAAAATCGATGCCAATGATGCACAGTCTGTCATCAGCTATGGCTCAGCTGCTCAAGCGAAATTAAGTGAGTTCTCACAATCAATGTTGAATCACGTACAAGCTCAAGATATTGGCCCAGTCGGAGATTCGTTGACTGAACTGATGTACCGTCTCCAAGAAGCCAACCCTGATGAACTGCGTGCCGGAGAAGGAAATATCTTCCAACGTGTCTTCGGTAAGGTCAAACAATCGATTTATGAAGTGACAGCAAAATATCAAAAAATTGGTGCACAAATCGACAAGATCTCAGTGAAATTAGATAAAGAAAAAGACGGACTATTAAAAGATAATCTGATGTTAGAACAGCTTTACCAAAAAAACAAAGACTACTTTGATGCATTGAATATTTATATTGCTGCTGGAGAATTGAAAATGGAAGAACTTCAAACAACGATCATTCCAGAAGCAATGAAAAAAGCAGAAGAAACTGGTGATCAGATGGATGTCCAAATCGCCAACGATTATACACAATTCCTAGATCGTCTGGATAAACGTACACATGACCTTCGCTTAGCTAGACAGATCACGATTCAGCAAGCCCCACAAATCCGCTTGATTCAAAATACAAATCAGGCCTTAGCTGAAAAGATCCAAGCATCTATCGCTACAGCCATTCCGCTGTGGAAAAACCAAGTCGTGATCGCATTGACCTTGCTTCGTCAAAAAGATGCAGTGACCGCTCAACGCCAAGTCTCTGAAACAACAAACGACTTATTGAAGAAAAATTCAGAAATGCTGAAAATCTCAGCCATCGAAACAGCGAAAGAAAACGAACGCGGAATCGTGGATATTGAGACCCTGCAAACTACACAAAACGATTTGATCGAAACGATCCAAGAAACTTTGCGTATCCAAAAAGAAGGAAAAGAAAAACGTCGTCATGCAGAAGTAGAACTTGGACACATGGAAGAAGATCTGAAACAAAAACTTTTGGATTTAACCCAATAGACCATTTTTTGCTTGTTACTAAAACAAACGCCCATCAACAGTTCAATAAACTGTTGATGGGCGTTTTTCTTATCTTTCTTCTAACTTCTCCATTGGAATCTATTTCTCGTTCATCTTGCTGTGTCCATAGCCATAGCCAAAATAAATGATCAGTCCAATAACCATTACGATACCGAACACGATCCAAGTCACCGTCTGCAGACGAAGCATCAAGACGATACAAGTCAAGATCGAGGCGATTGGCAAGATCGGAACGAATGGCACTTTGAATTCTCCTGCTTTTGGTTTGCCAAACATTTTTCTTAACTTCAGTAAGCCTAGACTAACTAGCATCAAATAGGCGAGCGCCATGATATTCGTTAGTTCCGCCAATACATTCAATGGGAAAAATCCGGCAAAGAATACAGCTGCCACACCAGCGGCATAAGTCGCTTTTTTCGGTGTACGATGCTTTTGATCGATTTCTGTCATAAATTTAGGTAGCAAACCATCCTTGCTGACAGCAAACAACAAACGAGCGAGTGAATACATCATCGAGATCGTCACCGTCAGCAACGTCAAGATTGCCCCTACAGCAATCACTGCGCCAACTGTTCCATGTCCTACATACCTCATGGCAAAGGCCACTGGATCATTGACACCTAGTTCAGTATAAGGAACGATTCCTGTCAAGATCAACGTCACGATGATATAAAGGACCGTAGCGATCAGTATCGAACCAATGATCCCTCTTGGTACATCTTTTTGTGGGTTTTTGACTTCCTCAGCTGCCATTGCAACAGCATCAAATCCCAAGAAAGCAAAAAACACAAGAGCTGCACCATCTAGCACACCGGAAAAACCAAAAGGCATAAATGGCTGCCAATTATCAGGCTTAACGAAAAATATCCCTACAATGATAAACAACGCGATGATACTAAATTTGACATATACCATGACATTATTCAAACGTAATGCTTTCTTGGCTTCAAGCGACACGATGTAAGTGACGAATATCACTACGAGTACCGCAATCAAGTCAATGTATGTACCATTTTCCGAATTGTACCCGCCAGTTAATGCTTGTGGAAGTTCGGCTCCTAAGCTTTTCAAGAAACCTTGCATATAGCCAGACCAGCCGGAAGCCACAGAGGAAACTGCTAGCAAAAATTCCCCGATCAACAACCACCCTGTCAACCAGGCAGCAAATTCACCAAAGACAACATACAGATAGGCATATGGCCCACCGATCACTGGCACTCGCGAAGCAAACTCTGCGAAACTCAGTCCAGACAAAATGACAACGATTGCAGCTAAGACAAATGAAAGTGACAGTGCTGGACCAGCATTTTGATTGGCCGCAACCCCTGTCACCACAAATATTCCCGTACCGATGATCGCGCCAATTCCAAGCATGATCAAATCAGACGTTTTTAGTTCTTTTTTCATCTCACTCGTATGATTGAGATTGATTTCTTTCTTACGAAACAAATCCATTGAAGTTCCTCCCCATTTTAGGTTGGAAAACAGTGATTAAACTGTTTTCATGTACCCTAAAAGGATACCACCTAAAATGACTAAAAGGCAACCAACAATAACATAAATGAGCTCTTTTTTCGTTTTTCTTTCGCCAAGGATGAAAATCCCACCTAAAGTAGAGATAATGATCCCCATTTGTGAAAGTGAGAATCCAACAGCTAAACCAAGTGATTTGACTGTTAGAAGCATACAGATATTACCTAAGCCCCATAATAATCCACAGATCATGTTTTTCCATACAAATTGATCTACTTTAACTTTACGGAAAGCAAAGAAGCTTGCACCTAAGATCATTCCGATACTTTGAGGTAAGATAATTGACATCGCATCCAAATTCGCCCAGTTGACAATGATCGTATATACGCCATAACCAATCGTAGAGAAGATCAATGCTCTAAAACCCTTACCAAAATCAAGCATTTTATTATCTGTATCTATTTTTCCTTCGTCATCTTGTCGTGCCGTCAAATACGCACCGCTTACAAGAAGAGCTAAAGCAATAATACCGTATACATAATCTTTCGTTTGTGTCCATTCTTGGAAGAAAACGGCTCCCGCAATCGTATTCAAAATTAATTGAAAACCAGTAGACAATGGTAACCCTACAGAAACACCCATGTACTTCATTCCATGGAATTGTCCATTTTGTCCAACACTCCAAGCTAAGCCAGATAAAAATCCGATCAAGAAAATCCAAGGGGTGATTACAGGACTAACAACGAAAAAGACAACTAAAGAAAACAGAAATGCACCAATCGTCATTCCTAGTGTTTGTTGATTGGCATCGCCACCAATTTTACCACTTACTAAACCAATACTACCCCATGCCAACATAGGGACTAATGCTATTAAAATTTCCATAACCAATCTCCTTTTATTTCACATGATAAGAAACTTATCAGCGAAAACGTTAACAACACAAGCGTTTTTTTTCGTTTCTAACGATTTTCTAACGTTTTTCATTATAAAAATTTAAGATTGGGAAAAATAAAGTCATTGTCGTCCCTTTTCCTTCAGTTGATTCAGCCGTCAATTGGATACCTAATTTTTCTGCTAGATTTTTTGCCAAATACAGGCCTAATCCTGTTGAATGCGTTTTACTAAGTCGTCCATTTCTTCCAGTAAACCCCTTATCAAAGATTCGTTTCAAATCTTCCTCCGGGATACCGATTCCTGAATCTTTAACAGAAAGACTGACTCCTTGCGCTTCCTTTTTTATGCTCACCATGATATTTCCGTGGTCCGGCGTATATTTGATGGCATTGCTAAGCAGTTGGTTGAAGATAAAAGCGACCCATTTAGCATCAGTCAAAACAGTATGATCCTCACCAATGATTTCGTAGCGAAGATTTTTTTGGATAAAATAATTGGCCTGACTGCGTATCACAGGCTGGATGATTCCTTTCAATCCATACTCTTGGATGAGATAGTCCCGCGAGAAACTGTCGAGTCTTGCATAATACAAGACTTGCTCTACGTATTCGTCGATTTTTGATAATTCATTTTCGAGTAAGGTATACTTTTGATCGTCAATATCGAACTCGATCGAACGAACCAGTAACTTGGAAGCGGAAAGTGGTACTTTGATCTCATGGACCCATGAGTCAATATAATCTTTTTGGTCTTGTTGATTGCTGATTGCTGATTGCATCACTTCTTGATGTTCGCGGATCAGCTGATTGATATATTCTTCTACCAGTTTTTCTTCTTCTGTCCGCCCGCCACTCAAATAATTTTGCAAAGGAGATGTTTTTTGTATGTCAGCTAACTTCCCCCACCATCTTCTTTTGCTCAAGTAGCCACCTAGCAGATAAAAAATCAGAAAGACGCCCTCGATCAAAGCTAAATAAGCAATCGTACTCAAATCCACTTTGATATTTGGGGCTAGCCACATCACAAAGATCGTTAAGGCAATAAAAAACAGCCATCCCAAGATCAATGTCCACTGATCTTTCAAATATTTAAAGAAATTCATCTTAAAAGCTCATCCTTTCAGGGAACGATATATCCCTGTCCTACTTTTGTTTCGATATATCCTTGGATACCTGCCTGTTCGATTTTTCGGCGTAACCGATTGATGTTCACTGTCAATGTATTGTCATCTACAAACCGCTCGTCATCCCAAAGTGCTCGCAGCAATTTTTCACGGCTTAAGATCTTTCCGTTGTGTTTCATCAAAATAAATAGCAGGCGGTATTCATTTTTGCTCAAATCAATGATCTCTCCATTGATTTCCATACTTCCGTTGTCGACATTCAACGTAATACCATTATGGCTCATCATCTCACTGGATAATTCTGTGTAATTATAAGAACGGCGAAGCAACGCATTGATTTTGGCAATCAGTACATCGATTTGGAAAGGCTTTGTCACAAAATCATCTGCTCCCATGTTCATGGCCATGATCATGTCCATATTCGTATTCCTGCTGGAGATAAAAATGATCGGTACTTTCGATACTTCACGTATTTTTTGACACCAATAATACCCATCCAAAACAGGAAGATTGATGTCTAGCAATACAAGCTGTGGTTCTTCTCTTTCAAAGTCTGAAAATACTTGGTTGAAATCGGTCGTTCCAAAGGTTTCGAATTGCCATTTCTCAAGTTCTTCCATAATCAATTGTCGAATGATTTCTTCATCCTCGACTACCATGATTTTTGCCATAAAAAATCCCTCCATCTTTCTTCTTGCTTCTACAATATCAAAGAAGCCTTTGTGAAACAAGTTGGCTTACCTGTAAAATGTCATTTTAGAAAACGTTCAAAAAAACTGGAAATAGGCGATTTAATCGCGTTTGTCTCTTCCAAGCAGCTTAAATTTATTATGTTATTCTTAATAATTGGTCTATCATCTGTTATTTTTCTTTGGTTGTTTTTGTCTTTTAAATTTTCGATAACCCCAATAACCGAAAAGAGTTAGTATTAGCAATACACCTAATAAGAGCGCAAGTAATCGATAAAGATGGTATCTTTTTGTCTTTTCCATCTTCGAAGAGGCTTCTTCTGTAAAGGGGACTCGCTTTCCTGTCACTAGTAACCTGTGGGTGTTCACAGTATAAGGTGTGCAAGTAATAAGTGTGACCAGATCCTGTTTTTCTCTGATTGCTAATGTATCTGTTTTTGTTGGAAGGACAACGATTTTCTCAACGACTTCATAAGCGAGCATCTGACCATATACTTCAAGATAGAAACGGTCATTTTTCTCCATTTTTTCAAGATCTGTAAACAATTTTTTCTCAGCAACACCGCTATGGGCGGTAATGACGGAATGTGTATTTTCTCCTCCAATTGGAAAAGAGGTACCTTGTAGAACTGTCGCTCCTCTATCTAATAAAAGATCATTTGTTTCATCGAATAAAGGCAAGCTAACATTGATTTTCGGAATATAGATTGCTCCGATCATATGTTGTTCGTAGTATTCTTTTCCTGGATTTCGGACATCTCTAACCGCTTGTTCAAAAGGATCTTTGACTTGACCCATTCCTGGGATGGCTGCCGTACGAGCAAGCGCCTGATTTTTCTTTTCTTGTACTGCTAATCGTTGCTCATGTTTTTCTTCTTTCTCTCGTGCAAGCTGTTTTTGATAATTCTCGATCCTTCTTTGGTCCAAATAATTGCTGAGAGCATCAGCTAAAAATGGATATGTAAAAACTGCAGCTCCTGTAAGAAACATCACTGCCATGAATAATTGTAATAACATACTGATTTTTGCTTGAGGTCTTTTCTCTGTTTTCTTTTTCATTTTCTTCACCTTCTTATTTAAAAAAACTGCAGCAACCTTTATAAAAACCGATTGCTGCAGCTTATTTTTGTTGCTTATACTTCAGACTTCATTTTAGATTTACGGTACCAGCTGTAGGCCCCAATCATCAAACTTAGACCGATCAGCAAGAATGCTAAGATCCCGTTCCCTCCAGTAGAAGGAAGAAATCCTTGTCTTACGTTTGGTACGCGTGCTGCTCCTGGATACTCATAGTCCACAATCACAAGTTCATCATCATAGCTACCATATTCTACATTGAACTCTGTGAAAGCTGCTTCACCTGTTGGTAAAACATATCCTTCTGGTGCTACTGTTTCTTTCATGAAGTATGTTCCGTAATCTAATCCAACAACTTCGAAGTATCCTTGGTCATTTGAGACAACTTCTGTTGCCTCTACACTATTATCACTTACCCAATCGATTGTGATTTCTTCTGCATCAGCACCTGACTCATAAACAGATAGACGTACGCCATCTTTATAGAAAACAGCATAAGCAGTTTTCTCTTCGTTCCACAATTCAAATCTTGCACCGTCTAGTAAAGCATTGCTTGAAGCATCAAACTTTTCAAATCTTCTCCCGCCAGTCGTTACTTCTTCTGGTGGCACGCGACGTTCGTTGTAGTCATACTCGTCACCTCTACCGATTTCGATCAATGCTGTATTGTTATGGAATTCATCTGCATTGATGACTGCGTTGACTTGCAAGTCATAGGTAACAGTTAATTCCCCGCCACGATGATTCCCTAATTTTTCCAGCGTTGCTGTGTTCGGTATACCTCCTGTTTCAAGAATGATCTCCACGACAAAACCGTTACCCGCTTTTGTTACTGTATAATCAGTATCTTTTATCAGTGTTGTATCTCCTGCTTGTACAAGGAGTTCCTGACCAAAATAACTCAAACCTTCTGTTGGCGTATCTGTGATTGTGAAATGCGTGATGACTGTTGTATTGTCCTCATTGATTTCATCAATAAAGTAAGGAATCGGTGCAGTTATTGTATAAGAAACTGTTTTTCCTTTTTCTAAGTCAACATATCGGATCGTTTCTTCTTCACCATTTTCATTGCGAATCGTCACAGTTCTAACGTCTGCTTCATCTACATTCATTTCTTTGGAAGAATCTTGGATTTCATTTTTAGGATATAAGTGTACATCGGTGTTGTACGTATCTTTCCAAGAGGTTCCATCCCATACACCGCCAATAATATCTGGCATCATAACTGGCATCATGACAACCATTGGAGACGCGATTCTTGAAATATGAGCTGGTGAATATGTTTCTAAGAAGAGATAGACTTTATCTCTCGAAGAAGGTGCCTCTTCCGTCACTTGGACATTTCTGAAAACAGCTTCACCATTTTCGCCAGTCGTCTGCTTATCTATACTTTCGATACCATAAGATACAAACCATGCTGCTGTGTGATCTGATTGGATCAAAGCAATCGCAGCGGCAGGTTCTAACCCATCATCATCTATGTCAGTTGTTCTAGGGTCATCTTTCAGCAAATTATAATAGACATCTGTAACATCAAACATTTCAAAATCGACGCCTGGAAGATTCTCATTACCAAAATCATCTGATACCAACCCGCTATTCGGTCGTTCTTCAGGCACAGTCGTGAATGCTTTTTTGTGTAATGTGATCGTCACTTCACTTGGTTTTTCCGTGACTTCTTCAGCGTGAACTAATTTTCCATTTCCAAAACTTCCTAATCCTACAGCTGCGAGCAACAGTGCACTCATCCCCATGGTCATCATTTTTTTATTCATTTTTTTCTCCCCGTTCTTTTTTTATTAATAAAACAGCACCTAACAACAAAAGGATTCCTAACAAAGAAATCAATGTTCTTGCTTCATTGGTTTGTGGAAATACGGACCCTTTCACAGGTTGATTTGGATTGCTTGGTCCACTTGGTTCTTTCGGTTTGTCCGTTGTTTCTTTTATGGTCTCGTTATACACGCGTGGTGTTGCTGATTCATAGGCAGAGGCTGGAACTTTTCCGGATTCCAATTCAGCCATCTTCTGCCCATTGACCATTACATATTGCGGCTGTCCTTCTGCATCCACCCAAGATTCAGGGACAATGACCTCGATTTGCTTACTTGCTTCGTCCATTTCGTACCCTTCTACACTTTTCAATTCCTCAAAATAATAGGTACCAGAGGGCAAAAATCGTTGACCTGTCGTGACTAGACCGTCTTTATCTGAAATGAATTTGCTTACATTTTTATCATTCAAAGGATCGTTGTTTGCTGGTTTGATCCATTGATTTTTCAAGTCATTCGCAGGAGCCATGTCTAAATAATATTTTTCTCCTTCTATCATCTGATACAGAGCAAAAACAGCACCTTCTAATGGGCGTCCTTTTTCAGTTGTTCCTCTTTGTCGTCCATACTTGAAAAAGTATGGATCTCTTAAATAACCGACATTTTTAGGATAGATATGGATCTCTTGCAGTTCCTCGGTTGGTTCTGTTGGATGATAGATTGGCAAAACAGCAGCAATCGGGATCGCTGTTTGATCGATATCCACATTCAACCCGATTTCCGGATCAATTGATTCTTCAAAAATCAAATAAACTGCATCTCGATCTTGGTTTTTCTTAGGTACTTGGATGCGTGCAATCCCATCTCCTAATCCACCAACCGTATCTTTTCCAGTCGTTACCGACTCCCCAACCTGGGCAAGTCTTTCTTCTGTGATCAACTGACGGATATTGTTTCTGCTCGTTTCAGCGATTTGCTGGACGAATTCTCTAGAGGTCATGTTCTCAGCAGCTTTTTTGTCATGATAATAATCGGTCATATCGTAAACGGCGAATGTCGCTCCATTTAGCGGGACCGTCTGCGAAATGATATCTGCTGTTTTTCCCGCTTCCTCAGAGATAGCCAGACCGTCATTTTCATGGAATTCAAATTGGTCGTTATAATCGATATCTCGAATCATCCGTTTATGCAATACGAATTCCACAACGTCTTCCCCTAATTCTTCTGCCGACATCGTTTGAGGAAGAAGGACTGCTACAAATGGTAGTAAAACAAGTAATTGAAGCATCAAACACAACAGCTTTTTCATTACCTTGCCCCCTCCTTTTTAGATTGTCTGACATACAAACCATAGGCAGCACCGGCAAGTGCCACGAAGAATGCAGCAAGCAGGATATAGAATAATCGTCCGGATCCCCCTGTAGCAGGCAATGGATTTTCAGGATCATTCCCGACACTAAGCTGTAGCCTGATTCGGTTCGTATCCAAAAGTTCATATTCTAACTCTTGCTGCAGATCAGGAGTCTCTGCTTCTTCGTTTGGATAATAAGAAACCTCAACTTTTAGTGTCCCGGCTTCTTTTCCTGGAACGACCCGATCATTTTCCACTTCTGGTTCTTCACGATAACTAATTTCTAAAATAAAGTAGCCTGGAAGTTTCCTGTAGCCGTCCGGCGACTTCACTTCCTTGATCCGATAGAATCCTTCCGTCAAATCCAAAGCATTGAATAGGGAAGAATCGTTTGGATCTGGTGCCAAGCCTCCGACGATGAGTTCATAGTCTCCTGCACTATTTTGTTTCTCAATTGAAAATTCTGCGCCTTCAAGACGTCGACTACTTATACTGTCAACTTTCAAAAGTTCCAGATCGATTGGTGCTAGTTCATCTTCTAAGGTTACTTGTAATACACCATCGATGATGTCATAACCCTCCGGTAACGGATCAGTTTCGTCTTCGATGACTGTCTCTCCAATGACAAATTTCCCTTCTTCATTCAGTGCAAACTGGAATACTTGATCAGACAATTGATACCCGTTTGGTGCAACAGATTCTGAGACCTCATATTCGCCGATAGACAAGCGTAAAGGTTGACTGTATTCTAAATCGACATATTTCTCTACACCGACTGTATAAAGATAGAAGTAACCGATTCCAGACAAACGTTTCGATTCTTCGGGTTCTAACGGGTTGCCTGTGTATGCTCGATACAGCGGGAAGGAAGAATCCCCTATTTTTCTGATATCAAAACCTGCACCATCTAAAGGATTGCCTTCATGATTTAATTTTCTAACTCGGATCTCCCGATAATCAAACGTATTGTAAGCAGTAAATTCTACCCATAATCGGCCCTCTTCGTCTGTTGAATGGGTGAGATATTGCCAATTTGCTTCACCTGTTTGTCTAAGCTGGATGGTACCTGCCTCATTATCGTACAGTCGCAAGATCCATGTGTCGTTTTCGTCAGGTTCTTTGAAACCTTCTGGGCTTTGACTTTCAACGATTTTGTATTCTGCATAGTTGGCATTTTCTTCATTGTCTATATGAATAAATGAATCTGGTTCTCCAATAGGATGAATGACTTTCTCACCCTCCACGTGCAAATATTCTCCATTTTCATTTACTGAATAGAATGTGAGCATTCCTTTCTCTTCGTCTGCTTCATTCGCACCAGAGATTCCTTTAGCTACCGGCGTTCCAATTTCAAGTCCGCTTCCATCGGTTTGATAAAGTTCAAACTCTGCCCCATTGATTGGCGTAGTGCTTCCTTCAATCAGTTTATTGATGTTCATGTGGACTGGCTTGAATTCATTCCGCATTTCCAATTTGACATACAAGTCTTCATAATCCGTTTCGTCCTCATTGACATTTTGAACAATTGAAAGTTTGTGGTATTCGCCTTCATAATAAGAATCAGGATCGCTACCTTCTTCTCCACCAACTCTTACTCCTGAAGTATTTGCTGCTACCAACTCATAGTGACCAAGCGCTGTATCTCCGCTGGAACTGTATTTTTTGATTTGGAATTGATACGTCTCATCCACTAACTGATAACGGGGCGGTCCAGCGATCTCTCTGATCCAGAAAATGTCGCTGACTGCCCCGGTCTCATCTCCTAAAACCGGGATCTTCGTTTCGAAGATTGCCATTCCATCCGCTGTAGTTCTACTTGTTTCGATTGGTTCGACCTCTCCAGCATCCGGATTTTGGTCGTATAATGCAAATTCGATTCCTGCTAAAGGTTCCCCATTTTGCCCCGTCTTGCTTATTTGGAAATTCCGGTCTTTGTGTTCATAACGAATAGAGGACGTTGGGAAATACATTCGACCAGATGTGATATCGTTATCATAATCTTCCAGATTTTGGATATATGCCTGATTATTTACAGCATAGAAATTCCCGTCTTGTGCTCCTGCATCCAGTTTTACTTGATACTTGATCCTGACCATTTCCCCTTCACCTAAAGAAATCGGAGAAAATTTATAGGCTTGGTTTTCTCGCCCAACATACGTTGTTGGTGTCGCTACTACTTCTGGTGGCGCTTGTCCATGACGCGCTTCATCCCATATTTCTGGCTCTTGGTACTTCATGCCGTTTTCTCCTGGATCTAGATGGTAAAACTGAATATCCGCCGATCTGCCAGCTCCAAACGGTGAAACATTAAATCCAGTTTCATCATAAAGTGTGGCTTGTTGGATCGTTTTCTTGAAAGTAGAGGAGATATCCTCCAAGGCTGTAATGATGTCATTCTTGTTGTTCGCATCGTAATAACGCGGTGTTGTGCCATCATCGTTTAAATCAGCAATGTTTTTTAATACATTTCGTCCGATTGCATCGAGCCGCTGTCTGCCGGCAATACTTCCGTCAATTCCTAACCCAATGGAGAAAATACTTGGCGGGTTCTCTTGGTACTTGTTTTTCAGCCAATGATGATATGCAACAGTATTGATGGCTGACGACTTTTCTTGTGAAGTTGGACTACCGTTAGTATCATTGCTTGCGCTTCCTGTACCAACCCAGTGAGTTGCTTTATCATCACCTTCTTTTACTTCTCCGTAACGATATTGCACATTTGTTCCATTAACAGGACGGTCAAAGTCAGATGCATAGGTAACTGGATAAGTAAATCCTGCATTAGAAGTATTCCCAGAAAAGGTTTCAAAGTTTTTGAACAAATCACCACGATCTATGGCAATCTTATCCCCCATGACACTCCAACTGCTCCAAGCTCCCCAAATACTTGTGCGAGATCTTGTTTGGATCGGTGCATAACTGAAGGTGGGTGTTCCGTCTCCTACGACGATCAGGATCTTTTCTGGATTTCTATTTTCTCCGCCATTATCCGCATACAATGTTTCATAGCCATTTTTAAGTCCTAGTGTAAGCGGCGTTCCTCCGATGGGTGTACGATTCAGTGCTGTATTCTCACTTCCCGTTAAACGATTGATGTCATTTGTCAACGGAAAGATGTCCGAACTGATTTGTTCCTGGTTATTGATGACTGTACTATTATGATAAAAATTCACCATACCGATCCGAATATCCATATTTGGGTCGGATAGCAGATTTTCACTAATTTCATTTACCGATTCTATCAGCGCCGCATTTTTACTCTGGCCTCCGCCTTCTAGTGTCCCTTCATTCATACTGGCTGATTTATCTAGAACAAAAACGATATCGATTGGACTGATTTCTTGTTTCTCACTTCCGATCACATCTAGATAAACGTTATAAAGTGTCGTTGCATCTTCAGGATGTAGATCAGATGTTGGGTTGTTTGATAGAACAGGTTCTACCCATTTTTTGATATATGCCCCGTTATAATCCAAGTAACTGTTTTCAAAATTCCGTTCATCTCCCCAAAGCTGAACGGTTTGAGCCGGAACATTTACATCTTCTTCACCTGCAGTTGATCCATTATCAGCCGCATAGTCGTAATTTCTCCAGTTCGCTCCCCCGATTGCGTAATCACTATCATCGATCAAGTTCTCTCCATCATATGGTGAGCCTTTTTCTCCCTGATAGCGTTCATTACTTTGTGACCAATTTCCTAATACTTTCGTATAATCATTCGTTGTAAATCGTGGATAGCGGTGCTGATCGTTTTCAGCTATTCCGCTAGGATAGATATATTCATATGGATCTTGCGTAGCTGTTGGTCCAAGACGCTCTAAAATACCGTTGAATAACCGGCGTTGAATGCGTTGGAGTGCTTGACCGCTGGGCACGATTGGTGCGTCCAGCTCTTCCGTTTCATTTTCTTCGCTACGTTGATTTTCAGCGGAATCCTCTGTATCTGTTTCATTTTCTTGTAATTCTTGATTAGCTATTCTTTCATCGACCACCACTTGAAGAGGTAGTTCCCCTTCATTCACATCTGGAATCTTTTCTGTTTCAAAAACCAATGTGCCGGTCTCAGCTTCTTTCGAATAAAATTTTCCGACATACCATTCTTGACCATCGATTGTCTCGACTTTTAAGTCTTCTCCATCTTCATCGTAAGAGGAGAGACCTGTTCCCCGAACGTTTTTTACGGTACCGATACCGGCAGCAGCTGTATCGATTGCTAAACGTATCCTACCTTCGTTCGCACTCTCTTTCTTTTCAAAAGCCAGATGCCATTCAAACGTTTCTTCTTTTTCGATATACCTCCCTTCGATTTTTGCATAATCCTCATCTAGAAATACCTCATCCTCCTTCACTTCTGTTGACTCAGCAGCTACATCCAATGCTGTCATATGATAGACAGACTGGAAATACGGTCCAAATAGCAGACTGACAGCTGCTAACTGCAAAAGCTTCAATTTTACCCCTTTCACATTCTTATACTCCTTTCTAAAACATGTGTCTTCTTTCACAACAAACACCAAAAACAACATCTATCTAATTATAATCTAATTTAATTTTAACTTTAAATCAAACAATATCCATTTTAGTTAAAATACACCAATTATACAACGCTTATTATTAAAATTAGATTATAAAGTTTTATAACAATCTCATTTAACAGAACTTAAGTTATTAAGACAGGTAAATAATCTCCGACTATTTCCTTGAAAAACAAAAAAATAAAGCACGAATGCGTATTTACGCACTCATGCTTTATTCATGCAATTGATTCAGATAACGGCAGCACACAAGATACCGATAACACTTCCTAAAATAGCTCCTCCTAAAACATCAGTAGGATAATGTAAAAGTAAAAAAATTCTTGAATAAGCGATCAAACAAGCAAATAGAAAAGCTAGTATTCCTGCAATACGACTTAACTCGAACAACGCTGCTACAGATAAAAAAGCAAGTGCCGTATGCCCTGAAGGAAAAGAAGAAGTCTTCGGTTTACTTGTATAAAGGACAAGCCGACGATTTTTTTCATAAGGTCTTTTCCGTTTTGTCGTTTTTTTAATGAGAAGTAGACCAACAAAAAAATAGATTAGACTGCCTATAAGAATAGCTAGACCATATTCTCTTGTATCAGGTATCAAAACTAAAACCGTAGCAAGGAGCAGCCAAATAAAACCGCCATTAGAGATATTACTGATAAATTTCAAAAAATTGATTTTCCGATTGTCCGTTTCTCGTTGTTTAGCAAACTTATTGATAATACTATCATCGATTTTAGCAATCAAACGCAGCATGTTATTCCTCCTTTTTAAGACCCTTTTCTTGCGTACGATGGATAAAAAGCAGGACTTGAAAATAAAACAAGAAGCTGAAACCTAATAAAGCAAGGTAGACTGGTCCTGCAAACCATAATGCAACCAGAAGTATCGACGTGCCTGCTAAATAGAAAAGTGCACTTTTAAAATCATTAAAAAACAAGAAAAATGCTGCAATCCAAGAGACTTCTTTTTGATTTTCCAGTTGAAGCAAGATTTTGTAACTAAAAAGAACAGCACTTAATAGAAGCAAAAACAACGTAGTATACATCAATGTATAGCCAATTCTCCCACCCAAATAATGGAAAATCCGATAATCGATGAATAAAAGAAGAAAATAACTACTTGCTAAACTATCTTGCTTTCCGTAAAGAGAAAGATTCTCACGAAACTTCTTCCAGTATAATGAACTGAGCTTTTTCTCTTCATTTTTTTTGTAATAATAAATCATATAGAGAACTGTTCGACTTGCCGTTCCTAATGTGAGAACAGGCAAGATGCACAGGAACCACAGTAGCTGTAACTGGATAAGACGCGGAATCCATTCAATGATTTCTAAAAAATAATCATTGGCTCTTTTACCAATCGACCGATTCATCATCCTTTTGATCCTCCTGTCAAATCCATTCCTTCAATGAAATAACGTTGTGCAAAAAAGAACAGCAAGATCGTCGGAATCAAGACAAGTGTTGCTCCTGCCATCAGATAATTCCATTGTGTCGTCGCTTGGTTCTGAAAAACTTGCAAGCCAATCTGCAACGTGTATTTTTCTTGATCTTGGATATATAACAGAGGACCTAAGAAATCATTCCAAGCCGCGTTGAAGGAATTGATTGCAATCGTGATCAAAGCAGGTTTCGTCAATGGAAGCATCAAATGACTCCAAATATACAAATGATTCGCTCCGTCGATTTCAGCAGCTTCGATCAATTCATTATTGATCGATAAGTAAAATTGACGCATCAGAAATATATTGAACGCATTACCGAAGAACGATGGAACGATCAGGGGCAAATAAGTACCTACCCAGCCGATCTTGGAGAATAATACATATTGAGGAATCATCGTTACAAACCCCGGGATCATCATCGTAGAAAGAACCAAAGCAAACATCAGCTTTTTCCCAGGAAAATCAAGCTTCGCAAATCCATAAGCAATAAAAGAATTCGAAAGGACATTACCGATCACTACTAGCACAGTGATGAATAACGTATTTCTTGCATAGCGCCAAAAAGGAAATGCGGCAATCGTATCCAGATAGTTTTCCCATACGATTTTTTCTGGGAAAAAGGTCGGAGGATAACGAACGATTTCTTCCATCGGTTTCAATGAAGTAAATACCATCCAAAGCAATGGAATGAGCAAAATAATTCCTATTACCGTCATAAGCACATAGCTTAGCATCTTTTTTGATTGCCGATTCACACTGGTTTTTTTAAAATAATCCATCATTTGCCGTCACCTCCAGAATAATAGACCCATTTAGGTGCAAGCTTCAAATTGACGAAGGTCAGAACCAAAACGATCAGAAATAGGATCATCGACATAGCCATCGCATATCCCATATCAAAAGCGACGAACGCCTTGTTCCACATATGCAGATTATAAAAAAGCAAGGAATTTGCAGGTCCACCTGTTCCATTTTTCGTCATGACATAAGCTTCTTGAAAAATTTGGAAAGAACCGATCGTAGAGGTGATCACATCGTAAAAAATAATAGGAGTGATTAATGGCAAAGTAATACTTTTGAACTTTCCCCAAACGCCTGCTCCATCGATTTCTGCTGATTCATATAAAGATCTAGGAACATTTTGTAATGTAGCTAAGTAAAGTAGCATTGCTCCTCCAGAGCTCCATATTTTCATCAAAATCAACGCAGGTTTCGTCCATTGTGGATCAAACAACCAAGCTGGTCCAGGGATATGGAACCAGCCCAGAAATGTGTTGATCAATCCTGCAGATGGAGAAAGCAGCTGCATCCATAAGATGTAGACTGCTACTCCTGATAAGACTGCCGGTAAATAGAAAACTGTACGGAATACACTGATTCCTTTGATTTTTTGATTGAGTACTGTGGCTAAAAACACACTGAAAATCGTCGTCAGCGGTACATTGAAGATGACGAAATAAACGGTGTTGTATAACGATTTCCAAAATAAATCATCATGAACGAACATTCTTTTGAAATTTGCTAGACCAATGAAATTCATCTTGGATGTCAAATTATAATCGGTGAAACTACCAATAACTGAAAAAAGCATAGGCCCTAGCATAAAGATTAAAAAACCGATAATAAAAGGCGAGATAAATAAATAGGCCCATCTTGCTTCTTTTTTCTTTCGGATAGATAAACGCTTCAAATTTTCTTGCCTCCTCTGTACCTAGACAGTCAAAAACGGATTATTGATTTTGCTTGACTAAGTTCTCTACTGCTTTTTGTGCATCTGCCAATCCTTCTTTTGCTGATTTTGTTCCTAAAAGAATCTGGTCGATCTGTTCATTCACTAATGTCGTATAATCCGGTGCATCTAAAGGAACTGGTGTGATCACCGTATTTTTAAAGTTTTCGTCCGCCATTTGATAGATCATTTTCCCTTTGTCCGTTAGGTTGTCATTATTCACTAAATTCTCGTTGGCTGTTTTACTTGCCATGATATCAAAACTTTTTTCGCCGAATTTTTCTTGTACTTCTGGAGAAGAAAGATATTTGATGAATTCATAAGAGGCTTCAGGATCTTTTGCTCCGTATGGTACTTCCAAGACGAATCCGCCACCCCATGACCAATGACCTGAACCTTCCTCTTTTTCTGGAAGCTGCATCACGCCAAAATCAAAATCATCCGGTGCGTTTTCCATCAAGCTAGAGTAATAATTAATGTTTTGGGCGCGCATGGCTACTAATCCAGAAATAAATGGATCAGACACACCAGAACCAAATTCTGCTTCTAATTTGTTGATTGTATTTTTTCCATAATAATCTTGCCAGTCTTGAATCCATTCTAAGGCTTCCACTTTGTTTTTAGTATCAATCTTGACCTTTTCGTCCTTATCAAACCAACTAGTCCCGTTGTCTGCGTTTAATGCCCATACATCAGCACCTAAATTCCATAATGGATAAAAACCGATACGCGTAAACTCTTTTCCTTCTTTTTTATCTAGTTTACGTGCTGTTTCTTCTAATTCATCCCAAGTTGTCGGTAGATCTTGTTCGCTGATCCCAGCTTCTTTAAATAACTTTTTATTATAAAAAATGACTTGTGTATCTGTATTGAATGGGATGGCATAAGGATCACCTTTATATTCTACTGTGTCCCAAAGCTGGGGATAAAAATCCTTAGAAGTATCTTTATCTACATACTCGGAGAGATTGGTTGCTTGCTGTGCTTCTGCTCTTTGCGCAACGGAATTTATGTCCTGTACAATAACATCAGGTGCATTTCCAGCCGTTATTGCAGATAAAGATTTGGTCCAAATATCCCCCCATGGCTGATACTTATAATTTACATGGATCTCGTCTTGTGATTGGTTGAAATCCTCAATGATTTCTTCGATGGCTTCTTTTCGTGCGCCCGACCCCCAAAAGGACCAGAAATCAATATTTTTTCTTCCATCACTTGTTTTTTCAGAAGAATTTGCTGCACTTGAGCTGGCATCGCTTGTATTACTTGATCCGCATCCTCCTAATAAAAACAATGCTGAACTTGCCAACAATCCTGTAAACAATAATTTTTTCATATTTTACCTCCAAATTTTAATGTAACCGATGTCGGTTTTAATATAACGATATCATTTTGTTCTGAAAATAACAATTTATAAGGTGTGATTATCGAAAAATTATTAATGATACCAACACTTTATATAATTCGCGAGCGTTTTCTTTGAATTTTTTAATCTTTCGTAGCAGAATGAGAATGTATTAAAAAAAGATTAGGAGGAATTTTGATGTTTAGACACCAGAAAGAATTGCAGTTTGAGGCAAAACCAGATCGTCCGAATCCATTAATCGCGAAATATCTGCAGGAGCTGATCGGCGGCCAATATGGCGAGATGAGTGTAGCTATGCAGTACCTGTTCCAAGGTTGGAGCTGCCGAGGAGAAGAAAAATATAAAGATATGCTGATGGACATTGCAACAGAAGAAATCGGCCACGTAGAAATGTTGGCGACAATGGTTGCTCGTTTATTAGAGGGTGCGCCTGTTGAAGATCAAGAAGCAGCGATGCAAAAAGATCCAACAATCGGTGCCATTATCTCTGGAATGAATCCACAGCACGCGATCGTAGCTGGCTTAGGACCTCGTCCTGCTGACAGCGTGGGCAATCCATGGAGCGGTGCCTATATCATTGCGAGTGGCAACTTGTTAGCAGATTTTAGAGCTAATTTAAATGCCGAATCACAAGGAAGACTTCAAGTAGCACGTATTTACGAAATGATCGATGATCGTGGCGTAAAAGATATGCTGTCTGTTCTCCTTGCAAGAGATAGCTATCATCAAAACCTATGGGAATGTGCAGTGAAAGAATTAGAAGAAAAAGAAGGTTCAATCTTAGTCCCAAGTACTTTCCCGCGTGACAAAGAACGAAAAGACATTGCTTATGACTTCTATAACTTCTCAGAGGGAGACCAAAGTAGTGAAGGTTCTTGGGCTAGCGGCAAAGCATTGGACGGCGAAGGCGAATATCAATGGTTGAAAGAACCTAAGATCGAAGGCGCTGCACCAAAATTAGAACCAGTAACACCAAAAATGTATGGGACACCTCCATTCAAGAAATAAAAAACATACGTAGGAAAAAGGTTGCGACAAGATTTTTGTCACAACCTTTTTGTTGTATTAGAAACGACTTTCCTATTGGCTCGATTCAAATTTTTGGAAAAATAAATTCCCTTCAGCAGTTAAGCGAACACCTCTGTTTTCTGGATTCAATGTGATATATTCTTTCTCTTTACACCATCGGAAAAACGCGTTCCCGAGATTTCCTCCTAAATGAAATGTTCGTTCTGTCCAATCTAAGCAAGGCTTCACAAGTACTCCAGATTGTTTTTTCAGTGCGTCAATATCTATTCCTAAGTCTTTGAAATAACAAACGCCTTCTTCTGTAAGTTCCACATGATGGTTTTCCATCACAAGATAGTTGTTGTGAAGGAGAAAGTTGAAAAAAACTACACCTATCACACCGGCTAAATGCCGATAACAAGATCTTCCTGCTTTTAATTCACTATATTCTTTGTTTTCATTAAATGATTTGATCGGTTTAACCGGACTAACTACCATAAGATTTTCTAACAAATCAGCGATTTCCAGAGATGATAATCGATAATAGACATTTCTTCCCTGTTTATAAGACCTCACCCAATCAAGAGAATGAAGTTTTTTTATATGATAAGATGCTGTATGATCTTTTATTTTTGCTTTCTTTGCTAGTTCATGCACGGTATGGAACCTTCCATCCATCAATAAAGTAAGGATCTCAAGTCGCGAATGATCTGCTAAGAGTTTAGTCGTTTGCTGAAGATCAGGAAATCCAGCCATTTTTTTCTCTCCTTTCACACATCGATGAGCATCGAGGAATAAGCTTAGTATACTATATTCAGAGGTGAGGATTATGTTTAAAAAAATGGAAAAAGAAAGTTTCTATTACGGATTTCCCGTCGTGCTGATGACGACTAAGGATGAAATGACTGGTAATGACAACCTCACGCCAATCAGCTCCACTTGGACACTTGGCAAAACGATTGTCATTGGAATCAGTATGCACAGTAAAGGGTATACAAATTTAAAAGTGGGACATGCCGCTACCTTCAATCTTGCAGATCAAACACTTTGGGAAAAAATCGAGAAAATCGCAAAGACGACAGGCCATCCTATCATGCCCGATTATAAACAAAAAGCTGGCTATTCCTTTTGCTCTGACAAATTTCAATTGGGAAAGTTCACGAAACTAGCAGGTGAAGAAGTTGCAACTGTTCGGATCAAAGAATGCCCGATTCAAATAGAAACGTTGGTTCAACGAATTTCAACTAGAGAAGACTTTGCTATTGTAGAATGTGAGATCGTAGCTATTTTTGTAGAAGAAGGGATTTTACATGATCCAACTCATATCAATGTGGATAAATGGCAACCTCTTATCTATAAATTCAGAGAATATACAACTGCCAACCAGTCGTTAAGTTTGAATTTTAGATTCCAAGAATTCAAAGAGTCGTAATGATAAACATCGTTAGGTATAAACAAAAAAAGACTCGCAGCACGAGTAAAAAACAAATAGAAGCTATACCTTAGAAAGGTCGATTTTGACTCTATAGATGCAGTATATGCAGCTTATGAGCATTTCTTCTGTTCTCTTTGTTTTTGGGATCTGTGCTGAAGTCTTTTTTGTTTTTTGCCAATCTTTCTTTAAAAAATCGAATCTGTTATACCTTCTCCATTACTAATTCAGGCATCTGCTGAGTAATGATTTTTCGCGCAAAAGAAATATCTATTACCCAAGGTTCGATTTGTTCTTCAGTCAAGACAAGCGGCATTCGGTCATGGATTGGTGCGACTGTGCGATTAGGTTCAGTAGTCATTATGATTGATTCTGCCGTTTTTTCATCGTGATGGCTACGATAAAAGCCGCCAATATACACTATTTTTTCCTTATTTGAAAACATAAATTTGTCTTTTTCTTCATTCCACTCATAAAAGCCGCTCATTGGAAAAACACAACGATTTTGCAAAAATGGTTGATGAAAGGTCTTTTTTTCTTCTACTGTCTCTGCCCGGGCATTGATCATCAATTGTCCTTTTTTAAATCCGGTAAATCCCCACTTCATGATTTCCGGAGTGAGATTGTTTTCTTCCTTTTTTCTTAATGTCACAACAAGATTTGACGGAAAAATTTCTCCAGCTGCTAATTTTGCTGCCTGTTCCGGTTGTTTCTTCTGGGCTTCTCGATAATAGTTCTGAAGGAGCTCCGACTCTAGATCAAAAAAATAACGACCACACATCCTAATATCTCCCCCTCTTTTTATCTATCATACACTGCAACAAGAAGTTCATACCAACAAAACGCTTTCAATGAATAGAGAATTAAAAAAGTTGTGACAAACTCTCCAGTAAACGTTTTTCTCATGCCAACTCCTCGGTCACAAGTCACAATATTCAACAAACATGAGAAGCTGTGTTTTGAAATTGCTCCTTGTGACTCAGAGTGAAACGGCAGGTTCACGACCTCTGGGTAAACGGTGTTCAAAAGCCAGTTTCTCGGTATTAAGCCAAATTTATGCAAAAATGTAGAAAGCCATTTTCACAAAATTTTTCTTCATACTCGAAACTAAGCGACTTTTTCACGACCTCTTCCTTAAACGGTGTTCAAAAGCTTGCATCTGCGGTAATAAGTCCAACCAATTTAAAAACATAAGGAGCTGTTTTTACTTGGCTGTTCTTATTACTTGATGCAAGGCAGCTTTTTCACAACCTCTTCACTAAACGGTGTTCAATCAGCTGACCCTCGGTATTAGCTCAACAAATGGCAAAATATGAGGAACTATTTTGCCGTTTGTTTCTCTAATACTCAGGTCAAAGCGCTGATTTCACAACCTCTAATTATTAAAGAACCTTTTGCGAAGTTAACAATCTTTCTTTGATCAATTGGAAATTCTGTCTAAGTAGTGATAGATCTTGTGTGACTTTCAACAATAAGATACTACCCTGGATTTCAGCAATCAACGCTTTGGCTTGACGGTCTGCCTCTGCATCGGACAGTTTTTCTTCAGAAAGTGCCAAGATATTTTGTTTCGTATACTTGACCCATTGATTGACTAATTCTAGTAGCAATAGACGGAATTCTTCATCCACTGTACTCAACTCAATAATCAAATTCCCCACAGGACAGCCATGATAAGTGATTTGTGCCTCATGATCAGCGAAAATCCAATCCAACATTTCTTCTAGTGCTTCTTCTGGCTGTTTTCCAGCATTTAAGATGTCTTCAAACAATTCTGTCTGCCACACGTCCATATGCGCATGGATCACCGCTAGACAAACTTCTTTTTTTGAAGAAAAGTAATAATAAAATTGACCTTTTCCCGTCTCAGAAGCTGCTAGAATATCCCGGATTGACGTTTCATGATAGCCTTTTTTATAAATAAGATCTTTGGTCGCTTCCAAGATCTTTTCCTTTGTTTTCAATGATATTCTCCTTTTTCATCTCTCATAGTCCTATATTATACAATAAATTCATCATTTTATCTTCCTAATCGTTTAAAAAAAGACTGTGCCAAATTATCTGACACAGCCCTCACTATAAAACTGTTCTCTTGTAGCTAGATGTTCATTGATTCAAGAACTGCGAGGACAAAAGCAGTTCCTATCTTATGATAGTTGCTCTAATACTTTCTCTGTTGTCATCACTTGATCTGCAATAAAACCAAAGTTCGTCAACGCTGCATCCATTGCTTCTTGGCCAGGAGCACCAATTGCATCTGTCGCTACCACAACATTGAATCCACTCTCTACCAATTCACGCATATGGGAATCGCTACACAAGTTTCCATTCATTCCACCAAGAATTACTGTGTCGATTCCATTTTTTCTCAATTGAAGCGCTAAGTCGTTGCTTTCTGGTCCAAAGATTTTATGAGGAGAGCTGATAATCGTATTTTCATCCAAATATGGTTTCAATTCTTCGATAAAATCGGCTCCTGAACCTTCTTCCACTGGTTCATATTGACTTTTTCTAGCAAACATCTGCTGCTCAAGCATCATATGTTCTCCTGCACCGCCAAATTGCCATTTATGGTCATGTGGATAAAAATAATGAGGAGAAATAAAGAGTTTGTATCCTTTTTCTTTTGCTCGTTTCACCATTTCGATCATATTTTCGATCGTATTGTATTTTTCTAAGATATCTTTTGTCAAACCAAAGCCACCACCTGCTGGTTTCAAGAACTCGACTTGCGGGTCAGTTAGAACTACTGCTGTATTTTTGTTGTTGAACATGATAAATTCTCCATTCGTTATTTATTTTAATACATCATTTAGAGCTTCACTCATTGTTGGATGAGAATAGATTTGATCTCTCAATAACGTATAAGGAAGTTTTCCATTCATAGCTAGCGAAATCAAGTTGATGACTTCATGAGAATCTTCCGCATAAATACTTGCACCTAGAATCAAGTCAGTTTCAGGATCAACTAAAACTTTGAATACCCCTTTAGGATCTTCTAATACTTGTGCTTTAGGAACGCCGCTTGTCATATACTTGAATAATTTGTAATTGACGCCTTGAGCTTTGGCTTGTTTTTCTGTTAATC
The DNA here is from genome assembly GCF_040886985.1 of Enterococcus sp. C76. Taxonomy (NCBI): domain Bacteria; kingdom Bacillati; phylum Bacillota; class Bacilli; order Lactobacillales; family Enterococcaceae; genus Enterococcus; species Enterococcus sp. C76. The sequence goes on along the minus strand of NZ_JBFOEY010000003.1, from coordinate 44,672 downwards.
CTACATTGGATAAAGTTGGAGTGATAAATACACTGTAAGGCACAGCTTTCCGGTTATTCGTTGTTCGTGTATTCTCGCCTTTCAACTGATCCATGATAATTCGATAATCATCTAGAGAGATATAAGTGAACTGCAGTCCGCCTTTGACGTCTCCAATCGCCCAAATGTTTTCCGCATCTGTACGAAGGTATTCATCTACAGCGATTGCTCCGCGATCGGTCAGTTTAACATCTGTATTTTCTAATCCAAGAGAAGCTGTATTAGCTTTTCGGCCAGTTGCTGCTAAAACTTTAGATGCTTCAATCGTTACTTTTTGACCATCTTCTGTAAAGGTAACGGCAGCTGTTGATTCTTGGTCTGCTACTTCATCGACAGTCACACCTAAGTGGAACTCGATCCCTGCATTCGTCAAATCTTCTAAAATCATTTGTGCGATGTCTTCATCTTCACGAGGAAGAAATTCAGGATGGGCATCAAGAACGACAACTTTAGATCCGTATTCATTGAACATTGATGCAAATTCCAGACCAATATATCCAGCCCCAATGATCACTAATTTTTCCGGTAATTGTTCCTGATCCATTGCTTGCGTAGAATCAATCAAGTAGCGACTTGTATTCAATCCTTTGATTGGTAAAATGATTGGTTCAGAACCAGTATTGATGAAAATCCGTTCGCCTTCAACAATTACTTTTTCACCATTATTCGTCACTTCGATTTGATGGTTAGAAAGAAAACGTGCTGTACCGTCCATCACTGTCCCAGTCGCCTCATCGCTGATCATATGATAATTTTTGGCGCGAAGCATGCCCGTCAATTTTTCTTTCCGAGCAACAGCCTCTGTAAAATCGATTCCTCTTTCTCCATTGAAAATCAATGATTTAGAAGGAATACAGCCGATGTTGATACATGTTCCGCCATACATACGTGTTGACTTTTCAACGACTAAAACCGATTCGCCTTTTGAAGCTAACGCCTTCGCTAAAGTCTTACCGCCCTTTCCAAAACCGATCACAATATTTTGATATTTTTCCATCCTTTTTCCCTCGCTTCTTTTTTACCTACCGATTGGTACAAAAATATGATAACCGATAATCGTCTATTTTCCAAATCATCTGCTTTGTTTGTCAAAAAAACCAGACAAAAAGCGGTCCTTTCACGTTTTTAGTCTGGTTCGATTTCCTTTATTCTTCTAAACAATCGTTACTTCTACATCAATATTTCCTCTAGTTGCTTTGGAGTAAGGGCAGAATTCATGCGCATCTTCTGCAATTTTTTGGGCTTCTTCTTCGCTGATGCCATCGATATGCACTTCTAATACTACACCGATCTGATAGCCGCCATCATCTAAATTATAAAGAGAGACACGTGCTTTTACTGTGGACTCTGCTGTCATTCCTGCTTCTTTGATCATATGTTGTACCGCCCCATTGAAACAAGAAGCATAACCTGCTGCAAATAATTGTTCTGGGTTTGTTCCTTCTGCATGGATTCCCGGAGGAGTGATTTTCATATGCATCGAGCCATTGGGTGCCTCGACCTCTCCATTGCGCCCGCCATGGTTGATCATTGCTGTTTCGTATGCTTTTTTCATTGTACTGCTCCTTTCGATTGACCATTTGCTACTTGCTATAATTATAGTGTATGACAAGTAAGGCGCTTTCTACAAAAATTCTGCTTATTCAAATACCAGAATACCGTCTTCTACTATTTTTCCAAAAAACAAAAAGATGCCACTCGTGAACAACAGGGTCATATTCGTTCCAAAATAAATAGCAATCTTTTCTAAATAATCTTTTATATGATTGATTTTGAGATACATATATACCAGAAAGTTGACCCCATAGACCAATACTGTTAAAAAAATAACCATATTCGTTACCATTTTTTTCCTCCTTTTGCTGGCCACCCTACCAGCACTCGGTTTAACCTTACCACTTTTTTTGTTGTCCAAGCAACTACCTTTCAAGAAGATTGGTTTATTCTGCTGATAATGATTCAAGATCAGAAAAATGTCCGAATAAGTTTGCTAGTTTTTCTAACACTAGCTGGTTCTTTCCGCTCTCGTCATTTTCTATCTGCAATACTAACAACGGCTCATGTAAGCTTAAGCGAATCAAAAACCAACCGCTTCCATAAGGTTCTTGCAGATTATACCGAATACCTTCTTCATTTGCCGGGTCGAAGTTCATCCCTTTTTCTTCTTCCAATAGTCGCTTCATTTCTTCTAATATCTTGTTTCCTTGTTCGCGTGGTTCATCACTGAACAATTTTAGTCGGATTTCTTGTACTTCTACAGGCTGTTTCAACTCTTTGATTTGTTCATCCAATGTGATACCTTTTCTTTTTAATTCTGGCAAAAGCATCAGGATCTTCGCGATGACGTATGCACCATCATCCAGAAAATAATTTTCCTTGAATGCAGCGTGACCGCTTGTTTCGATGGCTAGCTGTGTATCTTTCCCAAGACGATTAAGTTCTAATGCTTTATTGATTACATTTCGATAGCCGGAAATATAACGAATTTGGGTACCTCCTTTTTCTTCAATGAATTTTTGTAGATGAGAAGAAGTAGGCGAATTCGTTACGATCCTTGTCCCTGGATGCTCTTTTAATACGATCGTACTTAATACTGCGATCAAATTATTTCGATTGATGACTGTTCCAGAAGCACTGACCACAGCTGAACGATCCACATCTGTGTCAAAAATGATTCCAAGATCTGCTTCATTTGCTAAAACAGCCTGCTTGATACTTTCCATCGCTTCTTTGTTATCAGGGTTGGGGATGTGATTAGGAAATCGACCATCTGGTTCCAAAAATTGAGATCCTGTTGTATCAGCGCCTAAGCTATTCAATACTTTTTCAGCAAAAAATCCTCCAGCACCATTTCCAGCATCCACGATGATTTTCCAACCTTTTAGTGGTTTGTCATCTTGTGTTCCCATCCCTTTTTTGATTTTTGTGACTAAATCTTGCGCATAAGGTGTCAAAAGGTCTGCATTTTCCACACTTCCTGCTTGTTCACTGTTTATTTTTTGCTGCTGTGACAGGATATAAGCAATATCTTCTTTTTCTGCCCCTCCTTCTGAGGTGAAAAATTTTATTCCGTTGTAATAATAGGGAAGATGGCTAGCAGTCAGCATGACCGCAGCGTCGCATGAGAATTGTTCAAATTGAGTGGACATAAACATAGCTGGCGTAGTAGCTAATTCGAAATCAATGACATGTATCCCTTGTTCTTTCAGACTTTGGATCAACGCCTCTTTTAGTGCTGGTCCGCTGATCCTACTGTCATGACCAATCCCAATCGTCCATTTTCTAGTTGGATTAGTTGATTTCTTCTTTTTCTTTAGCCAGTTTGCTAGTCCCCAGCCGATCTTTTCTACCCTGTCTGTCGTCAAATTGACTTCATGACCTTCAACTGGTAATGCAATCCCTCGAATATCCGATCCATTTTGTAGCGCTTTCATATCTTCCATATAAAAGTCCTCCTCATCTATTCCCTCATTTTTTCTAATTTTTCCGCAAATCGCTGTGCTTCTTCTTCTGAGCGGCAAATAATAATGAATGTATCTACACCTGCCATCGTTCCAACAACTTCGGGATAAGCAACTTCGTCTAACCAATTCGTTACCACATCAGCGCCATTTCGTTCAGTCAATACGATAACCATGAATTGAACAGACTGTATACGTAAAACCTCACGCCTAATTGCCGTACGCAAACGTTCTTCATTTAAAGAAACAGATGGTTGGTTAAATAATGTATAGCGTACTATTTTATTTTCATCTTGGCTTTTTACTAACTTCATTTCTCTGATGTCTCGAGAAATCGTAGCTTGAGTCACATCGGCACCTGCTTCATGCAACCGTGTAAGCAGCTCTTCCTGTGTCCCAATCGGTTGTTCTGTAATCATTTGGCGGATCAATGCTTGTCGCTGTTTCTTTTTCATATTAGACACCTCTCAATATTGATTATAGCAAAAGACAAGTAATATTTCTTCTTATTTTGGTATTTTTTACTTTTATTTTTCGGTTTTATTCAGGTTGCTATCTTTTTTCTATTTTGACACGCAAAATCGTCTTCATTTTTTCAGGTGCAGATTTTCGTGGATCGCTGATATAGATTTCTTTGTGTTCTTTAGAAGTTCTTTGATACCCTTCTTCTGCAATGAATGCTTCTAATTTCTCAAAGGATTCTGGTTCTTCATCATAGGAACCAATGTGTAAGATTTGGGCACAAAGACCTTCTTCCATCTTTCCGAATGCTACTTGTTCTCTCAAGTCTTCCGGAAGTTTGCTCAGAGAACGCTGAATGGCTTCTTGGGCTATCGCTTCTGTAACAAAGTCAGGCTGTCGGATCATCAATTGATAAGAAAAATGTTCTTTTTTCATCACTGGTTCATGCAAATACTTTTCTTGCAGTCCCCATTGTCCTTCCAATGGATAGACAGTATACATCTGATAATCAGGAATCAGCCAATTTTTTTTAGGCGACATGCGTATTGCATAGCTGACTGCATATAGACAGGCTACTCTTTGTTTAAAGCCTTCCTGATTCGGGTCGCCGATCCCTCTGATGCTAAAGAATGGTTTTTTAGGAACCTCTAGTATTTGCGGGCTTTTTTTCATACTATAGCTCTTGTCTTTACGCCATTCGATTTTTTCCATTTTTCTTCCTCCGCGAAATTCCATTTAGTTATTTATTATCATACCTCTTTTTAAGTGACTTGGCTAATCGTGTTGACACTATTTTTCAGTTTGTGCTAGAATAAGTTAAGTAAATAAATCGTACAGATAACACGTTTCGGCGTGTCGAGAGAGAGGCGGTTTCTATTTTTATAATAGAAATCACTCTCTTTTTTTACGAAATTTTTTAGAGGTGATGTAAATGACAAAACAAAAACAGCTGCTTTTAGTACCTGCAGTAATTGCAACAGGGATGATGTCTTTTGCGGGCGTATTGATCGAGACGGCCATGAATGTAACTTTCCCAACTCTTATCAGACAGTTTGATTTAACGACCGCACAAGTCCAATGGGTAACAACGATTTATCTTTTGATGATTTCGATCATTGTTCCGCTGTCTACTTATTTGAATCGCAATTTTAGTCTCAAAAAACTCTTTTTAGCTTCAAATCTGCTTTTCTTGGCAGGTATAATGATCGATTTCTTCTCTCCTACCTTCATGGTTCTATTGTTTGGTCGATTGCTCCAAGGGGCAGCAACAGGTATCGCTCTTCCGTTGATGTTCCATATTATCTTGACATTTGCCCCCCTCAATCGACGAGGCGCGATGATGGGTGTCGGTACTTTGACAACGGCCATTGCTCCAGCGATTGGACCCACTTACGGAGGCATTATGACTTCACATTTTACATGGAATCATATTTTCCTGTTTCTTGTGCCCATTTTGCTCCTTTCTTTGATTATCGGCTGGTTTGCTATTCCCGAGATGGCAGTACAAAAAAGTGGTTATTTGGATTGGTGGAGCGTTTTAGGAATCTTTCTTTTGTTTAGTGGAAGTCTGACATTTTTGAGTACGTTGGGAACACTTTCTAGTTGGATTGCTTTGATCATCGGCGGGATCGGCTGGTTCCTATTTTACTATCGAAGTAAAAAAGTGGAACATCCGCTGATTCGGCTGTCCATTCTTTCAAATAAAACATTCCGTTTGTTTTTGTTTGGCTTCTTGGTTTATCAGTTTTTATTACTTGGTGTGTCTTTTGTCTTACCGAATTTCCTTCAGATCGTTCAAGGAAGCAGTCCTTTTGTCGCTGGATTAGCCATGCTTCCCGGTGCAGCGGTTGGTGCTTTGCTTTCTCCTTTTTCTGGTAAAATGCTGGATCAATATGGACCGAAGAAGCCAATTTTTGCTGGACTGATCCTTTCTTTGATTGGTTGGTTAGCATTATTCCTGCTTATCGGACACGCTTCATTGGGTGTATTGATTGCCTGTCATGTTTTTTATATGGTCGGTATCGGTTTGTCTTACAGCAATATGATGACGACTGGAATGAATGCGCTGAATGAAGAACTGCAAGGAGACGGGAATGCAATGTTCAATACCTTGCAACAGTTTTCTGGTGCTGTGGCTACTTCATTAGTAGCGGTTATCATCAATTATGTTCAGCATCATACTTCCCATAATTACGAAGTGTCTACTACATTAGGATCAAAAGCGGCGTTGGGCGTCTTATTGCTGTTGCTTCTTATCAGCTTTGCTCGATTCGTCTATTCTCTGTTTTTTGCTAAAAAAGCGTAGTTTCCATATACGGCAGGTGTTGCATCTGCCGTTTTTTTGTGTGAAAATGGTTGTTTGTAAAAGGAGGCTTTTTTATGGAAAAAATTGCCATTATCGGTGGCGGGATCATTGGTATGACTCTAGCCAATTACTTGGATACATCAACATTCGATGTTGCTTTGTTTGATGAAGGGACAGGACAGGCAACGAAAGCAAGCGCTGGGATCATCTCCCCTTGGTTGTCAAAACGCAGAAACAAACAATGGTATCGTCTGGCTAAAGACGGCGCTGCTTTTTTCCCTAAACTCATAAAAGATTTCCAACTTGATCAAACGATTTATGCACAATCAGGGACACTTTTGCTTCGGCCTGAACAAGATTTAGCTGAATTAGCTATTCTTGCGGAGAAACGAAAAGAAGAAGCGCCAGAAATTGGAAATATCGAATGGCTTTCACCTGAACAGACGTCCCAAGCTCTTCCGTTATTGAAGCCAGCAGTTTCACTACGCATCAGTGGTGGTGGTCGTCTGGATGGAAAAGCATATTTAGAACATCTTGGTCAGCGTTTAGTACAAAAACAAATCGAGCAGATCCAGGCAAAAGTCACCTTGCATAAGAAGAACGATTCTTGGCTCGTCAAGGGACCGTTTGGAGAATACACAGCTGACCGCGTAATCTTGACACCTGGTCCTGCACTTAAGCCTCTATTGAAAAAATTAGGCTATTCTGCAGATATACGTCCGCAAAAAGGGCAGCTCTTAGCATTTCAGACATCTTATAAGATGAGTCAAGACTGGCCTGTTGCTATGCTTGACGGAGAAGCTGATTTCATTCCTTTCATGGATGGAAAGATCCTTTTAGGTGCTACCCATGAGAACGATCAAGGATGGGATTTGGCTCCTACTAGCGAAGCTTATGAGGGATTGACTAAGAGTGCAGAACAGTTCTTGGCTGATCCAGATCAGATAAAAAATTGGTCCTACGAGTTCCGTGTAGGCACCCGTGCTTATACGTCAGATTTTTCCCCATTCTTCGGCGTATTGCCAGATGACCCAAGTCTACTGGCTGCTAGCGGTCTAGGCTCTTCTGGTTTGACGACAGGCCCTTATATCGGCTATCTATTAGCCAACTTCTTAAATACTGGTCATTGGCCTACGGAAGATTATCAAAAGGACATCTCCACCTATATTACGAAAAATCCATCATAGAAAAACAGCTTTTTCAAGTAAGGATCCCGAGCGATATTGCGCATGGATTACTTCTTGAAAAAGCTGTTATTTTAGTTCAATTTCTGAATCAAATTCTCCAAACTTTCTTTTGCTTCATCTGGCAAGAGATCTTTTCCTATCTGAGCTTCAATGAATCGTAAACGACTATCAAGTCGTTGTTTCACCAGATTTTTATAGGACGTATCCTCAAAAGAAACAGGAAAATCTGGTATAGGTAAATAGTGGATGTCTTCAAACGGACCAAACGACTTGAATTCTGCCGTTTGTTGCACGATTCTTTCAACGATTGACAATGTCGTTTCAGGTTTGATTTTTTTATCATCGAAATATCCAGTATTCAAGACATAGCAGGCTGTTTGCTGTTTCAAAAACAACTCTCGAAAAGCTTGATAGTCTTCCCTAAGAGGATAGACACGGAAAGGATTAGCAAATGGTTCAATGACTAGCTCATCTAGCTGTCTTTTTGTAGTGATATTTTCCGCGTCTGATCGTTTTGTTGCTAATGTTGCACCAAAAGACGCTGCTAAAACCGGGTCATTGATCTTGATAATTGGCGGAAGTGAATCATCTTTCATGATCCAAAAAACAGCATCGATCTTTTCGCTAAGATGATCGACTCGGTCTGGTGTCGCATAACGTGATTTGACTGTCCGCCCATTTCCGTTTCGTATATCTCCTGTCACTAGGACTTTTTCTCCCTTACTCGTACATGTCACGCCCACATTCTGACAAGTAAGGAAAGAAGAAATGGCCGGATCATCAGACGGATAGTCTTGTGTTTTATCAAAGTAAGAAGGTTCCAAGGCAGTAGCAAAACCATTTTTTCTAGAAATAACAAAAGCATCGTCATGTAGGATCGTAACAGAATGCCCTTCCGAATGTTTTGCTAAGGTGATCGTTGATTTTCCAGAACCGGACAACCCAAATACAGCCATCGTATAAGTTTGATCATTACTGGTATATTGTTTCATCCCGCCATGGCAGGCAATAAAACCATTGCGATTCCCCAATGCCCAAGCAAGCGTCAAAGTCGCTTTTTTTAATTCCCCAAAGTAACGTAATCCTAGCACAGCAGCTGTATTATGGAGAGAATCAAATAAAACGAGTCCATTGGGAAAGGCTTCATGCGTCCATTCGGGATCACAAAAGATATAAAGATCTCCCTCATCAAAGGACGCAGATTTTTGATAAGTAGCCAGGGTCTTCGCATTCGCTGGCTGAAAATTCAGTATATAAGAATACAGATTGTTCTCAAATCCTTCTGGAATCAACAAATGACTTTGTACAGAAAATTCTTCAGATAGACCAACGATTACTTTTGTATGATAAAATTGTCGCTTTCGACTTTGATACACGGCTTCTCTCAAGATCTTCTCGTATTTACTTTGCTCCTTGCCCAAGTCCTCAAAGATACGCCGAGCACTTGCTGTTCTTCCTACAATACTCCCATCATTGAATACTAGTGTCCTAGCATCAGCTGGTAAATCTAGTTCTTCAGCATGTGAGACCGTTAAATCTGTGATGATCGTTCCTGGACTCCCTTTTGCTAGTTGATAAGCTGTCTTCCTGTCAAAAACTTCTTGAACATTATTACCGTAGAATGCTGTTTCAATAATGGATCGAATACTGGATAACAGTGGATTTTCACTTGTGATTTCCTCTAATTCGAGACTCTCTTTTGTACTCATGGCTCCTCCTCCCCTAAACAAAAAAAGCGTTTTCTTTATTATACATTATCCGAGTTTTTATTTGTACTGCTGTGCAGAGGGAAACAAATCATTTATTTTTCATAAAAAAAACCGAGAACTTGAATAAACAAGACTCTCGGTTTCATCATTTTTCTTTTATCGGCTTAGTACCAACCGTTTGCTAACCAGAATGTTTTAGCAGCATCCCATGAACCATAACGAGATGTTACGTATTGTTCTGCTACACGTTCTTGATTGGCAGCTGAATAGTCGCCGTTTAAGTATGAAGCATCTAATTGGTAACGGCCAATGTAACGTCCGTTAGTAGCTGTGTATGAACCGCCTGATTCTTTTTGTGCGATCCATTCTTTTGCAGAGCTTGAAGTTGGCGCCGTTGCAGCAGCTGGGGCAGCAGGAGCTACTTCAACTGTTTCAACAGGTGCAACGTATGTATGTTCTTGCGTTGCTGTTTCAGTTGTAGATGCTGTATTTTCTGTTGTGTTGCTTTCTGTTGTTGCTGAAGAATCATTTGAAGTTGGGATTGTTAATTGTTCACCAACATAAATGCGGTTGATGTCTGCAATTGAATTCTTTTCAGCAATTGCATTGATCATTGAGTTGTCTCCTGCAAATTTTTGTGAAATCTTAGATAATGAATCACCTGATTTTACTGTGTAAACTTCATCAGCGTGAGCATTTGTAGTTCCTACAAACATTGCAGTAGCACCAGCAGCAAAAGTTGTACCTAAAACAATTTTCTTAAATGAATTCATATTAAACTCCTTTTTTCTCCGTTTTTTATTCTTTCGACGCTATTAACTTTATCATTTAGAAATATTTCATAGGTAAAAGAATCATGACATTTAATGACAAAATGACGAATTATTTAATATTTGTAACATTTGAACAAAAACTTTTTTGATGTAAAACCATCAAATCGTTGTTATATAAGCAAAGTAATCGTTTTTCTATGTTTTTTTATTTTTGAATGAAAAACATCTTTTCTGTAATATTTACTGCAATAATCCATAAAAAAAAGCAAAAAAATGTTTGATTTTTATCAAATCCTCTTAAAAAAACGTAAAAAATACAAAAAAACCAGTAATTGTTACAACAATTACTGGACAAAAACAATGAATAATGCTTACTATTTTTTTATTTTAACTTTCTCCGCAATAATTTTTGTGCATGTTCTAGTTCATTTATGACGACTTCTTCCGATTCTTCAGCTAATGTTTCATCTAATACATCAAGCCATTTTTCTGGCTCTTTTGTTCCTAGACGTCCAATAGCCCAAGCTGCTGTTCCTCTGATGACAGGGCGGACATCCGTTAAACATTCTGAAATCTCAGGCAATGCCGTTCGATCTCCTAGATTAGCTAAAGCGATCAATGCGTTTCTCTGCAAAGGTTTTTTTCCACGCCACGAACCAGCTAAATGCCCAAATTGCTGCTTGAAGTCTTTATTCGACATCGACAGCATCGGCTTTAATTTTGGATATACTTCATCTATTTTTGGTTCCATCTCTTCATGAAAATGAAAATCTTTTCCTTGATTGTAAGGGCAGACTAACTGGCAGATATCGCATCCATAAATGACATTTCGCATTTTTTTCCGATATTCTTCGGGCATCATCCCTTTTGTCTGCGTTTGATAAGATAAACATCGCTGTGCATTCATTCTGCCATCACCAAGCAATGCTTTCGTCGGACAAGCAGTCACACAGCGCATACAGTCACCGCAACCAAACTCTCCTGGTTTATCCGGCTCAAATACGATATTAGTGACGATCTCACCAAGATAGACAAATGAACCGAACTCTTCGGTGATCAACAATCCGTTTCGGCCGATAAAACCTAATCCAGCTCGCTGTGCTACAGCGACATCGATCAGTTCCCCAGTGTCTACTTGCGGAGCTAGACGCCATTCCTCTTCTTTTTGCCATTTTTCTGCTCTTGTTTGGATGAATTCGATCAATCGATTTAATCGGTCTCTCAGTATATCATGATAGTCGATCCCCCATGAGGCACGAGCAAATTGCCCTCGTTTTTCATCCCTAGGTACTTCTTCATGGATCCTAGTAGGATACGCAAGAGCAATGGAAATGATTGATTTTGGCTGATCAAATGTCATTTCTGGATAAAGACGCTCATCGATATTTGGGTGTTCGAAACCAGAAGTGTGGCCGGCTGCTTTTTGCTCTTCCAACGATTCTTTTAATGAATCAAAAGGCTCCGCCGTCGTAAACCCGATCTTGTCAATTCCTAATCGTTTGCTTTCTTGTATGATTTCTTCTTTTAATGTCATGGTCTTCCTCGCTTGCTGTTAACGGCTGTATAATCCATAATATAGTTTTTCTTTTTTCAGTTGGACAAACTGGATCTGCTGATCAGCAATCTTCTTTTCTTCCATCCATTTTTTTCTTGCAGCAAATACTTCCCAATAATTTGTCGAAATCAATTTTCTTTTGTTATCCAATGCGTTGAAAAAATTCAAAGAAACTGGTTTTGTACTTAACAATTCATGGAGTCTTACCTCTTCCCAAGGTGAAAACTCAGACAGATCACGGGAATACAGTACTTCTTCATAGAGATTTTTTTGCTGCGTATACGTGAATGTTTGCGGGATCTTCCCGGGTCTGGCAATTTCTACTAGACGGTTATAAAACATATTCATTAATTTGCTGTTGGCAATAAATTGACTTTTATAATAGGCCGACTGGATCTTTTTGATTACTCCTTCTGCTTTGATTACTGAAAACAAAGCAGGCCATGCTTTGACGGTTATTTCGTCGTTTTGTTTAACTAATACGCCAGGTGTGAAGCCGACTGGAGAAAGGAACACAAAATAACCGATACCGGTATTTTCATCTAAAGGCTGAAATTCATCAAACAACCATTTGCCTATGTACAGCTCTTCATCTGGTTCTGTTGTCTCGTTTTGATTTGCTATGAATAATTTAGCTAATTCTGCTTCAAGAAATTGAAGGTCTTGATCCTTGTCGGTATTTTCTTGCTGGCTGATCAATCGAAATACTTCTTCTTTAATCGTATATTTATCTTTACGTGTAAAATTCATAGCCACACCTTCCTTCCTTACTCTAACTATAACGGAATTTTCTCAAAAAGGGTATCTGTACGCCGAAAAACATCATAATTTTTTTCCGGTTTCTTGTAAAAAAACGCAAGGTCCGCTCCTTAAGCCAGACCTTGCGTTTTTCAGCTCTCTTTTGTTTGGGATAAACCTTTATGGATTGTTTCGATGTTCCATTTCATCATCTGATAGTAAGAATCTCCTTGTTCTCCTTCTTTGGCTATAGAATCAGTGAACAATTTATCATAAATTTCCAAACCCGTTTCTTTTGCTACTCGCTCCATACTTCTTGGATCTACACTGGTTTCCACGAATAAAACTGGCACTTTTTTTGCTCTTACCTGATCAATAATTGCTTTCATTTGGTCAGGCGTGCCTTGGCTTTCTGTATTGATTTCCCATATATATGCTGCTGGCAAATCATAAGCCCTTGAAAAATATTTGAATGCTCCTTCACTTGTTACTAATAATTTTTTGTTCTCTTCGATAGAAGCAAAACTTTCCTTCGCTTGTGTATCTAATTCTTTTAGTTTTTCCACATATGTTTCTGCATTTCGCTTATAATGTGTCGCATTTTCTGCATCTTTTTCAGAGAATATACGTGCGATTTCCTGCACATATTTTATTCCGTTAGATAGGTCTAGCCAAGCATGAGGATCTGCTTTTGTATGTTCTTCACCGCTAGTTAAATAAAGAGGTTCTACATTTTTGCTAACTGCAAAATAATCTTTTCCTTCTTCTTTTTTAGCCGTTTCCATCAAGTTATCGAACCAGCTGTTACCTGTTTCAAGATTCAATCCGTTGTATAAAATGACATCTGCGTCGCTTGCCTTTTTGATGTCTTCTGGTAGTACTTCATATTCATGCGGATCTGTTCCGACTGGTACGATACTGTGGATATCTATTTTATCTGTTCCGACCTCTTTTGCCATATCTGCCAAGATCGAATTGGTTGCCACGACTGACAGCTTTTCTTTACTTACTTCGTCTGCTTGATCCGAAGTTTGCTTTCCGCAGCCAACTAACGCTAATAAACTAATTGCCAGGATCAAAAAGAGTGATTTCTTTGTTTTCATCTATCTGCTTCCTTTCTGAAATAAAATTCCTTTTGTTGGTGAGAATAAAAAAGCAAGGATAAAAAATGCGGTACATGCTAAAACAATCGTGGCTCCTGATGGCCAATTGTAACTATAACTGAAAAATACGCCGACAACGGCACTGAACATACCGATCCCTGCAGCCGTGATAATCATTTTTAATAAATGGTTCGTCAACAAGTAAGCTGTGGCAGCTGGTGTGATCAACATGGCAATCACCAAGATCGTTCCTACCGTCTGCAAACTAACTACAGCGACTAATGTCAAAAAGAACATCAAAAGATAATGGATCAACGACGTATTCAGCCCATAAGCTTTTGCCATTGTTGGATCGAATGATGTGATCTTCAATTCTTTATAAAAGAAAAAAACAAATATCAAGACGATTCCGCTGACTAGTGCTGTCAGCAGCAGATCGCTCTCCCTAACAGCTAAGACATTCCCAAATAAAATATGATACAGGTCTGTCGCACTTTGAGCATATGAAATCAAGATGATCCCCAATGCAAAAAACGAACTAAAGACAATCCCGATCGCTGTATCATTTTTCAATCGGCTCCGCTGTGTCACGAAACCAATCACCGCTGCTGTCAACATCCCAAAAGCAGTGGCTCCAAAAATGTAACTAAAACCAAACATATAAGAAATGGCTACACCTGGAAGAACTGCGTGAGAGATAGCATCTCCCATCAAAGACATCCCACGTAAAATAATAAAGGAACCGATGACTCCAGAAGCCAGTCCTACAAGCATGGAAGTGACCAAAGCATATTGTAGAAATTGATAATTCATCAATCCATCAATAAAAGATTGGATCATTTTTTCTCTCCTCCTTTTACTAAATGTCCGATGATCTCACCATAGGCCAGTTGAAGATTCTTTGATGTAAAGACTTCTTGTACTGGACCAGAAGCGATCAGCTGTTTATTTAAAAGAACAACTTCATCGAAATATTCTTCTACTTTATGAAGATCATGATGGACGATCAGAATCGTTTTTCCTGAATTCTTCAACTCTTGCAAGATGTCAAAGATTTTTCGTTCACTCAATGCATCGATTCCTACGAATGGTTCATCTAAAAAGATCCACTCTGCACCTTGAGCTAGAGCTCGTGCAATAAAAACTCTCTGAAGCTGACCACCCGATAGTTCGCTGATTTGTCTTTTGGCATAGTCTTCCATCCCTACTTTTTTTAATGCTTGTCTTGCTCGTTCTTTTTCTTTTTTCCCGGGCCGCTGTCCGATTCGTAAAGATGGATATGTCCCTAAAAGTACAACGCCTAACACATCGATTGGAAAGGAAAGATCCAATTCGCTTCGCTGCTCCACATAGGCTATTTTTTTACGGACTGATTTTACTGGCTGTCCTGAAAAAGTGACTTTACCAGTAGAAGCTGGTATCAACTCTAGCAATGCTTTCATGAATGTTGATTTTCCTGCGCCATTTGGTCCGATGATACCAGTGATTTTTTGTGACTTTATTGTTAAATTGATGGTTTTCAAAACAGTTTTCCCTTGATAAGCGGCTGAAAGGTCTTGAATTGCAATGGCCGTTCGTTCCAAACCCCACACTCCTTTTTAGGTTTCCCTAACTTTTTATTTAAATATAGTTTAACTAAAAAGGAAAGCATTTACAAGTAGAAAGATGAAAAAGTTTTTTTCGAATTTTCCTCGCATTTTATGAAAATTTTCTGTAGAATCACATCAAGAGTTCAATAAGGTTAACCTAAAAATAATACAACTATCTATTGAAACGTTTAATTATTTTTCCTGTTGACTCAACAACGAAAGGAGTTTTTGTATGGAAGAAGAAAAGTTAACTCGAAGTCTTAGTGCCCGTCATATCCAAATGATCGCACTAGGTGGAACGATCGGCGTCGGTCTGTTTATGGGTGCCTCCTCAACCATACGCTGGACAGGGCCCTCAGTGATGGGAGCTTATGCGATTGCAGGATTCTTTTTGTATTTGATTATGCGTGCTTTAGGCGAAATGCTTTACGTCGATCCTTCGACTGGTTCTTTTGCAAACTACGCGAGCGAGTACATCCATCCTGTGGCTGGCTACTTGACCGCTTGGAGTAATATTTTTCAATATATTGTCGTAGGGATAAGTGAAGTAATCGCTGTAGGATCTTATATGAATTATTGGTGGCCCAATCTGCCAGCAATTATTCCCGGCATCATTGTCGTCTTATTTCTTATGCTGGCAAATCTTATTTCTGTCAAGGCGTTTGGCGAATTAGAATTTTGGTTTTCGATCATCAAAGTCATAACAATCATTTTGATGATCATTGCAGGTCTTGGGGTGATTTTATTTGGATTTGGTAATCATGGCCAGGCGGTAGGAATTTCAAATCTTTGGAAAAACGGTGGATTCTTCACTGGCGGTGTCAAAGGCTTTTTCTTTGCGTTATCGATCGTCGTTGCTTCCTATCAAGGGATCGAACTGATCGGAATGACTGCTGGCGAAGCAGAGAATCCTAAAAAGACGATCATTGAAGCTGTTCAATCCACTATCGGTCGAATCTTGATTTTTTATATTGGTGCCATTTTTATCATCGTGAGTATTTATCCGTGGAATCAATTGAGTGAGATTGGCTCGCCTTTTGTCCAAACTTTTTCTAAAATCGGCATTACATTTGCTGCAGGGTTGATCAATTTTGTCGTGATTACAGCGGCATTATCAGGTTGCAATTCAGGCATTTTCAGTGCAAGCCGTATGGTCTATACACTTGCGATGAATGGAAAGATGTCTAAAAAGTTTCTGAAATTATCTCGTCATGGTGCGCCTTTTTACCCTGTCGTAGCCATCTCAGGCGGAATCTTGATTGGTTTGATCTTAAACTATCTTCTGCCAATGTTCATCAACCAGTCCGAAAATATCTTTGTCTTCGTATACAGTTCAAGTATTTTACCTGGTATGGTTCCTTGGGTGGTGATTTTGATCAGTGAGATTCGCTTCAAAAAGACTCACGCAGATAAAATGCATGATCATCCTTTTAAAATGCCGCTGTCTCCTTACACGAATTATGCGACACTTGCTTTTTTAGCTATCGTGTTGATTTTCATGTTTATCAATCCTGAAACTAGAATTTCTTTGATCATTGGTCTCGTTTTCTTGCTTTACATGACGATCCATTACTTTATACGTGAAAAAAGAACCGCCAAATAAAAAGAGCGAAGCTTCCATCAAGGGAGTCTTCGTTCTTTTTATTGCTTTTATCAATTCAATTTTAGTGTCTCACCGGGAGTCAGGAAATAGTCATCCATACTCATCCCATTCAGTGACAAAATCGTTTCTACTGGTACGCCAGTTCGTTCGGCTATTTGATTTGGGCCTTCTCCTTCCAAAACAACAGTTGTCGCAGCCTGTGACGTCGTACTGCTAGTAGTCGTTTCAGTGTTTTCTGTTGTGTCTTGCGTTGTTCGAGCTTGCATTCCAGAAGCTTCTGTTGATTCTATCGTCTCAGACTCAGAAGATGCTGTTTCTTGTGTGCTTGTTGACTCTGCTTGAAGAGAAGCGCTCGTCTGCAAATATATGTCGGAAATCTTAGCGACATGATTCGTATAGTTAGCCGATAGCTGATTGATCAAGGTATCTAAGGCTACACCGTCTTTATTATCTGCTGACTGATACGCTGCACGTAACTTTCCGATCCCTTCGTCGGAGATAGCTTGGAGCTCACGTGCTTTTTGGTTAGCAACTGCGGATAAACCAGCTATGCCCTCCTGATTTCCCTGGATTTCTGTTTGGTATTCTTCAATCAACACAGGCGTCTTTTCTTCCATCTTTTTCGAATAATCATTGACGATTGCTTGGAGTTGCTCTGACAAATCATCTGCTGTTTTTTCTTCAGAAGTTTGTGTTTCTTTTGTTTCAGTCGATGCCTCACTTGTTTGTTTCGCATCTGTTTTCTTTGTCGTTGTTTCCGTTACGGTCGTGCTTTTTGCATCTGACGAATTTTTCCCGTGAAAATACAGCCCCGCTATTCCTCCTACTATGATCAAAAAAACGGCAACTGCTGCCCCAATCATGATCATCCGCTTACGTGCTGCCTGTTTTTGCTGTCTTCTTCGGGTCATCCGAACATTTTCTCCCCACTCATTTTCATCATACATTTTTTTCACCACCAATTTTTATGTATAACAGCGTTATCAAACGCTTCATATTCTTATTGTAGCAAATAATTGTCATTGTGCACATTTTTATCCTTGTTATTTATAAGAAAATTTCACCAGTTGAGATGATTCCAAGATCGTCCGTCGATTTCTCCTTGCAACTGTGTTGTTCGTTCATCTATCTCAGCCATCAGTTTCTTTATCTCATATAAGAGTGCACGGTCTTGATATTCTGATTTTTCACTTAATTCATCTAATTGTTGGATCAACCATTCATTTGTCATAATGAAGTTCCTTTCATTTCTTGCAGTGTAAAGGTCAAGTCTTCGATTTGCTCTTTTGCGTCAGTCAGTGCTTCTATGATATATGTTTGTTTTTCCGAATCTTCTTCCTGCATTTTCTGATTTCCCTGTACTCTTTGAATAAACCAGTCAATCCGTTGAGTAAGCGATGGCTTCCCTTCCAATGAGAGATACTGCTGATAAGCAATTAGCTTCTCCCAACGTTTTTCTTGGGATAAATACATAAATTGTGCTAAAACGAATGGCGGAAGATAGGTCATATGGAATTTATTTGCGATTCGCTGATATGGTCTCAAAAATTCGGAGATCGTATATTCTTCTTTCCCTCCAGCTTGGTATTCCTTTTCCGCCACACCTGTTGTCAATACGATTCCTAATTCTTTTCCTTCTAATACATGTGCTGCTTGTTCCAAAACATTATCTTGCCAAATTTTTAAATGAGCAGGGGAACTATACCAGTAAAATGGAAACTGGAAAATGATTCGATCATGCTGTGCCAGAAGCTGTAGCTCAACCTTTACATCTATCTTTCCATCTGGATAACTTGATTCTAAATGATGCCAAGTAACGGATAAACCGGAAGAAGCTTCTTTGAAAAATTGCTGATTCAGAGATTCCCCCATCGTTGGATGGCTGATGATGATAAGTGTACGCATCCCTTCTCCTCCTTTTTTAGTCTTCGTCTTACAGTGTAGCATAACCGCCACAAGTTTCTTTTGCCGATGCTTGTCCTTTTGTCCAAGCAAATTAGGTCGTCCAAGAGACTGCAGTTTGTTTTTCCAACTGTTTTTTCAAAGTATCCAAAGCAATATTCTTGAAATTTTCGTTTTTCATCCGTTTACGATAGTTCGTAGCCGTTTCTCCGGTACTTTTTTTGAACATTCGGCTAAATACGACTAGACTATTGAACCCTACTTGATAGGCAATGCTTTCCACGGATTCATCCGTCAGGGAAAGAAGAAACGCCCCTCGATTAATCCGTACCCCGATCAAATATTCCTTGATACTGGTACCCATATGATTTTTGAATACTCGTGACAAGTGACTCCGGTTGACAGCTAAATGCTGGGCAATTTCCTCAACAGATAAATTTTCCGCATAATGTGCCTCGATGTATTTGACTGTCTCAACAGCTAAAGAGGAATGAACTTTTTGTACGCCACCGCTGATCTTTCCGCCGTCTTTTAAAAGGACTGATAAAAAACGGTAGGTTAGTGCTGTTAACTGTAATTCATTTTCCAAGGTTTCTTCCGTATCTTTCATGCATTCTAAAATAATGTCGATATATTTTTGTATATCGGAAGAGACCATCGTGTACTGGTCTTCTCTGAAAAGCGACTGCCGGATGATTTCTTCTGCCGCATGTCCACCGAAAGAAAGCCAGCAATACATCCATGGATCTTCTCCATCTGATAAGTAAAATGTCGAGTCTCCTGGACGAATCAAGAATAGATCTCCTTTTTTCAATTGAAACTGTTGATTTTTCACATGATAAGATCCTTTGCCTTCCATCACGACGTGTAAGATGTAATCATTGCGAATAGCAGGACCAAAAGAATGAAACGGCATCGTTTTAGAGAAGCCGCAAAAATCAAAATACAATTCTTTTTCTACTTGTTGATGTTCCTTTTTTAAAAAAATCGATTGCTCCATTTCTTCCCCTCCTTACTTCTTTAGTATAATGCAACAAAAAGTTAAATAAAAGTCACAGAAATATATTAAAAAGGAAGCGATTTCTTGTTAAGTTTAAGTCATTAAAAGATCTTTGTTATTCGTTGTAACCGGTTTACTTAGTATTATATATTGAACAGGAGAGGAATACAGATTATGAAAAGCAAAATGATCCAACGTATGTCCTACGCTTTAGGCGCTTTTGGACACGACACATTCTATGTTACATTAAGCACTTATTTTATGGTATTCGTGACAAGCCAGATGTTTGCAGGAACAGATAAGGCAACGAATGCAAAAATGATTGCTACAGTTACAAGCTTAGTTGTAGGTATTCGCTTAGTTGAAATTATTTTTGATCCTTTAATTGGTGGCGTTATTGATAATACCCGTACAAAATATGGCAAATTCAAACCATGGTTAGTTATCGGTGGTATTGTTAGTTCTGTACTCTTGGTAGCAATCTTTACCAATTTCTTTGGCTTAGCTACTCATAATACGACTTTATTTATCATATTATTTGCAATCGTTTTCATCTTGTTGGATAGTTTTTATTCATTCAAGGATATCGCTTTTTGGTCAATGATTCCTGCTTTGAGCACGGAAACAAAGGAACGTGAAAAATTTGCTACGTTTGCTCGTTTCGGCTCTTCTCTAGGTGCAAATGGTACTACACTAGTCGTTGTCCCTATCGTTACTTTCTTTACCTATCTT
Organism: Enterococcus sp. C76; assembly: GCF_040886985.1. Taxonomy (NCBI): domain Bacteria; kingdom Bacillati; phylum Bacillota; class Bacilli; order Lactobacillales; family Enterococcaceae; genus Enterococcus; species Enterococcus sp. C76. Next base: position 24,514 of record NZ_JBFOEY010000003.1, on the reverse strand, counting down.
GTTACTCATAAACATATTGAAGGCGCTTCAGGTTGGTTCTGGTTCGGTGTGATTGCCGCTGTTATTTCAGGCGGTACTGCGATTATCACTGCCTTGGGAACAAAAGAAGTCGATACTGCGATCCGTCAACAAAATGAAAAAGCCGGAATCAAAGATGTGTTCAAAGCAGTTGCTCAAAACGATCAATTGATGTGGCTTGCCCTTGCTTATATCGCTTATGCGATTGCTAATGTAGCAACGACTGCCGTATTGTTCTACTTCTTCAAATATGTACTTGGCCAACCAACTGAATTTTGGATTGTTGGTCTAGTTGCTGCCTTACTTGGTTTAATAGCTGTCCCATTATTCCCAATGCTTACACGCGTCATCTCTCGTCGCTATGTTTACCTTGGCGGGATTGCAATGATGATTTCTTCCTACTTTTTCTTTACGATCGCAGGTTCAAGTTTGCCAATCGTTATCATCGGGTTAGTATTGTTCTACTTCCCTCAACAATTGATTTTCTTATCCGCTTTGATGACAATCACAGACTCTGTTGAATATGGTCAATGGAAAAATGGTATCCGTAATGAAGCTGTTACTCTCTCTATTCGTCCTTTACTAGATAAAATCGCTGGTGCTTTGTCTAACGGGATCGTAGGGTTTGTCGCTATCGCTTCTGGGATGACTGGTAATGCTACTGCTGCTGATATCACTGCTCATGGCGTAACGACTTTCAAAGCTTATGCATTCTATGCTCCTGCTGCTTTGATGATTTTCTCCGCTATTATTTTTGCTTGGAAGATTACATTGACAGAGAAAAAACATGCACAAATCGTTGAGGAATTAGAAAACAAATTGGCTCCAGCTGATACAATGGAAGATGAACTTCACGATGCAGTAGTTCCTTCACATTAAGAAAGGATCTTGAAAATGAAGATTACAGAAAAAGATTTCGGCCAAGGTTATCATTTGATAACCTTGGAGAATAAAAACAAGCTAGTACTTTCTGTCTCTGATTTAGGTGCTAGGATCGTTTGTTTAAAAACAAATGATCAAGAATTAGTTTTGGGATTTGACACCGCTGAAGAATATATCGAAAAAGACCCGTATATCGGCGCGTCTATCGGTCGCACCGCAGGGAGGATCGAAAATGGCCGCTTTTCTCTCAATGGAAAAACTTACCAATTAGCTATAGATCCAAAAACTGGGCATAATCTGCATGGTGGTTCTCCTGGATTTGAATTAAAAAAATGGTCTTATGTCATTTTGAATGGCGAAAATGAAGCTTCTGTCATTTTTACTACTACAAGTCCCGACGGAGAACATGGTTTTCCAGGTACATTGGATGTGGAAGTCCGTTATACTTTGACACAAGATAATATCTGGCGGGTGACCACTCGCGGCATCAGCGATCAAGACACTTTATTCAATCCGACAAATCATGTCTACTTCAACTTGACGGGAGATGCTTCTCAAACGATCAATCAACATGAGCTTTGGCTCAATAGTGAAGCTTACGCTCCTTTACGAGCAGACAGTATTCCTATAGGAGTAAAAGAAAATACTGCAGGGAATGCTTTCGATTTTCAAACGCCTAAAAAACTAGCGTCCGTTTTTGCTAGTGATTTGGATCAAAAAGAACTCGTTGACGGAATCGATCATCCATTTTTCTTAAAAGAATCTGGCTTGGATAAAGAAGCTGCTCGCTTGACTAGTCCGGATAAAAAAATCCAAGTAGATATCGCTACAGATGCTTCTAGTATGGTTATTTTCACTGCAAATTTCGGTCCAGAAACACCAGAAATGCGTGGTCGAAAACTGGCACATCACGGCGGCATCACATTTGAGACTCAAACAGCTCCAGGGGCAGAGCGCTTCTCAGCATTTGGTTCGATTCATTTAAAAGCCGGAACAGCATTTGAAACAGTGACAGAATTCAAAATCAAAACAAGAGAGGAATAACTCATCATGGAAATCAAAAGAAGCTTAAACACAAAATTTGCCGAAACATTCGGCCCTAAAAAAACGACACAATACTTCTCGCCAGGTCGCATCAATTTGATTGGTGAACACACAGATTACAATGGCGGTCATGTCTTCCCTGCTTCCATCACTTATGGAACGCAAGGTGTCGCCGCACCTAGAGACGATAATAAAATATTAGTTTATTCCACAAACTTTGATGATATCGGCGTCATCAGTTTTACTTTAGATGAGCTAGAATATGATAAAAAAGCAAATTGGGCAAACTACGTAAAAGGAATGGTCCTTAAATTAAAAGAAGCTGGACACCCAATTGATCATGGATTTGAGTTGTTGGTGGAAGGAACAATTCCTAACGGTGCAGGACTTTCCAGTAGTGCTTCATTAGAATTATTGGTAGGTGTTGTATTAGAAGATCTGTTTGATTTAAAAACGGATCGTTTGGAACTAGTCCAAACGGGTAAAAAAGTAGAAAATGAATTCATCGGTGTCAATTCAGGTATCATGGATCAGTTTGCCATCGGCTTCGGTGAGCTAGATCATGCGATTTTGTTAGATACAAATACGCTGAAATATGAAATGGTCCCAGTGAAACTAGATGGTTATGCAATCGTCATCGTGAATACGAATAAACGTCGGGAATTGGCAGATTCAAAATACAATGAACGCCGCAGCGAATGCGAAGAAGCCTTGGCACGTCTGCAAAAAACTTTGCCTATCTCTTCTTTAGGAGACTTAGATGAAGAAGAATTTGAATCAACTATTGACCAAATCGGTGATGATACATTGATACGCAGAGCTCGTCATGCTGTTTCTGAAAATCAACGTACTTTGAAAGCAAAAGCTGAATTAGAAGCTGGAAACTTGGAAGCATTTGGACAACTGCTAAATGATTCTCACCACTCTCTTCGCTATGATTATGAAGTGACTGGGATCGAGTTAGATACACTAGTGGACGCTGCTCAAAAACAAGAAGGTGTCTTAGGTGCACGAATGACAGGAGCTGGATTCGGTGGCTGTGCGATTGCTCTTGTCAAAGAAGAAAATATACCTGCCTTCAAAAACAATGTCTATGATGAATATATGAAAGTTGTCGGCTATGCTCCAGAATTTTATGTTGCACACATTGGAAATGGGACAACAAAGATCGATCCAGAAGCCGTTCATGTTTGATAGAAAAATCAATGAACACAGCTAAATAAACAGGTAGAAATAACCTCTCAGCAATTTTCAAACATGGGCAAAAGGCTCACATTTGAAAATTGCTGTTTTTTATCGACACGAAAAGGGAACGTGTGTTCTAATTATGTAGAAGAGGTGATTGTTATGTGGGCGAATCAAAATCCAGTATTTGTTTATGAAAAAGAACCTTCACGAGATATTTTATGTATTGACTGCAAATCTTTTTACGCCTCCGTAGAGTGCGTGGAAAAGGATCTTGATCCCCTTACAACTAAATTAGTAGTAATGTCCTATCCGTCTGATTCGACAGAAACACGGGGTAGCGGATTAATCTTGGCTTCCAGTCCTGCAGCAAAAAAAGCATACGGCATCACCAATATCAGTCGTGCCAGAGATTTACCCTTCCCCTATCCAAGTGATTTATATATTGTTGCTCCAAGGATGGCCTATTATATGGAAAAAAACAGAGAAATCAATACTATCTATAAAAAATATGCAGATGAAGCGAACCATCATGTCTATTCCGTTGATGAAAGCTTCCTTGATGTAACAAATAGCATGGCACTCTTTGGTAAAACGAATGCGTACGACATGGCTAAACTGATCCATAAAGATGTATTTGAACAGACCGGAATCTACACGACTATAGGAATCGGCGATAACCCACTACTTGCTAAACTAGCCTTAGATAATGGCTCAAAAGACGGAAAACAAATGATTGCTGAATGGCGTTATGAAGATGTCCCAGAAAAGTTATGGACAATCTCAGATATCACTGACTTTTGGGGAATCGGCAAACGAACAGCAAAACGACTGAAACAAATGGGTATACATTCGGTTTATGATTTAGCTCACGCGGATTATTATCACTTGAAAAGCACGTTAGGGATCATCGGTACTCAGCTTTATGCCCATGCTTGGGGAATCGATCGAAGTTTTTTAGGGCAAGAATATATACCGAAATCAAAAAGTATCGGAAATAGTCAAATTCTAGATAGAGATTATACGAGGCAAGAAGAAATCGAGATTGTTATCAAAGAAATGGCCGATCAAGTCGGCACCCGCTTGAGACGATCTGCAGCAAAAGCACAAGTAGTCAGCTTATGGGTAGGATACTCCTTAGGTTATCTTGATCCAAATGGTAAGACCGGTTTCCACCAGCAAATAAAAATCGAAGCGACAAATGCTAGCAGAGATCTAGCAGAGGCTTTATTGACCATTTTCCACCAGCATTACCGCTGTCAGGATATTCGACGTATAGGCGTGAACTGTTCCAACCTCGTATACGCGACAGGTTTACAGCTTAACCTTTTTGAAGATCCTGAGAAGCAGATAAATGAAGCGAAAGTTGATTTTGTAGTCGATACGATCAGAAAAAAATACGGCTTTAAATCAATCATCCATGCGCATAGTCTCTTGCAAGGAGGACGCGCCATTGCACGTAGCTCTCTCGTTGGTGGGCATGCAGGTGGTATGAGTGGATTAGAAGGTGGAAAAGATGAGACGGACAGCAAAAAAATTCATTGACTATAACGAGTATCGAGATCGTCCATTTGGATTAAAATGGGGGACCGCTTTTGCGATGGAAGAACTAGTCAACGGTATCAAAAAAAATGAAGAAGCAGCACGCAAACAACCTCTCCCTAAACAACAAATGACATTACAAGAAATCGATAGTATACTGACAGAAGCTTTTTTATCTCGTAAAGCAGTAATCATCCAGCTCAATTTAACAGATGAATTTGGAAGACTCTTAGATGAGGTTGAAGGTCATTTCATTGGTGAAGCCTATGAAGATTATTTTATGATCGACCATCAGCCGATAGTTTGGGAAGACGTACGGCATATTGAGTTAAAAGAAACAAAAAAATGGTTTGTGACATGAGAGGCTGTTCAATCAGCGTTTTGATTTTATTATTAGCTGATTGAACATCGTTTAGTGGAGGTTGCGAAAAAGTCGCTTAGTTTTGAGTATCAAGTCAAAGCGCTGATTTCACAACCTCTCTCTATCCATCTATCCGGTAAGATTCATGCATCACGTCTTCTTTGTTTAGTACGTAGAACCCTTTTTCTTCTGACCATTCGACATAAATCAGCTGTTTTACGTCTGCATAGCCTTCTTTCTTCAAATTCTCCAGAAGCCACGATTCATCTAGTTGATTGGATTGAAGTACTTTATGCTGGATTTGTCCTTCATCCACTAGCAGGATCGACAAAGCTTTGTCATCATCTGATTTTTTCAATACACTCATTTGACCGGCATTCTCTAGGATAACATGTTTGGCATTTTCAAGAGAAAAGCATTCCTGCTGTCTTAAGATTGCTCGCAATTGCTCCATCTCGATATGGTTATTTGCCAACTCTGTCATGTTGATGACGCCGTCTTTGATTAAAACAGAGGGCTCGCCTTTAACCCAGCGATTGACTTTTTCATTTTTTTGGACGATACGTTCGATACCATAAATCATTACTGCCCAAAGCGCAATGGCAAATAGGACATGGCCTACATGGACATTGTCATCATAGGTTGATTCTTCTAAGATCCCCCCTAAAACAAGCGTATAGACTAAATCAAATGGTGTGATTTCCGACATGGATTTCTTCCCAAGCAAACGCACCACTAATAACAAGCCGATCAATCCGAATACCAGTTTCATTGTGATTGAAAAAACCATTCTTTCTCCCCCTAACTATCTGTTAATTAAATTATATATGCTTTCTCTCAAACACGCATGGAATATACAAGGAAGAAATGTATCCTTTCACTAAAAAAAGGACTGTGACACGAGTCGTGTCACAGTTCCTTATTCCGAACAAAGGGTGTTCAATCAGCTGACCCTCGATATTCGCTCAAAAAACGGCAAAATATGAGGAACTATTTTGCCGTTTGTTTCTCTAATACTCAGTTCAAAACACTGATTTTACAACCTCTTGGTAAACGGTGTTCAAAAGCTTGCATCTGCGGTAATAAGTCCAACCAAGTTAAAAACATAAGAAGCTGTTTTTACTTGACTGTTCTTATTACTTGATGCAGGGCAGCTTTTTCACAACCTCCTACACGGTGTTCCAGAAGTAGCTTCTACGGAAATAAGCCGAAATTTCACAAAAATTTGAGAAGCAATTTCCGTCAATTCCTTCTTATTTCTTGAAGCTGACCACTTCTGTCACAACCTCTTTTCAAATATTTCGTTTCCTTATTCTACAAATGGTTCTTCTCCTAGTGCTTGTTGAGCGGCTAGATTCAACATGCTCCATTGTCGGTCAAAACCTGGTTGGAAGAAGAAGTCAGCTTCTGCCAGTTCTTCTAAAGTCAGTTTATTTTGGATCGCTAGTGCCAACACATTTCCTTGACCTGTAACATCATAGGTAGATAATACTGCTCCTCCTAGCAATTGATGGGTCATTGGATCTGAGAATAATTGGATGGACACTTTTGGATTTCCTTGTTCTTCTGGTACATATTTTGGTCGTAACGTATCTTCATAATAAGACACTCGTACATCTACTCCTGCTTTTGCTGCAGTGAAGCTATTCAATCCGCTTGCTGCAAAATGGTAATCGAAGACACTTAATGCGGAGGAACCTACGACTCCGCCGAACGGTTTGTTTGGTACTTCTTCAAAAAGATGTTTTACTACATAACGTGCTTCTCTACGTGCAACAGTCGCTAAAGCGATCGGCATTTTTTTGCGTGCTGGGATAGAATAAGCAAGTGTAGCATCTCCTACTGCATACACATCTGGAAGATTCGTTTGCAAGTATTCATTCGTTTGGATCCAGCCACGTTCATCTAAGTCGACGATCCCTTTTAACCATTCTGTATTTGCCTTCACACCAGCAGCTTGGATGACTAGATCTGCTGGGATTTCTTTTTCACTTGTTTTGATTGCTTCCACTTTTCCGTTTCCGGTAAAGGCTTCGATTTTGGCGTTTGTCAAAACTTCAATACCGTTTTCATTTAGGTGTTGTTCTAAAATGTCTGTCATTTCAGCATCTAAATATGTGCCTAAGGGTCTGTCGATCACATCAAGCAAGACGACTTCTTTCCCAGCTTTTCGGCTTGCTTCTGCTGCTTCGATCCCAATGTAACCAGCACCTACGACAGCGATTTTTTTAATAGCCGGATCATTTAATTTTTCTTTGATTTTGGTTGCCCAATTGTATCCACGCATCAAGTAGACATTTTCTAAATCTGCCCCTGGTACTGGCAAATTGTTTGGTTTGACACCAGAGCTCAAGATCAATTTATCATAAGGATATTCTTTTGTTTCGTTATCTGATGCGCTAGTAACCGTTACTGTTTTTTTATCTGCATCGATCGTTTTTACTTCGTGATTATTTAAAATATGAACATTGGATTGCGGAAAGTTTTCTGGTCTGAAATTACGTACATCATTTACATCTGTTACCTTGTCTTCTAGATACAGCTCCATACCGCATGACATGAAGGAAACATAGTCTCCTGCTTCAAATAGCGTGATATCTACATTTTCACCGTATCGTGTCAATAGTTCCAAGATCGATTGATGCCCTCCATGAGATGCACCTACAATGACAACTTTGATTTTTTCCATTGATGAAACCTCCTTGAATATTCTTTTAAAATCATTCTAAACAATTTAAACTTAACATTACATCAGTTATGAATCAAAAGAAACGCGTTCATTTGAACCAAATTTAAAAAACAATCGGCAATTTGCAGAATATACCGCAAAGATGCCGATTGTTTTTTGAGAAAATTCATGAATCACTGTTCTGTTAAAAAGTCTTTGATCCGTTTGCACGCTTCATGTAAGTTTTCCATACTGCTAGCATAAGAAATTCGTATATAGCCTTCTCCTTCTGGGCCAAATGCAATGCCAGGGATACACGCAACTTTTGCCTGTTCCGCTAAGTCTACACAAAACTGCCAAGAGTCGGTTTGAATGACAACTGGGAGTTTGCAAAATAAATAAAATGCACCGTTTGGCTGAGTCACTTCAAATCCTAAAGGCGCCAATTGCTGGACCAGATAGTCTCTTCGTGTTTGATATTGCTCTTTCATGTTCTCGCTATCTTTTACTCCATTTATTAGCGCTTCAGCCGCAGCTTTTTGCGACATCGTTGTAGCCGCAGTCACCAGATATTGATGGACTTTAATTAGTTCGTCAATAAGGGCTTTTTGAGCAAAAATAAACCCCACTCGCCAACCAGTCATCGCATGTGACTTGGATAGCCCGCTTATCACGATTGTTTGTTCCGGAAGATAAGAAGCTATGGACATATGCGTTCCAGTGTAAGTCAATTCAGCATATACTTCATCACTTATAACAAATACCGGATATTTTTTTAAAACTTCAGCGATTGCCTCCAACTGGCTTGCAGACAATGTCGTCCCAGTTGGATTGTTAGGATAATTTAAAATGACTGCTTTGATAGCTGATCCATATTGTTCAAATGCTCGTTCAAATTGTTCCGGCTGACAGACAAACCCTGTGTCAGAAGTATCTATCGGGATCAATTCAGCACCAGCTAGTTCCACTAATGGCTGATATCCTGAATAAGCAGGCGCTGGAATAAGAACCTTGTCTCCTTCTTCTAAAACAGATAACAATGCAGAGGCAATCGCTTCCGTTGCACCAACCGTCGTCAAAACTTCCGTTTGCGGATCATAAGTTAATCCATAACGCTGCTGCTGAAACATACAAGCAGCTTCCCGCAGTTCCTCCAGTCCTCTCATTCCGGTATAGTGAGAAAAGTCTTCTTCAATCGCTGCTATTCCGGCTTGTTTGACATGTTCGGGAGTCGGAAAATCCGGTTCTCCCAAGGTGAGCTTGATCACATCTGGTATCGACGATATTTGCTGATCGAATTGCCGTATTTTAGATACTTCTATTCTAGAAAGTCTGGGATTAAATCGATTGGATAAATTCATCATTATTTACTCGCTCCTCTTTTGAACTGCTGTCGATTTCTTCAAGAAGATTTTCTGTAAAAAGAATCGTTTTGTACCATTCTACACCATTTTCTAAAACATCCATATCAAAATCGAACGTCGGATCATGTAAAGCAGGGGTATCACCGACACCTAAAAAGAAAAATACACATGGATATTGTTGCGTATATATGCCAAAATCTTCGGCTTGAAGAACTGGATCCTCTAATTCATGTAGTTTGTTTGAATCCGACAATGCTGCATATAAGCCGCTATGATTGATCACAGCTGGATAGCCGTCATTATAATGGAAAGAAATAGTAGCTGCAGAGTGAAACTGTTCTGCTAAATGAGCTAATCCCCTCTTCAAATAATTTTGCATATCTGAACTGTAAGAACGGATACTTCCGGATACAATAACTTCTCCAGCTAAAACATTCCGGATCGTTCCACCTTGGATTTGACCAAATTTCATTAGATGATTCCACTCTGTCGGTAATTGCCGATCAAAATCATAAACATTCTTCAAAAATCGTACAGCTGCCTCCAGACTATCGATTCCTTTTTCACTAGAAGCAATATGCGCGGACTGGCCCTTGATGATAATGTCTGTTTCACTGCTTTGTGCCATCAAAGGTCCTGGTCGAGAAAAAACTTCTCCTTTCGCTAGTCCAGGCCATAGATGAAAGCCAAATATTGCTTGTACTTCATATTTATCTAACAATCCTGACTGAATAACACTTTGTGCGCCGCCGGAAATTTCTTCTGATGGCTGATAGATCAGTACTACATTATAAATAAGCTCCTCGATGTGTTCAGTTATAAAGTCGGTCAACCCTAAAAGCATCGCCATATGTCCGTCATGACCACATGCATGCATATACCCTTCATGCTTAGAAGCAAAAGAGAGATTCGTTTCTTCTTTGACTGGCAGTGCATCGATATCTGTTCGAAAAGCAATCGTTTCTTCTTGTTGATTATCAAAATAAAGAAGCAGTCCTGTTTCGCCGATTTCATGGATAACGGCTCCACTATTTTTTACTTGTTCATATAAATATTTTTTTGTTTTGAATTCATGAAATCCGATTTCAGGAATTTGATGGAGTGCCATTCGATATTCTTTCAGCATCCGTATTCACCATCCCTTCATAGATACCCTTCACTACGGTTTCATACTGATCATTCGGTACACCGATGATTAGATTCAACTCCTGTGCTCCTTGTGATAAGATCGATGTGCGAATTTCTAATTTATTCAATATCGATAACACTTTTCCAGATAAACCGATCAATTCTTTATGCGGTCCGCCAACGACAGAGATCAAAGCTAAGTCTTCGATCACGACGATTTCTTCCACGCCAAGTGTTTCTTTTAATTCTTTTGTGATGAGAAATAATTTATCGGCAATCGCTTCTGCTGAAACGATCACTCCGATATTGTCGATCCCTGAAGGAATATGTTCGATTGATATCTCATGTTTAGCAAAAATGCTCATTGCTTTCCAGATAAACCCGATTTCATCGGACATATGACGTTTGAATAAAGTGATCGAAAGAAAATCCTTGCGTCCAGCTATTCCTGTCAATCCATTTTCCTTTTCCACTTCGTGATTCGATATTTTTGTTCCTTGAGCGAAAGGATCATTGGTATTTTTTATTTGGATGGGGATATCCGCCTCTTGAACTGGGAAAACAGCTGCTTCATGAAGAACATTAGCCCCCATATAAGCCATCTCTCTCAGTTCTCTAAAAGAGATTTCCTCGATGATTTTAGGATGATCGATGATTCTCGGATCAGCCATCATGATTCCTGAAACATCTGTCCAATTCTCATAACTCGCCGCTTGTAGCATCTTCGCCAGTAACGCGCCAGTAATGTCGCTTCCCCCACGTCCCAATAATTTTTCTTTGCCTGCAGGGTTTGCCCCGTAAAATCCTGGAACAACCATTTTCGGATATCTTTTAAATGCTTTTGTGATTTCCTGTGCTGTTTTTTCCTCATCGATTTTTCCATCATAGTCAAAGAACAGCAGGTCCTTTGCATCAATGAACTGGTAACCAAGATACTCAGCCATCAGTCGAGCAGTCAGATATTCACCTCTGCTTACTAAATAATCTTCAGTTATCTTTTCATCTTCCAGTTGTTTTTGTATGCGTGCCAGTTCCTCTTCCATAGGTAACTGCAGGTCAAGAAGGTCTCTTACTTGAATGAAACGTTCACAGATCCTTTCCCAAAGGGGTGTCCAATCAACATGATGCTGAAGGTAGGCATAAATCAAATAAAGTAAGTCTGTTACTTTGTCATCATCTGATGTACGTTTGCCTAAAGCAGAAACAACGATCACTTGACGATTGGGATCTGAAAGAACAATTGTACGGACTTTTTTGAATTGTTCTTCATGAGACATCGATGTTCCGCCGAATTTTGCTATTTTCAGCGTATTACTCATCTTGCCACCTCCGCTATTTTCTGCATTAAAGCTGCAGCAATCTGTACGGCATTCGCAGCGGCTCCTTTGCGTATGTTATCGGCAGTTGTATAGAACAACAGTCCGTTCTCTAAAGAGGTGTCTTTTCTGATCCTCCCAGCATAAACCGTATCTGTTCCTCTAGCAAGAATGCTCGTTGGATATTTATGTGCTGCTAGATCATCTTCTAATTGGATTCCTGGAAACTGACTGAGACACTCTTTAACTTCTTCAATCGTAAACTCTTTTTGCAACTGAACGGCCACCGAGACTCCGTGTCCATTCTCGATTGGCACACGTACACAGGTTGCTGATACTGGCAAATCAGGCTGATGCAGAATCTTACGGGTCTCATTTATCATTTTCTGTTCTTCTTTGGTATAGCCGTTTTCCAAAGGCTGATCGATTTCTGGAATCACCGTTTGACTAATATTATAAGGATACAAAGCTGGTTCCTCGTCATTTTGCGTGCGGTAAAGATCTTGGATACCTTTCTGTCCAGAACCAGAAACTGCTTGATAGGTCGAATAATTGACTCGTTGGATTCCAAAGGCTTCTTGTAAAGCTTTAAGCGGTAGTACCGCTTGAATGGTTGAACAATTTGGATTCGCAATCAGCCGATTCAATGTATAGTCTTCAAGATTGACCTCTGGAACGATCAATGGAATATCCGAATCTTCTCGCCATGCCGAGGAATTATCTATAACAAATAATCCTTGACTTCTTGCGATTGGCGCAAACTCTTTGGATACAGAAGCACCTGCAGAAAATAGCGCTAAATCATATCCTTCAAATGAAGTTTCTGTCAATTCCTGTACAGTGTGTTTCTTCCCCTTGAATACACAAACTTTGCCAGCTGAACGTTTTGACGCTAATAATTTCAATCGTCCTACTGGAAAATCATATTCTTCTAACACTTTGAGCATCGTTTGTCCGACTAATCCGGTTGCCCCCACAATACAGGTATCTATTTCGCGCATTTTTCTCCATCTCCTCTATAATTCGCGTAACGCAGCAATCAATGCTGTATTTTCTTTTGTCTGATCATCACTTATTTTCAAGACACGTGCAGGTATTCCACCGACAACAGTGCCTGCTGCCACATCTTCTAAAACCACTGCTCCTGCTGCCACGACTGCATCTTTTCCGATATGGACACCTTCAACAATCACTGCATTCGCACCTACCAGCACGCCGTCTTCTACGATAACCGGTTTAGCCGATGCGGGTTCGATTACACCTGCTAAGACAGCTCCTGCACCAATATGGCAGTTTTTGCCCACTGTCGCTCGTCCACCTAAGACAGCACCCATATCAATCATCGTGTTTTCACCGATTACTGCACCGATATTGATAATCGCTCCCATCATGATCACGGCATTGTTGCCGATGGACACTTGATCTCTGATAATAGCACCTGGTTCGATACGGGCATTGATTTTTTTGATATCCAGCAAAGGAACTGCACTGTATCTTGCAGCAGTTTCGATTTCGATTTCAATGATTTTTTCCGCTTCAGCTTCTAAAACCGGAGCAATCGACTCGTAGTCACCAAAAACAACGAAGCTGTTTCCTTCACCAAAAACTTTGCTGTCTTTAAATTTGATTGGCTCGGTTACATTCAGATAGACTTTCACAGGCGTCTTTTTAGATGCCGTTTGAATGTAGCGGATGATTTCTTGAGCTTCCACGTTTCTTACACCCCTTTATCCATTAATAAATCTTCTAATTTGTAATAACCTGGTGGCTGATTTTTCAACCAGTCCGCTGCTTCTACTGCACCTGCAGCAAAGATTCGATTAGAAAAAGATTCATGTTTGACCGTAAATACTTCATCGGGAGCTGCAAACATTACCTCATGTTCACCAGGTAAAGAACCTGCACGAATACTGTGTACACCAATTTGATTTTCTTCTCTTTTTTGTCCTTGCCAGTTGTATACAGGCTGAAGCTTTTGTACTTCTTGGATTGTTTGAAGAAGCATATTCGCGGTACCAGATGGTGCATCTTTTTTACGACTATGATGTTTTTCAATCAGTTCGATCTGCCAGCCTTGCAACATTGCAGCTGCTTGCTTGATCAGTTGGTTCATCACCATGATGCCTAACGAAAAATTAGCACTATACATCACAGGTACCTGCTTGGCATGTTCTTCCATTTCTTGGAACTGTGATTGTGTATAACCTGTCGTGCCAATGACTAACGGAAGTTGATAAGACAAGCTATACGAAAGGATCATCTCTAAATTATCTGGATGAGAAAAATCAATAAGCAGTTCTGGCAGTTCCGTAAAAGCAAGTGTAGTTGCTTCTTTAGGTGCCGTCCGTAAAAGAAGGACCGTGTCTCCTCTTTCTTGTGCAACTTCTTCGACTCTATTCCCCATCTGTCCACTGCCAATCAGTCCGATTTTCATTTTTCAACCGTCCTTTCCCTTAGCAAAAGCTGAGCTAATTGTTTCTTTTTCTCTTCCGAAAGGGACACTAAAGGCAGGCGTAGAGGTCCTGAAGGTAAATTTAATAATGACATAGCTGCTTTGACAGGAATAGGATTGGTCTCACTGAACAAGGCATGGATCAGTTCAAGTGCATTTAATTGTTTTTCTTTTGCTTGCTGCCATCTTCCGTCCATCGTATCTTTTACTAACTCATGGACTATTTTAGGCTGGATATTTGCCCATACACTGATTACACCGCTCCCTCCTACACTCATTACTGGCAGGATCAAATCATCATTTCCGCTGTAAAGGCTGAATCTTTCGCTAATCAATCGAGCGGCATCCATCACATAAGCCATATCTCCTGAGGCTTCTTTCAAACCAATGATATTAGGATGTTCTGCTAAATCTACTAGTACATGGATTGGAATCGACATGCCTGTTCTAGAAGGGACATTATATAAAATAAGCGGAATTGGTGAAGCTTCTGCAATTGCTGTGAAATGAGCAGCTAATCCTGCATCACTTGTTTTGTTGTAGTAAGGAGTGATGACCAAAAGTGCATCTGCGCCCAAAGAAGCAAAATGCTTCGCTTTTTCAATCGTTTCTTTCGTATTATTCGTTCCAGCTCCTGCAATCACCGGCACACGGCCAGCCACTTTCTTTACTGTCAGTTGAAGGATCTTCTCCTCCTCAGATTGTGTGAGTGTAGAAGATTCTCCTGTTGTACCCAAAACTAATAATCCGTCTGTTTGTTCATCTAAATGGAATTGGATCAATTTTTCCAAACCAGCATAATCTACTGATCCCTCTTCATTCATCGGCGTGATCAGCGCCACGATCGAACCTTTTATCATCTTCATTCCTCCAATATTCTTGTCCATTCATGAACTGCTGGACCAGCCATTTGTATCGTATCCTCACCAGAGATCATCAAGTCTCCTTGTTCCAAGTGAACGACTACCTGATCTGCTGAAATCTTCCCAGTTTCCTTCGCAACCGCATAAGAGGCACAGCAACCTGTACCGCAAGCAAGTGTCCAACCTACTCCTCTTTCATAGGTACGGACGGTCAATTCTTGTTCATTGACTACTTCTACAAAGTTGACATTGGTTTTTTCTTTGAATAAAGGATGATGACAGATCAGTTCGCCTCTTTTTTTCCAGACTTCCTCACGCGCATTTTCAACAAAAACAACGGTATGGATCGTCCCTAAAAATAAACTAGTGATCGTTACTTTTTCGCCACCAATTTCTATTTCCTGGTTTTTTATTGGATAAGATTGTGCAGCTTTGATTTTTTCTGGAGAATCATCTGGCACTCCCATATCTACGCTGCAATAAAAAGGCGAGGGATCCAACACCGTAATTTTTCTTGTGCCTGCTAACGTCTCTACGTTGAATTCCTGTTCATCCATCCTATTTTGATCATTCACATATCGAGCAAAACAGCGAATACCATTTCCGCACATAGGGGCACGGCTACCATCTTTGTTGTAATAGATCATTTCCAACGGATCGGTTTTTACGGCGATCAATCCGTCTGTGTCATATTTTTCTTTTGCGCATAAAGAAGCGGCTAATTGACTATAATCCGTATCCTCTGTGTAATCTAATAAGATAAAATCATTTCCACAGCCATTATATTTATGAAGGATCATAAGAAACTTCCCCCCTTAGTAGATCAGAAAATGCTTGTCTGCGAACAACCAGTCTTGATTGACCATTATTGACAAAAACAACTGCTGGTCGTGTCGCTCGATTGTAGTTGCTGCTCATCGAGTATCCGTAAGCCCCCGTGGAATAAACAGCTAAAAGATCACCTGATTTTGCTTTCGGCAAATAAGTTTCTTTGATTACCACATCTCCTGATTCACACATTTTTCCTGCAATCGTCACTTTTTCTGTTTTTTCTTCCGACAGTTTTTCTGCTAAATCACAATCGTATGCTGCCTGATACAGAGCTGGGCGGATATTATCTGTCATCCCGCCATCTACAAAGTAATATTTTTTATGTGGTGTCTTTTTGATGAAGCCAATCGTGTATAGTGTTGTACCAGCTTCCCCAACAATACTTCTTCCTGGTTCGATCAGTAGTTGACGAATCGTCAGTTTTCGTTTGTCCAAAGCTTCTTCCGTATATTCAATCAGCTTTTTTAGTGCCTCTTCGATTGGGATTGGCTGATCATTTTGTGTATAACGAATCCCGAATCCTCCCCCGAGATTCAAGGAAAGTGGTTGCTCAAAATCGGTTAAGTAACTCGTCAATTTGTCGATTTCAGCTAGCCAAGCAGTAACATCAAAAATTTGTGACCCAATATGGGCATGAAAACCTTCTAACTCTAGATAACTGCTTTCTTTTATCAATTGGAGAGCTTGCTGACACTCTTTACTTTCATAGCTCATGCCGAATTTTGAATCAATATGTGCAGTGACGATATATTCATGAGTATGGGCTTCTACACCGACATTCAACCGAAGCATGACATCGACTTTTTTAGAATAGCGTTGGCTTAATTCTTCTAATAACTCGACTTCCATCAAGTTATCGGCAACAACATGCAACAACTCATTTTCAAGTGCATAAATCAGTTCTTCTGGGGTCTTGTTATTACCATGGAAATAAATAGCATCTCTAGGAAAATCAGCTTGCAAAGCGGTATAGATTTCCCCACCGCTGACAACATCCAGCCCAAATCCATATTCATGGACTAAACGTAGCATCTCAATCGTTTGGAATGCTTTAGAGGCGTAAAGCACTTTTGTATCAAAATGCTTCGATACAAAGCCTCGCTTGAATGACAGCATCGTTTGTCTCATCTTTTCTTCGTCATACACATACAGAGGTGTCTGATACTTTTCTGCTAATGTGCTTGCTGTGACTCCGCCAATTATCAATTCTGTCATTTTTTCATTCCTCTTTTCACATTTTTTCCGTTTTTATTGGAATTTCATTTGATAAAGATTTGAATTTTATTGGAATAATATTATACAAAATTTTCTGAATTGTCTAGTATATTTCGAAACATTTTTTTAAAGCAAAAATAAAAAAGGGTACAAAAAATAAAATATCCGAACCATCAGAAGAATATTTCTGCATATAAGCAGAGGTTTATCGCTGTTTAGCGATGATAAACCCTTTTTACTTCCATATCGTTCGGATATCTTAAATTTATGAGTTATTTCAACTATTTTCACGGTTCCATGATATTGAAATAGTTGTTTGTATCTGCTTTAAAAAGCATGGACCAGTTTCGTGGTTCACCCGAGGAATCAAGCATTTGCTGGAGGAATGCTAATCTTTTTCCTTCATAAATGAGCGTGACCTCCTCTTTGTCTGAAGAAATAGGATAATAAGTCAAAATTCCTTGCCAGTAATCGATGAAATAAGTCGTTGTCAATGAATGGATTTGACCATTTGAAAGTTGCCAATCATCTGTGAACTTTACCATGCCCGTCTGTTGTTTTTTGGTCGAGATAGTATGGATGCTTAAATAATCCAGCAACATTTCTCCATTCATCTGTGCCGATAACTCTGACGAATCAGCCGATTCAATTGAAAACAAGTCCACATCTTCCTTTAATTCCAGTGCTCCAGTCAAGTACTCATTTCGCCAAGCCCCAGATTCCGATTGATACCCCAATTGTGTCAACGATCGTCGGCAAAGTGCTCTTGCCTCTTTATTTTCAGGATCTGCGTAAATGACCAAATTCGTAACTTTTGCCGCCCATTGATAATTTCCTTTTTCATAATCTTCATGTGCTTTTTCTAAGATGGCCTCTGCTCCACCCATGTACTTTACCATTTGTTTCGCTTCCCGTTCAGGAGGAAGCGGATTTAAATTCACCGGATTTGAATCATACCAACCGATATACTTTTGATAAACCGCCTTGCTATTATGAGCAATCGTTCCGTAATATGGTCTTAGATACCACTGGTTTGTCAGCTCTTCTGGCAAAGCGACTTGTTCTGCTAATTCGTTTATGGTATACCCGGCATTGACAGCTTTAAGTGATTCATCATGAATTCCTTTATATAACCGTGCTTGGTCTAGTAAATACCTGTTAATAGCATCTGGTTCCTCCTCAGTGGCGTACCGCGGCCAAGTATGCGCATGGAACAATACTTTTGCTTTTGGTCCATAGCGCCGTTGTGCCTCGATAAGGTATCTCGACCAGCTTTTTCCATCTCGTATCTGTGCCCCTCGCAGAGTATAAAGATTATGCATCGTACAAGTGCAGTTTTCTGCCATCCAAAGCGCTTGATATGTTGGAATATACGTATTCATTTCGGCAGGGGCTTCTGTGCCAGGGGTCAATTGGAAATCCAGATCTAATCCATCGATAGCGATTATTTTATTTTCAGTGATCTCACAAGTAGGAAGCTCAAAACTGATCGTGCCTGTAGATTGTCCTTGTCCAATCCCAACAGATAAGGAACCAAATGGACTTTTTTCTAAGGAAGAGCCATATTGAAAGACTGCTCTTCTTCCCATGGCCTTCCCTACCATAAGGTTCTCAGAAATAGCAGCTTCCGTAAATCCTTCAGGTACATAAATCGGAACAGAAGGATCTACTTTGAAGTCTTTAAACAAACCGCGTATGCCACCAAAATGATCGACATGGGAATGACTGATAATGATTCCTGCAAGATTCCCCTCCACTTCTGGATACCCGTTTTCATTAAACCAGCGATTCGCAAACTCAATCGCTGCTCTTGAACATTCGATACTCATCAATGTATCAAAGACAATCCATTTATTGTTTGGAGTAAGAACCAGTGTGAGGTTGGCCATATCAAATCCCCGTAACTGAAAGATTTGCTCAGTGACACGAAAGAGACCCGTTTGATGGTTACATCGCGCATTTTCCCAAAGACTTGGATTCGCACAGTTTGGACATTCCTCTTCTAAAAATGCATAAGCTTTCTGGCTCCATATAACTTTTCCGTCTTGAATAATCTCTAAATGGTTAAAGGGAGCGACACAATTCTGGCTAGCTAACATAAATTCATGATTATCCGCAAAGTTCAATTGTTTTTTTACGTTGCTATTTTCTTTCTGTGTCTCTTTCGTCGTATGCTTCTCCATTATTCAGCCTCCGTTTTCTCTTTTTAAACTAATTTAATTATATTATTATTTTAATATAAAGAGAAAGAAAACGCTGTCTTGGTTATACAAGCAGTAGGAAAATAAAAGGAAACATGGCAATTTGAAACTATTTCAAATATTTATAGGCTTCGATAATCTCTTCGTACTTTTCTTTCGCATTTTCTTCTACGGATTTATCTGGATGATACTTCATGACTTTTTGTCGATAGGCATGTTTGATCTCTTCTTTTGTTGCCTGTTCATCTACACCTAAGATCAGCCTAAAATAAGCTTCCAGTTCAAAAGGCTCGTTGATTACTAAAGAAGTTTTTTCGTTGTTCCTATTTTGATCAGATGATTGTTGCGTATGCTCAGAAGTATCTTTCTTTTCATTTTTTTCTTTGAGTAAAAAAGTGAATAAATACGTACACTTACGAAAATACTTATTCAAAGAATGATAAACAACTAAACGGATACCAATTGCTACGAGAGAGATCGGAACTGTCAACAAAATATTCCAAATCAAAGCTAATTGAAAAATAACATTTAATAAATAAAAAACAGTAACTATCGTCATACATGATCCTATGATCTGCAATGGATAAATACCATAAAATTGTAATAGACTAGACAACAGCAGGTAACTCAGTGGAATGCTTAAAAGAATAAATAATTTTACAGATAGATGCGCTTCTGTAAATCGTTGAAAATAATGGATGATAGGCTGAAAAAATTCCAATAATTCAATATATCGCCCACCTATTTCATTCGGAAGGAACATCGAAAACAAAACAACAATTATGTACAAAGCCACTTCTGGAAATGCAAGCGTTACAATTATTGCCCACAACAAAAAAATCAAAAGATAAAAAAACAGTAATAGGATGAATCCCATAAAGATTCCTCTCTTTCAAAATATTCGACAGATCACATCTTTCAATTAAATTGTATTTCAAAGTGTAAATAAAACAAATACTTTTTTATTTTTCAATCGGCTGATTCTACAAAAAACCTCTTGAAAGGCAGATCGGATGATCCACTTTTCAAGAGGTCAAGCTATGTTATTCAACTTCTTATCAATTCGTCAGCTCATTATTTTGACGCACGTTTTACATAAGAACCTTCTGCTGTATTGATTTCCAATAATTCATCTGTTTCGATGAAGTCAGGAACATTGACCACTAAGCCAGTTTCCATTGTCGCTGGTTTACCTGAACCAGTAACTGTTGCACCTTTGATTGAAGGTTGTGTTTCCACGACACGCAACACGACAGTTGTTGGTAATTGAACACCGATAACTTCGCTACCGAAGAATTGGATTTTTACTTCCATGTTTTCTAGGATATATTTCATTTCTTCTTCTACTGTTTCTACAGGAATTTCATATTGTTCATATGTTTCCAAATCCATGAAGAAAGCTGTATCGTCCATCGTGTACAAATATTGCACAGGTTTTGTGTCGATATGTGCTTTTTCAAATTTTTCTTCTGGTCTGAATGTTGTGTCGTATGTTGCGCCTGAACGGACATCTTTCAGTTTCATACGCATAACTGTATTTCCTTTACCAGGTTTATGGTGGCTTGCATCCAGAACTTTAATCAATTTACCGTCTTGAACGAATGTCATACCGGCTCTTAAATCACTTGCTGAGATCATTATTTTTGCTCCTTCTTTTCTTTATCATAATCAACTTTATTGTATCAGACAACCGGTCAGAAAACTAGAGTATTCTCTATCTTTTAAGGTTTCATGACTATTTGTCAAAAAAATAAACACGGGTAAACGATACTATCGAAAATTTTTTCCTTTCAAGCCTTTGACTTTTATTTTTTTTCATGCTATCGTTAATAAAAATTTTACTTGGAGGGATACACATGACAGTCAGCAACCAAAAACAATTGAATCGTTGCTGTTGTATGGTGCGTAAAAGCAGCATACTATTTGTCATGTCTATTAATTGCCCTTCATAGAATGAGTACCAGATAACTTACCTTTTTGTCTACTCAATTTTTCTCTATGTCTTTCAAGGAGCTGATTTAATAGTCAGCTCCTTTTTTTATTATCTTTTTTAGGAGGTCCATATGATTATCTCGACAATTACAGAAGCTATTGGTTCTACACCGCTTTATCGCTTTGACAATCAGCACTATTCTATGCCTAAAGGTTCTGCTATTTATGCAAAACTGGAATATTTAAATCCAGGAGGAAGTATCAAAGATCGATTGGGCAGTTATTTAATCAAAGAAGGACTTGCCCAAGGAAAAATCAATGAAAAAACGACGATCATCGAGCCGACTGCCGGAAACACAGGGATTGGGATTGCTCTGGCCGCACTCACGCATCAGTTAAGAACGATTTTTGTTGTTCCAGAGAAGTTCAGCTTAGAAAAACAACAATTGATGAAAGCATTGGGAGCAAAGATCATCCATTCTCCTAGTGAGAAAGGAATCGTCGGTGCCATCAGCAAAAGTAAAAAACTTGCAGAAGAGATATCGAACAGCTATCTGCCTCTTCAATTTGAAAATAAAGATAACCCCGCTGCTTACTATCATACGTTAGGACCGGAAATCTTTCATGAAATCAAAGAAGATATCCATAGTTTTGTGGCGGGGATCGGTAGCGGTGGAACCTTTGCTGGAACTTCTACCTTTTTGAAAGAAAAATATCCCGACATTCGAATAATCGGTGTAGAACCAGAGGGCTCTGTGTTAAATGGCGGAGATCCAGCCCCTCATGAAATTGAGGGTATCGGTGTAGAATTCATTCCGCCGTTTCTTTCTCCCCTTTCAATCGATCAGATCGAGACAATCTCTGATATAGAAGGGTTTAACTATACTAGGCAATTAGCACGAGAACAAGGACTATTAGTTGGAAGTTCGAGTGGTGCGGCTTTTGCAGCAGCATTAAGAGAAATTCGTCGTTTACCACCTGGTCATCGTGTCGTTACGATTTTTCCAGACGCAGCAGACCGCTATTTATCAAAAAACATTTACTTATAGGAGGAAAGAAACATGCACATTCAAACAAAATTGATCCACGGAGGCATCAGTGAAGATTCCACAACAGGAGCTGTCAGTGTACCTATTTATCAAACATCCACTTATCGGCAAGATGGAGTCGGTCATCCTAAACAATATGAATATTCAAGATCTGGTAATCCTACTCGTTTTGCATTGGAAGAACTGATTGCTGATTTGGAAGGGGGTGTTCGAGGATTCGCTTTTTCTTCTGGTCTTTCTGGGATTCATGCCGTTTTTTCTCTTTTTGAAGCTGGCGATCATATCTTATTAGGAGATGATGTCTATGGAGGAACATTCCGTCTATTTGACAAGGTTCTTACTAAAAATGGTCTCGAGTACACGATCATAGATACGAGCAATCTTGATAAAATAGAACAATCCATCCAACCCAATACAAAAGCACTTTATCTTGAAACACCTAGCAATCCACTTCTAAAGATTACTGATTTAGAAAAAAGTGCCACTCTGGCTCATCGACATGGATTGATAGTTATTGCTGACAATACATTTGCTACTCCTTATTTTCAAAGACCATTAGATCTTGGTTCTGATATCGTTGTCCACAGCGGCACCAAATATCTAGGCGGACACAGCGATGTAGTAGCTGGTCTAGTGACAACTAGACATAAAGAGCTGGCCGAGCAGATCGGATTTTATCAAAATGCTATCGGTGCCGTTCTTGGTCCTCAAGATAGCTGGTTACTTCAGCGTGGAATCAAGACTCTAAGTGTTCGTATGGAGGAACATCAAAAAAATGCTTTTGCAGTAGCTGATTTTCTTTTCTCTCATCCAGCAGTAGAAAAGGTCTACTATCCAGGATTACCCGATCATGAACTTTATGGAATTGCTAAGCAACAAATGAGTGGCTTTAGCGGAATGGTTTCTTTTACTTTAAAAAATGAAGCAACTGCTATTCCTTTTGTTGAATCTCTCCAACTATTTACTTTAGCAGAAAGTTTAGGTGGCGTAGAAAGTTTAGTAGAAATTCCCTCTGTCATGACTCATGCGTCTATTCCAAAAGAAAAACGTGAAGAGGCTGGCATAAAGGACGGCTTGATCCGTCTTTCTGTAGGAATTGAGTATGGTCAGGATCTCATAAACGATTTAGCTCAGGCATTTGACACAATCAAGAACTAGAAAGTCCGCATAAACGGTTTAGCAGAAAAATCTAAAAAATATTTCAGATTGCTACACCTTGGAAACGATAAGTGTTAGAATCAAGTAGAAAGACGTTTTTGTAAATTTCACTAAATAATTCTTTAGTGGAAAACATCAAAACAAATGAACAAATAGATAGGAGTCTTATAAATGAGAATGAATGTCGAAAGTTTTAATCTTGACCATACGAAAGTCAAAGCACCTTATGTACGTGTAGCCGATCGAAAAACAGGTGCACATGGCGATGTCATCATTAAATACGACGTCCGCTTTAAACAACCAAATAAAGAACACATGGATATGCCAAGTCTGCATTCATTGGAACACTTGACTGCTGAACTAATCCGTAATCATGCAGATTATATCGTAGACTGGTCACCAATGGGATGCCAAACAGGATTTTACTTGACTGTATTGAATCATGAAAGTTACGAAGATATTTTAGATGTTCTGGAAGCAACAATGAAAGATGTCCTTGAAGCTACTGAAGTACCAGCAAGCAATGAAACACAATGCGGCTGGGCTGCTAGCCATACATTAGAAGGTGCACAAGCCTTAGCTCGTGAATTTTTAGCAAAACGCGATGAATGGTCTGAAGTAGAAGCATAGTTTCTAAAAGAACGTAAAGGTGAGAAGCAATAAAGCTATCTTATCTTCGTAGTCGTTTTATTAACTATTTATTGTCTGAAAAGAGTACTAAACGAGAAAACAAATAGCTAGTTTTCAGTTTAGCACTCTTTTTATCATATAATAGAAAGGAGAAAATTTTATGTCTATCTATAATTTTGAAGTTGCTTTAGAAGACGGCACAGTTTATTCATTGGAAAAATATGCCGGCAAACCAATAATCATCGTCAATACTGCAACAAAATGCGGCCTAGCACCGCAATTCGAGCAATTAGAAAAACTTTATCAAACTTATCAGTCACAAGGTTTGGTTATATTAGGCTTTCCTTCGAATCAATTTAAACAAGAACTAGCTTCAGCGACTGAAGCCGCAGAAGCTTGTAAAGCCACTTATGGCGTTACCTTCCCTATGCATCAATTGATTGATGTAAATGGAGAAAATACAGATCCTCTTTTTACTTATCTTAAAAATGAAGCTCCTGGTACGGTCACTAAAGCCATAAAATGGAATTTCACTAAATTTTTGATTGATCGAAATGGAATAGTAATTGAACGATTTGCACCACAAACTTCTCCATTGAAAATGACTACTGCAATTGAATCCGTTCTTTAACTTAATAAAAATAAAAAAAGATGAACTATTTCTAGTTCATCTTT